>JBEVGQ010000039.1:0-5755 GCA_040511655.1 Aeromicrobium sp. | reverse complement strand
TGCCTGAGCCGATGAGTCCGATGGTGGTCATCCCGTGGTCAACGTCGGCATGCTCAGGCCCATTCCTGCTGAGTTGTGCCGGGCGCTAGTGGCCGTGACAGGATCGTCCGGTGAAGCGATCCGTGACGTCCCATCTCGAGCTGTACCTGCACGGAGAGGCCGACCTGATCCTGTCGGTCGCGGTGGCCGAGGGGGCCGATGCCCACGAGTCGCTCACGATCACGTCCAACGGTGCGCCGATCGAGGCCCACGAGGTCGCTGGCCGGCACGGCACGCGGCTGCACCGCCTGCTCGGCCCGCCCGGGCCGATGGTCATCGACTACTCGGCCGACGTCACGGGCCTGGCCGCTCCCATCGGCACCGAGGAGCTCGACATCATCGAGTACAGGCGCCCCAGCCGCTACTGCGAGTCCGACACGCTGTTCCCGACCGCGCAGTCGGAGTTCGCGGGCATCGAGGGCAAGGACCTCCTCGACGCCGTCAGCTCGTGGGTCGGCGACCGGCTGTCGTACGTGGCCGGCGCGAGCCAGCCGACCGACGGCGCGGTCGCCACCCTGCTGGCCCGGGCCGGGGTGTGCCGCG
Source organism: Aeromicrobium sp. (assembly GCA_040511655.1). Taxonomy (GTDB): domain Bacteria; phylum Actinomycetota; class Actinomycetes; order Propionibacteriales; family Nocardioidaceae; genus Aeromicrobium. Next base: position 5,173 of record JBEVGQ010000039.1, on the reverse strand, counting down.
ACTACGCGCACCTCGTGGTCGCCCTGCTCCGCGCGCTCGACGTCCCGGCCCGCCTGGCCTCGGTCTACGCGCCCGGCCTGTTCCCGATGGACTTCCACGCCGTCGCCGAGGCGCACGTCGACGGCGCCTGGCACGTCGTCGATGCCACGGTGCTGGCTCCCCGCAGCTCCCTGGTGCGTATCGCGACCGGGCAGGACGCCTCCGAGACGGCGTTCCTGTCTCAGCACGGCGCGCCCGTCGACCTGCGCTGGATGGCGGTGACAGCCGTCGTGGACGAGCTGCCGACCGACGACCTGACCCAGCTGGTCGCGCTGAGATAGCTCGCGGACGCACGATCCGACCGGACTATGCAGGGATAGTCCTAAATAACTAGTCGGCGCGCCAAAGTCAAGACTGCACTTCTGTACGAATATTCGGTACGTTCGTGTCAGAGGCATCGACGCGAAGGCGTCGTGGGGCCGGGCATCTCGGGGGGATGGCCGGCCCCCTCTTGTTTTTCCAGGTGGTGTGGGGCTGGGCCCGGGTGATGCGGGTCCCACCGCGCGGGGGTCGATTGCGTAGTCTTCGGGTTGCCCGGCACCGAGGAGGATCATGTCGCCGTCGCCCAAGAGCCGACTGCGCGGCGTCGCGCGGAAGGCGCGCGAGGCCGTCTCCGCGGACGATGGCACGCACGGTGGCCTCGACGCCGCACGCGTCCTGGCGTCGGGCCTGTTCGACCCTTGGTACTACGGCTTGCAGACGCGGCTGGAGCACGAGCCCGCGGCCGCCCTCGAGCACTACGTGCGAGAGGGCGCGGCGGCCGGGATGCTGCCGAATCCGCTGACGGACGTCGAGGCCACCGGTCTCTCGTCGGACCAGGTCGTCGCGGCCGTGCTCGACGGATCGGCCCGCACCTTCCCATGTCGTGAGGTCCTCGACGACCTCGAGCTCGTCGCTCTCGCGCCGGACGCGATCGACCACCCGGGCGGGCCGGTCGGCTTCTACCTGCAGCACGCGCGGGCCGGCGCTCCCGTTCCCCAGCTGGGCAAGTGGTCGTGGAAGCGGTTCGTGCACCTGCGCACCCAGCAGTCGTCCGCGCTGGCGACGATCCTCGCGGCCGGTGTGCTCGACCGCGCCTATTACGAGGCGCAGGCGGGCCGCAGGTTCATCGACGACCGGTCGGCGGTGTGGCACTTCCTCGAGACGGGGGAGTCGCAGGCGCTGACGCTCTCGCCGCTCTACGAGAGAGCCTGGTACCGCAGCAAGGCAGGCGTCCGCATGCCGATGACGTTCATGCACCTGCTGCGCACCGGGCAGGTCGAGGGGGCGGCCGGCCCCCACTTCGACGGGGCGACCTACCTGGCGCGCGTGCCGGAGTCGGCGCAGCACCCTGGCGGCCCGCTGGGCCACTTCCTCGAGCACGCCGACGCCCGCACGCAGACGGTCCCCGAGCCCGGCTCCGGCATCGAGCCCACGTCGTGGGGCGATCTCCGCGAGCTGCTCCTGGGCGCCGCGGTCGAGACGGGACGGCAGCAGGCACTGCTGCGTCCGCCGCCGACCGCCGTGGCGCGCTGGCACCTCGCGTCCGCGCGTCCGCAGGCGGCTGAGCCGGACGCCGTCGCTGTCGCGATCGTCGCCGACGCGGCCGAGTGGGGTCGCGAGCTGCCCGACACCTTGGCCACCGTCCTCGCGCAGGAGCACGCGTCGTGGACGTTGCGCGTCGCCGTGCCCGCGGACGTCCCCGCCGGGTCGGCGCTGCACGAGCTGGCCGCCGACCCGCGCGTCGCCGTGGTACCGACGCGTCAGACGTCGTGGTCCTCGCGGGCCGCCGACGTGCTCGCGACCGTCGAGGAACCGTGGACGATCGTGTGGCAGCCGCAGGAGTCATGGACGCCGGGCCTGCTGAGCGGCCTGCTCGCCGAGGCGCGGCCGGGCGTCCTGATGCACGCCGCCGCGGTCGACGAGGCGAGCGGGCGGTGGTGGACTGCCCTGCCCGGTCGCGAGTCGGTGCTGTGGGACGTCCCGCGCTCCTTGGCGGCCGTGCTGGCGCCGACCGAGGCCCTGCGCCGCCTCGGTGTCACCGTCGCGGCCGACGACCGGTGGGACTGGGACCTCCTGGTGCGGCACGACCTCGACGCCCGCTTCGTCCCCTTCATCGGGGTGAGGGGGAGCGACCTGGGCCGGCGACCTCTCGCGCCAGGACGCACGAGCACCCACGAGCAGGCGATGCGTGCTGCCGAGCTCGTCGACTGGGCCGCCGTGCGCCACCAGGTAGCCGGCCGTGTGCCCGGCCGCGTGTCGGTGCTGGTGGTGTCGCACGGCGACCGGCACCGCACCCGTCGCGCGGTCGAGCGTGTGCTCGAGCGCGCCGACCGCGACGTCGAGGTCGTCGTGGTCGACAACGGCTCGAGCCGCGAGGTGTCGTCGATCCTCATGTCCTGCTTCGCCGCCGACGGCAGGGTCACGGTGCTGCGTGTCGCGTCGCCGGTCAACGAGTCGCTGGCGCTCGACCGTGCATTCGCGGCGTCCACCGGTGAGGTGGCCGTGGTGGTCGGCCACGACGCCGAGGTGCACGAGGGCTGGCTCGCCCCGCTCGTCGAGGCGGTGGGCGCGGACGGCGTCCTCGCGGCTCAGTCGCTGCTGCTGACGGCCGACGACACCATCAGGTCGGCCGGATGGGTGTCGGCGGGCCCGCACGTCGTGCCCGTGCCGCTGCTGGCGTCGCACCCGCTCGTCGACCTGCCCGAGCGTGCCCCGGCACCCGACGCGGTCGACGCGGCCGGTCTGGCGGTCCGTGCCGAGGTGCTGGCCTCGGTCGACGGCCTCGACCCGACGTTCGGCGACCTCGCCGACGTCGACCTGTGCCTGCGGCTGGCCGAGAGCAGGCAGGGGCGCTTCGAGACCGTCGCGTCGTCGCGGGTCAGCCGCCGCGCCCGCTCACCCCTGCACGGTCCGTCCGAGCCCGACCAGCTGCGGCTGCTCGAGCGGTGGGGCGCACGTCTGCCCGTGCCGCGTCCGGAGGTCTGGGGGAGCGCCGGGCTCGTCCTGGACGGCTTCGCGACGGGGCCAGGCCTGCCCGAGAGCCGTCGTCGCACCACGTCGTCGCCGCTGCTGGTGCGGCCGGCGCGGCTGGTCGAGGACGGCCCGGCGGCGGGGCTGCCGTGCCTGCGGTGGTCGGTCAAGATCGCGGCGCAGGGTGGCCCGCACGGCGACGTCTGGGGCGACACGTACTTCGCCGACGACCTCGTGCGCAGCTTGCGTCGCTGGGGCCAGGAGGCCTTCGTCGACCGCCGCGGCGCCCACCAGCGACCCGGCGTCGACCACCTCGACGACGTCACGGTGACGCTGCGCGGCCGGTGGCCGGCCGTGTCGCAGCCGGGGGCGACCAACGTCCTGTGGGTCATCAGCCACCCCGACGAGGTGCCGGTCGACGAGCTGGGTCAGGGCTTCGACCTGGTCTACGCGGCAGGCCGGACGTGGGCCGAGCAGGCGTCCGCCGCGACGGGGCGTGAGGTGCGCACGCTGCTGCAGGCCACCGACGTCGGGCGGTTCACCCCGCACGGTGAGGCGATGGCCGGCATCGGCACGCTCTTCGTCGGCCGCACGCGCAAGGTCATGCGTCCCGTCGTCGGCGACGCCGTGGCGGCGGGGGCCGACCTGACGGTCTTCGGCGACGGCTGGGAGCAGTTCATCGGTGCCGCCCACGTGGCCGCCGACCACCTCGACAACGACCTGGTGCCGGCGGCGTACCGGGGCGCCCGCATCGTGCTCAACGACCACTGGCCCGACATGGCCCGCCTGGGCTTCTACTCCAACCGCCTCTTCGACGCCGTGGCCGCCGGTGCGCGGGTGGTGAGCGATCGCGTCGACGGGCTCGAGGACGTCCTGGGGCCGTCGGCGCGCACCTACGGCTCGCTCGACGAGCTGCGGGCGCTGCTCGACCCCGCGTCGACGCTGTGGCCGGGTACCGACGTGCTGGCCGCCAACGCGGCTCGCGTCGCGGCCGAGCACTCCTTCGACGCCCGGGCCGAGGTGCTGCTGGCCGACGTGCTCGACGCGCGCAGCGTCGCGCACGACCTGCGCGATCGCTGAGCGTTCGCCACCCGGGGCACGAAGAAATCCGGGTTCGGCCGCACCCACGCGGACGAACCCAGATTCTTGCGTCAACCGTGGATGATCAGGCGTTGGCCCACTCAGGGTTCCAGCCCTCGACCTCGTCGGCTCCGCGCGAGGCGGGTCCGGTGTAGATCGCGGACGGACGGATGAGGCGTCCGGTGCGCTTCTGCTCGAGGATGTGCGCGCTCCAGCCGGCCGTGCGGGCGGACGTGAACATCGCGGTGAACATGTGCGGCGGGATCTCGGCGTAGTCGAGGACGATCGCGGCCCAGAACTCGACGTTGGTCTCGAGCACGCGGTCGGGGCGACGCTCCTTGAGCTCCTTGAGCGCGGCCTCCTCGAGCGCGATGGCGACCTCGGCGCGGGGAGCGTTGAGCTCCTTGGCCGTACGGCGCAGCGTGCGGGCGCGGGGGTCCTGGGCACGGTAGACGCGGTGGCCGAAGCCCATCAGGCGCTCGCCGGAGTCGAGCAGGCCCTTGACGTACTTGGTGGCGTCGCCGGACTTCTCGACCTCCTCGATCATCGTCAGGACGCGGGCCGGAGCACCGCCGTGCAGGGGGCCCGACATGGCGCCCACCGCCCCCGACAGGGCAGCAGCCGCATCGGCGCCGGTGGACGCGATGACGCGGGCCGTGAACGTCGAGGCGTTCATGCCGTGCTCGGCCGCCGAGACCCAGTACGCGTCGATCGCCTTGGCGTGGTCGGGGTTGACCTCGCCGCGCCAGCGCGTCAGGAAGCGCTCGGTGATGGTGCCGGCCTTGTCGACCTCGCTCTGCGGGACGAACGGCTGCCCCACGCCGCGGGCGGCCTGGGCGACGTACGACAGCACCATGACGGCGGCGCGGGCCAGGTCGTCGCGGGCCTGCACGTCGTCGATGTCGTACAACTGCTTCATGCCCCACGCGGGCGCGGTCAGCGCGATCGCGCTCTGCACGTCGGCGCGGATGTCGCCGGAGTGGACGGGGATCGGGAACGGCTCGGCGGGCGGGAGGCCGGGCTCGTACGTCCCGTCGACCAGCAGGCCCCAGATCTTCTCGAAGGGGACGCGGCCGACGAGGTCGTCGATGTCGACGCCGCG
>JBEVGQ010000038.1:0-11236 GCA_040511655.1 Aeromicrobium sp. | reverse complement strand
GCCTGCATCGTCTCTTCGAGCGGTGTCTCGACGTCGAAGCGGTGAGCCTGGTAGAGGTCGACGTAGTCGGTCTGCAGGCGCGTGAGCGAGCCGTTGATCGACTCCATGATGTGCTTGCGCGACAGTCCGGAGTCGTTCGGGCCGCCGGGGCCGGTGGTCCAGTAGACCTTGGTGAAGATCTCGAGCGACTCACGACGCTCGCCGGCCAGGGCGCGTCCGAGCACCGACTCGGCCTTGGTGTTGGCGTACACGTCGGCGGTGTCGAAGGTCGTGATGCCGACGTCGAGGGCCTGACGGACGCATGCCGTGGCGGCGTCCTCCTCGACCTGCGAGCCGTGGGTCAGCCAGTTGCCGTAGGCGATCTCCGAGATCTTGAGACCGCTGTTGCCGAGATATCTGTGCTCCATGTCGTCCAACGTACCCACGGACGCGGTGGAGCGTCAGCCGACCTGCGCGAGCACGAGCGGCAGCACCGAGCCGGCACCGCTGCGGCGCAGCTCACGCGCGGCGGTGGTGAGCGTCCACCGGCTGTCGACGCGGTCGTCGATCAGCAGCACCGGCTTGCCGCCGAGCGACTGCAGGCCCTCGGCCAGGGCCGGGCCGACGGCGAGCTGCCCCCACACGTCGGCCAGGCGGTAGGCACTGTTGCCTCCCGGTCCGCTGCGGGCTCCCTCGCCCACCAGGTCGAGGGAGCCAAGGTCGGTCAGTCGGCCGATGCCGGCGATGCCGCGGGCCATCGAGTCGACCAGCTGCGGCCGGGACCGAGACGGGATGCTGACGACCGCGGCCGGACGCTCGGCCCACCCCCAGTCCTTGAGCACCCGCACGCAGGCGCCCAGCAGCTCGTCGGAGATCGGCGCGTCGGGTGCCCCGGCGGCGAACAGCTCGCGCAGCACGCCGCCCCAGCCGAGGTCGGTGAGCCTGGCCACGGCGCGCCCGGCCTCGGCGCGGTCGTCGACGGCGATCTTGCCCTTGGCCTCGACGCCGAGCCGCTCGGCACCCGTGGGCCACTGGGCGCGCGGCTCGATCTCGACGCCGACCTTGTCAAGGGTGCCGGACGCCGTCTGGGTGGCGGCCGAGTCGACCCCGGTCGGGAACCACGGGCCGGCGCAGTTGTCGCACCGGCCGCAGGGCGCCGCCGTGGCGTCGTCGAGGTCGCGCTGCAGCATCTCCATGCGGCACGTCGAGTCGCGCTGGTAGGTCAGCATCGAGCTCTGCTCGGCCTCGCGCGCCGCGGCGATGCGCTCGTAGCGCTCGCGGTCGTACGTCCACGGCTGCCCGGTCGCGACCCATCCGCCCTGCACGCGACGCACCGCACCGTCGACATCGAGCACCTTGAGCAGCAGCTCGAGCGGCGTGCGGCGCAGGTTGACCCGCGCCTCGAGGGCGGGCGTCGACAGCGGCACGTCGCTCAGCTCGCCGATGACCGCCGCCGCCCGCTCCTGGCTCGGCATCGACGACGTGGCGAAGTACGTCCAGATGTCCTTGTCCTCGCGGCCCGGCAGCAGCAGGACGTCGGCGTTGTCGGTGGCGCGCCCCGCACGTCCGACCTGCTGGTAGTAGGCCACCGGGGACGACGGCGCCCCGAGGTGGATGACGAAGCCGAGATCGGGCTTGTCGAAGCCCATGCCGAGCGCGCTGGTGGCGACGAGCGCCTTGAGCTCGTTGGCCTTGAGCTGCCCCTCGAGCTGCTCGCGCTCCTCGGGATCGGTGCGGCCCGTGTAGGCGCGCACGGCGTGGCCACCCTCGCGCAGCAGGCGCGCGGTGTCTTCGGCGGCGGAGACCGTGAGGGTGTAGATGATGCCGCTGCCGGGCAGCTCGGCCAGGTGGCTGAGCAGCCAGCCCAGGCGGTCGCGTGCCCCCGGCAGCTCGAGCACGCCGAGGCGCAGCGACGTGCGCGCCAGCGACCCTCGAATGGTCAGCACGTCGCCCTCGGCGCCCAGCTGCTCGGCGACGTCGGTGACCACGCGGGCGTTGGCCGTCGCGGTGGTGGCCAGGACGGGCAGGTCGGACGGCAGCTGGCCGATCAGCTCGGCCAGCCGGCGGTAGTCGGGCCGGAAGTCGTGGCCCCAGTCGGAGATGCAGTGCGCCTCGTCGACCACCAGCATGCCCATGCGCTCGATCAGGGCGGGCAGCTGCTCGTCGCGGAAGCGCGGGTTGTTGAGGCGCTCGGGCGAGACCAGCAGGATGTCGATCTCGTCGGCGGCCAGCTTGGCGCGGGTCTCGTCCCACTCGTGCGGGTTGGCCGAGTTGATCGCGACGGCCCGCACCCCAGCGCGGGCCGCGGCAGCCACCTGGTCGCGCATCAGGGCCAGCAGCGGCGAGACGAGCAGGGTCGGCCCGGCGCCGCGTTGACGCAGCAGCAGCGTCGAGATGAAGTAGACGGCCGACTTGCCCCAACCCGTGCGCTGCACGACCAAGGCCCGCCGATGACCGTCGACCAGTGCCTCGATGGCCTCGAGCTGGCCGTCGTGGAAGACGGCGTCGTCGCGGCTCGTGAGGCGGCGCAGGGCGAGGGTGGCGTCGGTCGCGGTGGTCATCCGGTCATCGTGTCAGGCCGCTCCGACACGTCCGCTCAGCGGAGCTTGATGAGCTGGTAGCCGGTAGCTTCCCGGTCGTCGTCGACCTGCACCACGAGGGCGTACCCGTGACCCACCAGACGCCACAGGTTCTGTGATGCCGAGACGTGGTGGAGCGTCTCGGTGGCGGCGTCGACCGCGTAGATCTGCGGATCGCCGTCGGCGTCCTCGACGAATCTGGCCCATCCGTCCCTCAGCTCGACGTAGCTGACCCCGCTACGGAACGGCCCGAACGTCCGCGTGCCCTCAGGACCGGCCACCGTGACCTCCTCGCCGTCGCTGGTCTTATCGCACGTCACCAGCACGCCCGAGCGGTAGAAGTGGCACTCCCCACGACCCGCGCCCGTGTGCAGCTGTCGGATGTCGCCCGTCGAGGTGTCGCGGTACATGAGCCGCTTCCATCCCTGCAGGAAGCTGAATCCGTTCTCGTCCACGTCCGGTTCGCTCGCCCTCGCCACGAGCCGGGTCAGCGGGGCAGAGCCGTCGAGAGGCACCGTCAGGATCGCGCTCCCCTTGCCCGACGAGCCGATCCCCGCCGTTCCCATCACCACGTCGTCGCCGAGGATCTCGGGACGCCCGTCGTAGTCGAGGAAGGTGTTCTTGCCGACGACATCGTCCTCGTACGTCGCGATCGTGCGCAGCGTCTTCGTGGACCGCTCGTACGAGTAGAGCGTCCAGCTCCCCATGCCGATGCTCGTGTCGGCGGACTCGAACCACGTGACCCAGTCGTCGTTCGCGTCGCCCCCAAGCATCTGCGTCGTGACGCCCGAGTCGCGCACGGGTGTCATGCGGGTCAGCTGACCGGTGGGAGTCATCAGGACGGGCTGGGCGTACGAGTCGACGGGGCCCATCCGCCCCTGCTCGTAGGCCGGGTCTGGTACGTCGATGCCCCCGAACGCCGTGCCACCGGCGTCGACCCCGGACCACTGGACCGGCGAACCCTCGATCGTCGCCGGAAGGGCCGCCACGACGTCGTAGTCCTCTCCCTCGACGAGCGGGGTGGCGGACGCCGGGGCGGTCGTCGCCGGGGTGGTCGGAGCGGCGGACGCCGACGGCGGTGCGGACGCCGCCGGTTCGTCCGAGTCGGACGAACAGCCCGCAAGCAGAAGCGCCGCCGAAGCCAGCGCGATCAAGGTCGTTCTCATGCGCGACATCATGTCACCGGTCGGTGTCGAGGTCCTGCGAACCGATCACCGCGGTGCCGTCGCTGTCGTCCGAGGTGACGACGGACGGACGCAGCCCGGCGAGCTCGATTGCCTCGGCCGTCAGGGCGGCCTGGCGCCGGCTCGTCTCGATGATCAGGTGACCGCCCGGTGCCAGCCACCGTCTGGCGCCGCCAGCGACGCGGCGGTGGACGTCGACACCGTCAACTCCCCCGTCGAGCGCGGTGCGCGGCTCGTGGTCGCGCGCCTCCGGCGGCATCGTGGCGATCGCGTCCGTGGGCACGTACGGCGCGTTGACGACCATCAGGTCGACTCGGCCGCGCAGGTCGTCCGGCAGCGCCTCGAACAGGTCACCCTCGTGCACCCGGCCGCCGATCGGCTCGGCGTTGCGACGCGCGCAGGCGACGGCAGCCGGATCGACGTCCGACACGTGCAGCTCGATGCCCGGCACCTCGTGGTGCAAGGCGACGCCGACCGCGCCCGTCCCGCAGCACAGGTCGACGACGACCGAGCCGGCCCGGATCAGGGCGCGGCCGTGCTCGACCAGCACGGCGGTCCTGGCCCGGGGCACGAAGACGCCCGGCTCGACGGCGATGCGCAGGCCGCAGAACTCGGCCCATCCGAGGACTCCCTCGAGCGGCTCGCCCGCCAGACGCCGCAGCACAAGCGACTCGAGCCCGTCGGCCGACGTCGCCGAGGACGAGAGCACGTGTGCCTCGTCCTCGGCGAAGACGCAGCCAGCTGCACGCAGTCGTCGCGCCAGCTCGGCCACGTCGGTCGTCACGGGACCGCTACTTGACGGTCACGCGCAGGGCCTTGGTGGCGCCGGCCGTGCTGCTGGTGCCCGAGTAGGTGGCGGTCAGCGGCTGACTTCCCGCCGGCAGACCGCTCAGGGTCACGACGGCCCGGCCCTTGACGACGTCGACGGTCTTGGAGCGGCCCTCGAACGAGAGCGTCAGCTTGCCGCCAGGCGCCTTGCTCGACGCCGCACGGGTGATGCGCACCGCCACCTTCGCCGTGCCGGTGCCGCCCTTGGTCGCGGTCTTGACGGAGACCCTGGACTTCAGCTTGGTGTCGAGACCGCTGATCGGCGTGCCCGGGACGACCGTGACCCGCTGACGCGTCTTGCGGTCGGTGCCGCCGCCGAAGAACTGCGACGCCCACACGTCGTTGTGGTCGTCGAAGCGGATCGAGTAGGCACCGGCCGGAAAGCTGTCCTTGAGCGTGTAGCGACCGCTCGACCGGGTCGTGACCACGCGGTTGAACTGACCCGTGTAGATGCGCACGCCGATGCCCTTGAGGGGCCGACCGGACGAGTCGGTGACCTTGCCCTTGAGGGTGGTGACGGCAGGCGCCGACTTGGTCATCGTGACGGCGGGCAGGGCGCGCTGCTCACCGGGGGCGAGGGTCACGCGTCCCTTGGCATAGGCCGCGCCGTCCGTGCCGGTCACGCAGTCGGCCAACGCGCCGGCGACGAAGTCGAAGCACTGCCTCGCGTACGGGCCGTCGGAGACGATGACCTCCCGGTAGTTGCCGGCCGGGATGCCGCGCAGTGCGTAGGTGCCGTCGGCGTTCACGGGAGCACTCCACTCTGGGTAGAGCTTCTCGTAGGACTCGCCTTGGTCGTTGTACTGACCGGGCTCGACGCTGACCGTCAGACCCGTCGCGGGGCGCCCGTCCGACCTCTTCACGATGCCGGTGAGAGCGGAGGCGGCCCTCAGGTCAACGTTCTGGGTGAGCGTCTTGCCCTTCTTGGCGACGATCGTGCGGTACGACTTCACTCCCTTCGACGTGCGGTCGGTGACGAGGACGACGTACCGGTTGGTGGTGCTGGACGTCGCCGTCAGCCCGGAGAACGAGTACCGACCCTTGCTGTCGGTGTTGTCGGTCTTCAGCCGCTGGCCGACCTCGTACTCGTCGACGGCCCGGTCGAGCACGAGCGGGTAGACCTGCACCTTCGCGAAGTCGACCGGCTGGCCGCCGAGGGTGACGACTCCCTTCAGCGAGCCGGTGCTCGAGGCGGCGGACGCCGGCGACATCAGCCCGGCGAGCACGAGCGCTCCCGCAGCCGTGAGCGCCGCGCCCGCGCGGACGATGGTGGGTGTCTTCATGGGGTCCCCTCTGTGACAGGCACCCACAGCGGGCGCGAGATGAAGTTACGCCTGGGGCTGGTGTGACAGCAACGACCGACGGAACATGTTCCGTCCGTGTCGCCGCTACCCCATGTCGTCCTTCAGGGCGTTCAGGTGCTCCCGGCTCAGCATCGTGGCCGTCTCCTCGTCACGTCGCGCAACGGCCTCGGCAAGCAGCGCATGCTCCTGCTGGTCCGCATCGCCGCCGAACCCTCCACGGAGTCGAAGCATCTCGAGCATGGACTGCCGGACGCGCGGGGTGAACGAGTCGAACAGGTCGGTGAGGATGTCATTGTGCGCAGCGGCCACGATGCTGCGGTGGAAGGCGATGTCGGCGTCGACGTGCTCGCCGGCATCCGAGCGACTCACGGCTCTGCGCGCGAGCGAGCCCCGGATCGTCCTCAGGTCGCCCGGGGTGCGACGGAGTGCCGCAAGGCCCGCCGCAGCACTCTCCACGGCTGTGCGCGCCTCGATGACCGCCACGATGTCGGCACGATGCAGCACGGCGTCCCACTCGTCCCGGACGTCGAGCGCGGCCACGAACACCCCCGCCCCCTGCCTCGAGGTGAGCACGCCTCGCCCGGCGAGCTGACGGATCGCCTCGCGGACCGTCGAGCGTCCGACCCCCAGCTGAGGTGCCAGCGTGGTCTCGCCCGGAAGCTTCTCGCCTAGGCCCCACTCGCCGGCCCGCACCCGGTCGAGCAGCAGCTCTGCCGCCTGGTCGGCCATCGAGGTCCGTCGAACTTGCGCCATGGCACATCACATCTCTACTTGTCTGAGGAGTTCTGTTACATTCTACCGGTGCTCGCCATCAGGTTCCTTCTTCTCGGCTGCCACGGCAGGGTCTGACCAGACCGGTCCCCCGCCGTGGTGCCAGCTCTGCGCCGGTCACACGAATCGAAGAAGCAAGGAACGCGACATGACCATCGATACTGCTGCACGACTGACGACACCCGAGGGCCCGGTGCCCGCGCATGCTCCCTCGTGGAACCGGCAGCGACACTCCCAGATGCCGTCCCACCGATATGCCGACGCCTACTCGCGCGTCGACATCCCCCTGACCGAGCGCACGTGGCCGACCCGGCGCCTCACCGAGGCTCCCCTATGGGTGCCAGTCGACCTGCGCGACGGCAACCAGGCGCTCGCGGAACCGATGGACCCGTCCCGCAAGCGCCAGTTCTTCGAGCTCATGGTGACGATGGGCTACAAGGAGATCGAGATCGGCTACCCATCGGCGTCGCAGACCGACTACGACTTCGTGCGCCTGATCGCCAACAGCGAGATCGCGCCCGACGACGTGACGATCGTGGTCTTCACGCCGGCGCGGCGCGACCTGATCGAGCGCACCGTCCATTCCATCCGTGGCATCACGAACCCCGTGGTGATCCACATGTACACCGCGACGGCTCCGACGTGGCGCGACGTCGTGCTCGGGCACGACCGCGTCGACCTCCGCAAGCTCATCCTCGCTGGAGGGCGCGACGTCCTGGAGCTGGCCGGCGACCTCGACACCGTGAGGTTCGAGTTCTCGCCCGAGGTCTTCAACCTCACCGAGCCCGACTACGTGCTGGACGTCTGCGACGCCATGACCGGCCTCTGGCAGGCGACCCCTGATCGCCCCGTCATCCTCAACCTGCCGGCCACGGTCGAGATCGCCACGCCGAACGTCTACGCCGACCAGATCGAGTACATGCACGAGAACCTCGCCCGCCGCGACAGCGTGATCCTGTCGGTGCATCCCCACAATGACCGCGGCACCGGGATCGCCTGCGCCGAGCTGGCAGTTCTCGCGGGAGCCCAGCGGGTGGAAGGCTGCATCTTCGGCAACGGCGAGCGAACGGGCAACGTGGACATCGCCACGTTGGCGCTCAACCTGCACGCACAGGGCATCGACCCCATGATCGACTTCTCGGACATCGACGAGATCCGCCGAACGGTCGAGCACTGCAACCGCATCGAGGTGCATCCGCGGCACCCCTATGTGGGCGATCTCGTGCACACGGCGTTCAGCGGCACCCACCAGGACGCGATCAAGAAGGGTTTCGCCGAGCACCAGGCGCGCGCCGCCGCCGAAGGTCGTGCCGAGCGAGAGCTGCCGTGGCGTGTGCCCTACCTGCCTATAGACCCCGCCGACCTCGGACGCAGCTACGACGCCGTGATCCGCGTCAACTCCCAGTCCGGCAAGGGCGGCATCGCCTACCTGCTGGAGGCCGAGTACGGCATCGAGCTGCCCCGCCGCTTCCAGATCGACCTCGCTCGGCACGTCCAGCGGCACACTGACGGAACGGGCGCCGAGGTCACCGCCCGCGACGTCCTCGACATCTTCCGCGCGTCCTACCTCGGCCCCGCCGGCGCCGTGTTGCTGAGCGGCTACGACACCTCCGAAACCGACGGACGAACCCGCACGCGCATCAGCCTACGGATCGGCGACGTCGAGCAGACGAGCACCCATGACGGCGCCGGTCCGGTCGAAGCCTTGACTGACGCACTGGACTCCCAGGGGCTCAGGATCGACGTGCTCAGCCTGCATCAGACCAGCATCGGCACCGGCCACGCGAGCGAGGCGTTGACACTGCTCGAGCACCGCGTCGACGGAGCCGTCCGCTGGGCCGCCGGCCAGGACCGCTCGGTCCTGGCCGCCTCCATGGCCGCCGTGGTGAGCGCCGCCAACACGCTGAGGACGTCGTAGGGCTCGGTCACATGTACGGGTGCAACGGCCCGGCGGTGGGCGAAGAGGGACTCGAACCCCCGACCTTCCGGGTGTAAACCGGATGCTCTAACCAACTGAGCTATTCGCCCTCAGGATCAGCGGCACACTACCGCAGGCTGCCCCGAAGACGTGAGACGACGGCTGCCAAGGTCTCGGGTCCCTGGCAGCCGCCGCATCCATATCAAAGCGCATCCGCAGGGGCAGCCGCAGCGAATTCGCACAATTCGGACGAAGGTCCCAGACGTCAGCTGAGATCGGCCAGCGCGGCTCGGTAGTCGGCCAGGTCGCGCGCCTCGCCGATGCCGTTGACGACCTGCCAGCGCAGCACGCCTTCGCGGTCGATCACGAACGCGCCGCGGTTCGGTGCGCCGGCCTCGTCGTTGAAGGTGCCGTAGGCGCGCGAGACCTCGCCGTGCGGCCAGAAGTCGCTCAGGATCGAGAAGGTGTAGCCGTCGCGGTCGGCGAAGGCGCGGTTGGAGAAGAAGTGGTCGCACGAGACGGCGAGCACCTCGGCGTCGTCGGTCGCGAAGGCGTCGAGGTTGTCACGGATCTCGCACAGCTCGCCGGTGCAGATGCCGCTGAACGCGAAGGGGAAGAAGACGAGGACGACGTTCTTGCCTCGCAGCGACGAGAGCGTGATGTCCTCGCCGTGCTGGTTCTTGAGCGTGAAGTCGGGTGCGGCGTCGCCGATGGTGAGAGTCATGGTCCGAGAATAGTGCGGCGCGGCGGATGCCGTCCGACGAGACCTTGCGCGAGCCTGACTGCTCGCCACGCCTCGCAGAAGAGCGGCTACGCCGCGGCACGCTCACGCTCCGCTGGCGCGCTTCGACGCTCGGGCGCGGGGCGCCCTCGGCCTCAGCGCTTGTGAGCGGTGAGGCGAGTGGCAGCCCAGTCGGCCGTGGCGGACGACGTCGTGGTGACCGACAGACCGGCCACCTCGGCGGCCTCGACCACGTCGGCGCCGGGGACATAGTTGTCGCGACCCACCTTCGGCGTCATGAGCCACACGTTGCCGCCGTCGACCAGATCGGTCAGCGAGTCGACCAGCGCATCGGTGAGGTCACCGTCACCGTCGCGCCACCAGAGGATGACGCCCTCAACATCTTCGCCGAAGTCGCCGTCCACCAGGTTGTTGCCGGTGTGACGCTCGATCTCGACCCGAAGCTCTTCGTCGACGTCCTCATCCCAGCCAAGCTCCTGGATGACGGTGTCAGGACCGAAGCCCAGCTTGCCCGCGTCCACCGGTATATCTCCTCGCGTTCGTCGGAAACCTACTGAAAAGTAGGTTCATCGGCATGGTTGCCGGTCTCACAGTAGCGAACCCGGGGTGGAATGATGGACACGTCCACAAGACAATTGGGAGTGAACATGCCGCAATCCGGCCAGGAACGTCCGCCCGTCATCCACGAGGGTCTCCCGACCCAACTGCCTGACATCGACCCCGACGAGACGGCGGAGTGGCTCGCCTCGCTCGACGACATGGTCGACAGCCGCGGACGCAGCCGTGCTCGTTACGTCATGCTCAAGCTCCTCGAGCGGGCCCGCGAGCAGAACGTCGGCGTGCCGGCGCTGCGCAGCACCGACTTCATCAACACCATCCCGCCCGAGCGCGAGCCGTGGTTCCCGGGCAACGAGGCCATCGAGCGTCGCATCCGCTCGTACATCCGCTGGAACGCCGCCGTGATGGTGTCGCGAGCGAACCGTCCCGGGCTCGGAGTCGGCGGCCACATCGCGTCGTACCAGTCGGCGGCGAGCCTCTACGAGGTCGGCTTCAACCACTTCTTCCGCGGCAAGGACCACCCGGGCGGTGGCGACCACATCTACTTCCAGGGCCATGCCGCTCCCGGCATCTACGCCCGCTCGTTCCTCGAGGGCGGCTTCGACGAGCAGCAGATGGACCGCTTCCGCCAGGAGCACTCCCACGGCGCCGGCAACGGCCTGTCGTCGTACCCCCACCCCCGCCTCATGCAGGACTACTGGGAGTTCCCCACGGTCTCGATGGGTCTCGGCGGCATCAACTCGATCTACCAGGCGCGCTTCAACCGCTACCTGCACAACCGCGGCATCAAGGACACCAGCCAGCAGCACGTCTGGACGTTCCTCGGCGACGGCGAGATGGGCGAGGTCGAGTCGCTCGGCGCGATCGGCGTCGCGGCTCGTGAAGAGCTCGACAACCTCACCTGGGTCATCAACTGCAACCTGCAGCAGCTCGACGGCCCCGTGCGCGGCAACGGCAAGATCATTCAAGAGCTCGAGTCCACCTTCCGCGGCGCGGGCTGGAACGTCATCAAGGTCGTGTGGGGACGCGAGTGGGACGACCTGCTCGCCCGCGACGTCGACGGCGTGCTCGTCAACCAGATGAACCGCACGCCCGACGGCCAGTTCCAGACGATCTCGATCGCCGACGGCGCCGACGTCCGCCGGAGCTTCTTCGGCGCCGACGAGCGCCTGGCCCGGATGGTCGAGCACCTCAGCGACTCGCAGATCGAGAAGCTGCCCCGCGGCGGGCACGACTACCGCAAGGTCTACGCCGCGTTCAAGGCCGCCACCGAGCACGTCGGGCAGCCGACGGTGATCCTGGCCAAGACGGTCAAGGGCTGGGCGCTCGGCGACGACGTGGCGAGCCGCAACGCCACCCACCAGCTCAAGAAG
>JBEVGQ010000037.1:0-3990 GCA_040511655.1 Aeromicrobium sp. | reverse complement strand
CGTGTTCACGAATACTCGCAACATCGCGGCCCCAGCACAAGGGATTCCGCTGTTAAGAGTGTGTTTCGCTCACGAAACCGTTGCCATGGGCACGTCGACCTGTTCAACGACGGGCTGTACGGCACAATGTCCGTCATGACCGACCGCAAGCCCGTGGCCGCGCGAGGACAGAGCCTCGACGACACCGCCAAGCGCATCATCGAGCTGCTCCAGGACGACGGCCGGCTGTCGTACTCCGCGATCGCCAAGGACGTCGGACTGTCCGAGGCCGCCGTCCGCCACCGCGTCCAGAAGCTCATCGACAGCGGCGTCATGCAGGTCGTCGCCGTCACCGACCCCCTGCAGATGGGCTTCGCCCGCCAGGCCATGATCGGCATCAAGGTCAACGGCAACATCCGCGAGGTCGCCGCCGAGCTCGCCGCGATGCACCAGCTCGACTACATCGTCATCACCACCGGACGCTTCGACATCCTCGCCGAGATCGTCGCCGAGAGCGACGACGAGCTGCTCGACATCGTGTCGGCCCAGATCGGTGCCCTCGACAGCGTCGTGTCCACCGAGACGTTCGTCTATCTGCGGCTGGAGAAGCAGACGTATAGCTGGGGCGTCCGTTAGGCGCTCGTTCCTCGCGGCTCCCGGTCATCCGCTCGTTCCTCGCGGCTGGCTGGCTTCGCCAGCACGCCTGTCTTCGCTCGCTGCGCTCGCTCGACCCATGGTTGCTACGCGGGGCTCAGCGAGTATCGACCGTTCCGCCGCTTTCTAGCGTTTCGATGATCGTGCCGTACGCGGCTCGGAGCACTTCTTCGTAGCCTTCGTCGTCGTGCTCGGGGGCGGTGTGCGGCTCGGTGCGGCCGGCCTTGTCGAGCACGTCCCACGTCACCTCGGTGTCGGGGGCGTGCAGCACCGGTGGGCTGCCGGCCAGCCGGAAACTGCCCGTCTCGGCCGGTACCGCACCGATGCGCGCGCAGGCCAGCACGGACGTGACCAGGTCGCGTCCGTGCAACCCGTCCAGGACGACCGCTGTCCCGGCGTCGATGCCCATGTGGTGCAGCCCCGCAGCGATGCACGCCGACTCGTGCAGCAGCTGGGCGTACGAGACCGAGCCGCGCGCATCGGCCACGGCGAGCTCGTCGGCCAGGCCCGAGATGACCTGGCGGTCGAGGATGCGGAAGACCAGGCTCGTCATCAACGCCCCCTGAAGACCGGCGCGCGACGTTCGGTACGAGCCAGCGCGGCCTCCTGCACGTCGTCGCTGGCCCACACCGCCGCGAAGCTCTGCTCGATCGCGGCATCGTCGGCCGACGAGCCGTTCAGCACCAGCTTGTTGTGCGCCAGCGTCAGCGGCGCGAACGTCGCGATCTCGCGTGCCCAGGCGACTGCGTCGTCGAGGGTGCCGGCCCGGTCGGCCAGGCCGCAGGCCAGCGCCTCGTCGCGGCCGAGCGACTCCGCCGCCAGCATCAGGCGACGCGCCCTGCCCGCCCCGGCGAGATCGCTGAGCGTGCGGATGGTCCACGCGTCGACCGCCAGGCCGTTGCGTGCGGTCGGCACCGCGAACTTCGCCGTCTCGTCGGCGACCCGCAGGTCGCACGCCATCGCCAGCTGGGTGCCGGCACCGATCGCGGGGCCGTTGACCGCGGCGATCAGCGGCACCGGAAGCGTGGTGAGGTGGTGCAGCATCCCGTACAACGCATTGAGGAAGTCGGGACCGTAGACGCCCCCGAGGTCGGCGCCCGAGCAGAATGCCGAGCCCTGGCCCGTCACCACGATGACTCGCGCTCCGCCGGCGACCGCCGCGTCGGCGGCCTCGCGGATCGCATCGCAGAGGGCGAGGTCGAGGGCGTTGCGCCGGTCCTCACGCTGGAGCTCGATGACGACGACGTCGCTGCCGTCGTCGCGGGACGTCGCGATCATGGTTCTCCTCCGGGTCGCCCCCACGCTATCGCCCCCACCCGCGGCCACCCGTCCGTGCCCCGGTGTCAGAGCAGCGACTCGAGCAGTGCGGCCACGCCGTCGTCGTCGTTGGACGCCAGCACGACGTCGGCCACGCCCAGGACGTCCGGGTGGGCGTTCGCCACGGCATGGGCCCGGCCGGCCCAGCGCAGCATCGGCAGGTCGTTGGGCATGTCACCGCAGGCCCACACCTCGTCGGCGACGATGCCCTGCGCGTCGCACCACGTCGTCAGGCCGCTGGCCTTCGTGACACCCGGCGCGGTCATCTCGGCCAGCCCGATCGCACCGGAGTACCCGAGCTCGACACGCGTGCCCACCACCGACTCGACCAGCGCCAGGAACTCGTCGGGGTCGAGCTCGGGGCAGCGCGCCAGCAGCTTGCCGACCGGGGTCGCGGCGATGTCCGCGAGCTCGCCGATTGTGTGGCCGTCGCTGTGCTCGTCCGCGTAGGCGTAGAGGTCCTCACGCCCCATGCCGTTGGCCCGCTCGACGGCGAACGCCACGCCCGGGATGGCCTGGCGCAGATCGGCCACGACCTGAGCCATGAGCTCGGGGTCGTGCCCGTGCGACGCCGTGACCTCTCGCTTCACCAGGTCGTACACGAAGGCGCCGTTGCCGCAGATCGCGACGCCGTGGCCGCCCACGGCGTCGGCGAGCTCGTCGAGCCAGCGCGGCGGTCGTGCGGTGACGAACAGCGTCGGGACGCCCGCTGCCTCGGCCTCGACGATCGCCTGACGCGTGCGGCTCGACAACGAGCCGTCGGAGCGCAGCAGCGTCCCGTCGAGGTCGGTCGCGACGACACGCGGCGAGGAGATGGTCAGACCTCGGTGGCCGCGAGCTGTCCGCAGGCGCCGTCGATGTCGCTGCCGCGGGTGTCGCGGACCGTCGTGGGGACCCCCTTGGCGATCAGCCGGCGCACGAACTCACGCTCGTCCTCGGGACGCGACGCGGTCCACATCGAGCCAGGCGTGGGGTTGAGCGGGATGAGGTTGACGTGCACCCACCCCCAGTCGCCGTACGACTGCAGCACGTCGCCGAGCAGGTCGGCGCGCCACGCCTGGTCGTTGATGTCCTTGATCATGGCGTACTCGATCGACACGCGACGCCCCGTCTTGCGCGCGTACTCCCAGGCGGCCTCGACGGCCTCGTGGACCGACCAGCGCGTGTTGATCGGCACCAGCTCGTTGCGCAGCTCGTCGTCGGGCGCGTGCAACGACAGGGCCAAGGTGACGGGGATGCCCTCGTCGGCCAGCTGCTTCATGCGCGGCACCAGGCCGACGGTGCTGACGGTGATGTTGCGAGCCGACATGCCGAGGCCGTCGGGTGCCGGCGCGACCATGCGACGCACGGCGCCGATGACGGCCTTGTAGTTGGCCATCGGCTCGCCCATGCCCATGAACACGACGTTGGACAGACGCCCCGGCCCGCCGGCCACCTCACCGCGCGCCATGCGTCCGGCAGCGTCGACGACCTGGTCGACGATCTCGGCGGTGCTCATGTTGCGCTGCAGACCGCCCTGGCCTGTCGCGCAGAACGGGCAGGCCATGCCGCAGCCGGCCTGGCTGGAGACGCAGATCGTGGCGCGGTCGGTGTAGCGCATCAGCACCGACTCGACCAACGCTCCGTCGAACAGCTTCCAGAGGCTCTTGACCGTGGTGCCCTTGTCGGCCTCCATCGTGCGCACCGGGTTGAGCAGGGTGGGCAGCAGGCTCTCGACGATGCGGTCGCGGCTGGCCGCCGGCAGGTCGGTCATGGCCGCGGGGTCACGCTCGAGCCGTCCGTAGTAGTGGTTGGCCACCTGCTTGACGCGGAAGGCGGGCTCGCCCATCGCCTCGGCAGCCGCTGCTCGCTCGTCGGCGCTCAGGTCGGCGAGGTGACGCGGGGGCTTGAGGCGTCCGCGCTTCTGCTCGAAGACGAGCGGCAGCGGGTTCGGGTTGACGGAAGACACGTCCACCATTCTCTCACCCGAGCCCCACCGGCCACGAATCGCGAGGGCGGCGTCAGCCCCGCGGCAGGTCGGCGACGAACTGCAGCTTGGCC
>JBEVGQ010000036.1:0-13106 GCA_040511655.1 Aeromicrobium sp. | reverse complement strand
CGCGCACCGCGAGCCTGTTCAAGGACATGGACCTCGACACCATCACGCTCGAGCAGGCCGTCCAGCTGCTGACGCTGCCGCGCGTCGTCTACGTCGACGACGACGGCACCGAGGTCACGGCGCAGAACGGACGGTACGGCCCGTACCTCAAGAAGGGCACCGACTCGCGATCGCTCGAGCGCGAGGACCAGCTGCTGACGATCACCGAGGACGAGGTCAAGGCGATCTACGCCCAGCCCAAGACGTACGGTCGCAAGGCCGCCGCCGCCCCGCTCAAGGAGCTCGGCAACGATCCTGTCAGCGGCAGCCCCGTCGTCGCCAAGGACGGCCGGTTCGGCATGTACGTCACCGACGGTGAGTACAACGCCACCCTGCGCAAGGACGACTCGCTCGAGACGCTGACGCCCGAGCGCGCCTTCGAGCTGCTGGCCGAGCGCCGCGCGAAGGGCCCGGCCAAGAAGGGCGGCAAGAAGACGACCGCCAAGAAGGCCACCAAGAAGGCTCCTGCGAAGAAGTCCACGGCCAAGAAGGCGCCCGTGAAGAAGGCGGCTGCCAAGAAGACTGCCGCGAAGAAGACGACGACCACGAAGGCTGCGGCCAAGAAGTAGGTGTTCCCGGCGGGGCCACGGCTGGCCTAGGGTGCGAGGTGGGGGGTTCCACCGTCGTCTGGAGGCCGTCGTGAAGGTGCTGTCGCGGGCGGCGTTCGTCGCCGGCTCGCTGCTCCTCCTGGTCGGGCTCGTCGCGGGCGTGGCCAACCGGCAGCTGCTCGACGGCGACCGGTTCGCGGCGCACGTCGACGCGGTCCGAGAGGACCCGCAGGTCGCCCGCCAGCTGGGCCTCGTCATCACCGACCGGCTGCTCGATCAGCAACCGGATCTGACGGGGCTGCGGCCGCTGATCGAGTCGGCATCGGCGTCGCTGGTCGCCAGCCCTGCGCTCGGGCCGGCCGTCCGGACGGCGATCACGCCGGTCCACGAGGCGTTGACCTCCGACGACGGGGGTCAGGTCGTCCTGCGGCTCGCCGACGTCGGCGCGCTGCTGGTCGCGGCGATCACGACGCTGGCGCCCGAGACGCAGGCGGCGATCCCGACCGACCTCGACGTGACCCTTGCATCGATCGGCGGCCAGGAGTTCTCGTCCGAGGGGATCAACCTGGCCCACTGGGTCGTCCTGCTGTCATGGCTCCTGCCGCTCCTGGGGCTGGTCGTCCTGATCGTCGGCGGCGTGCCGTGGCGCCGTGGCTGGCGAGCACCGGCGCGCCTCGTCGGCGCCGGCATCATGACGGCGGCGGGGCTGCTGGTCCTCCTGCTGGTCGTCGGTGGATTCGTGATCTCGCGGGTCGACGACGACACCCTGGTCGGTGCCCTGGCCCGGGCGGCGTGGGGCGAGCTCGACGGCACGTTCTGGGTCACGGCGGTCGTCGTCGGGACGCTCGGCTGGTTGCTGCGGGTCGGCGCCAGTCCCGGATTGATCCTGGACCCCGCCGCGCTGCTGGATCGTGGCTGGCGCGTCCTGACCGAGCGGGCCGAGACACCCCGCGGCGAGGTCGTCCGGGCGCTCGTCGTCGTGGGCGTCGGGGCGCTCCTGGTGCTGCGCCCGATCGCGGTGCTGTCGCTGGCGGTCAGCGTGGCCGGCGTGGTCGTCCTTCTGGTCGGTGCGAGCGCGCTGGGGCGGGCGCTGGTGCTCGGGTGGCTGACGCGAGCAGGTGGCCCGTCGCCGGCCGTGCGCCGCCTGCGGCGGCTCGCCCGGCCCGCGGTCGCCGCGGTCGGCGCTCTTGTACTGGTCGCTGCGGTGGTCGTCGGCGCGCTGCCGGGCGACCAGCACCTCCCGGCCGTGGCGGGCGACGACAGCACCGCGTGCAACGGCCACGTCGAGTTGTGCAACCGCTCGTTCGACGACGTCGCCTTCGCCGGCACGCACAACTCGATGTCGGCCGCCGACCAGCCGGGGTGGTTCCTCGCCGAGCAGCCCCACGGCATCCTGCGCCAGCTCGACGACGGCATCAGGGTGCTGCTGATCGACAGCTGGTACGGCCAGACGACCCAGCGCGAGGGGGTCGTCGCCACCAGTGCGGAGAGTCGCGACAAGGCCTTGGCCGAGGCCGAGGCGACCTACGGCGCCGGCGTGGTGCAGAGCGCTCTGCGGCTGAGAGACTCCCTCAACCTGACGCCGACCGGCCCCGTCACCCCGTACCTGTGCCACGCGCTGTGCGAGCTCGGCTCGACCGAGTGGGAGCCCCTGATGGAGGAGGTCAGGGACTGGCTGGACCGCAACCCCCGCGAGGTCATCACCTTCTTCATCCAGGACGAGGTGACGCCGGCCGACACCGCGGCGCTGGTCGAGCGCGCGGG
The DNA here is from genome assembly GCA_040511655.1 of Aeromicrobium sp. GTDB lineage: Bacteria > Actinomycetota > Actinomycetes > Propionibacteriales > Nocardioidaceae > Aeromicrobium. The sequence continues at coordinate 10,755 of JBEVGQ010000036.1, read as the reverse complement.
CCTGCTTCCCTACACCTACATCCCCGAGGCGGGCAGGCCGTGGCCGACGCTGGGCGAGATGATCTCCTCGGGCCGGCGCGTCGTGTTCCTGCTCGAGAACGCGAGCGGTGCGCCGAAGAACCCGTGGCTGATCGACAGCAGGATCGAGGTGCAGGACAGGCCGTACTCGTACTCGAGGAGCTCGCAGTTCACCTGCGACCTGTTCAGGGGGCCTGCCGATGCGCCCCTCTTCCTGGTCAACCACTGGCTCAGCAACTACGCGACGCGGGTCAGCGACGCGGCAGAGGTCAACGCCGCCGACGTCCTCGATCCGCGGCTCGAGCAGTGCCGGGCCGAGCGCGGCCGTCTGCCGAACTTCGTGGCCGTCGACAACTACGACCAGGGCGACCTGTTCGGTGCGGTCGACCGGCTCAACGCGGGCGGCTGAAAAGGCGGCGTCGGGCTGTCAGAATCGCTGCATGATCGCGCGCCTCGTCCGTCCCCTGTCGCCTCGCGACCCGCACGAGCAGCACCGTGTCGCCTCGCCCCTCGAGCTGTTCACCGACCTCTGCTACGTCGTGGCGATCGCGCAGGGGGCGCTGACGCTCGAGCACGAGATCGCGCACGGCCACGTCGCCAACGGCCTGATCTGGTTCGCGGCGTCGTTCTTCGCGATCTTCTGGGCCTGGCTCAACTTCGTCTGGTTCAACTCGGCCTACGACCCGGACGACACGATCCACCGGGTCCTCACGCTCCTGCAGATCTTCGGCTCGCTCGTGCTGGCAGCCGGGGTGCCGCGGATGTTCGACCACGACTTCACGCTCGGCGTGGTCGGGTACGTCATCATGCGCATCGGGCTGGTGCTGATGTGGCTGCGCGCCGCGGCCGGCCATCCCGAGCGACGCACGACCGCGCTGCGCTACGCCCGCGGGCTGGTCGGGGTGCAGATCGGGTGGGTCGCGGCGCTGCTCGTGACGTCCGGCGACATACCGATCGGCCTGTTCGTCGTCCTCGTGGCACTCGACTTCGCGGTGCCGGTGTGGGCCGAGTCTGCCGGCACCACGCCGTGGCACCCGCACCACATCGCCGAGCGGTACGGATTGTTCTTCATCATCGTCCTGGGCGAGACGATCCTGTCGGTCACGATCGCGCTGCAGAACGCGTTCGCCGAGGAGGACCCGCCGTTCGAGCTCTGGTACGTCGTGATCGGCGGCGTGCTGGTGACGTTCTCCGCGTGGTGGCTCTACTTCGCCCGTGAGAACGCCGACATCCTCACGGGTAACGACGTCGGCTATGTCTGGGGCTTCGGCCACTACGTCATCTTCGGTGCGGCCGCAGCCGTGGGGGCGGGGCTCTCGGCCCGCATCGAGTTCTACGGCCCCCACGCCGACGTCGGCGACGTCGTCAGCAGCGCGTTCGTGACCGGTCCGGTCGCCGCCGCGCTGGCGGCGCTGTGGATCGTGAACGTGCGGCTGCACGACCCGAGCATCCGGACGGCCGGACCGTTCGGTGCCGCGATCGTGGCGTGCGTCGCGGTGACGTTCGTACCGGTCTCCGAGCTGTGGGTCGGGCTGATCTGCGCGGCGCTGCTGGCGATCGAGGTGTGGCTGACGACGCGTGACGCGGACGTCCTCAAGCCCCGCTAGTCCTCGGTCCGACCGATCTCTCTGCGTTGCGGGTGCTCCAGCTGCCGGGATGCCGAAAGATCGGTCGCCGTCCACGGGCGGCGCCTCACCCACCCTGGCCCTGACGGTGCCGCCGACTAGGCTCGCCACCATGGATCCCCTCTTCACCGAGACCGGGCTGTTCCTCTGTCTCGAAGGCGGCGAGGGGGCCGGCAAGTCGACGCAGGCCGCCTTGCTGGTCGAGTGGCTCGAGGGTCTGGGGCATCCCGTGCTGCTGACGCGCGAGCCGGGCGGCACCGAGGTCGGGCAGATCCTGCGTCGCATCGTGCTCGACAACGACACCGGAGAGCTGTCGCCGCGCACCGAGGCGCTGATCTACGCCGCCGACAAGGCCGAGCACGTCGACCGCGTCGTCCTGCCGGCGCTGGCCGAGGGGCACGTGGTGCTGACAGATCGATATGTCGACTCGACGCTGGCCTACCAGGGCGCCGGCCGCGAGATCGGCATCGCCGAGCTCGAGGCCGTCGCGCGCTGGGCGACGTCCGACCTGCGTCCCAACCTCACGATCGTGCTCGACGTCGACCCGGCCGTCGGGCTCAGCCGGTTCGAGGGCGCCGACCGCATCGAGGCCGAGCCGCTCGAGTTCCACCAGCGGGTCCGCCAGCACTTCCTCGACCTCGCCGCGGTCGACCCGTCCCACTACCTGGTCGTCGACGCGGCACGCACGCCTGACGACATCCACCGCGACATCCGAGCCGCGGTCGAGCCGTGGCTGAGCCAGGTCGGCGCGCCGTGACCACGACCTCGGCGTCCGTGTGGACCGACCTGGTCGGCCAGGAGCCGGTCGTCGCCACCCTGCGCAGCGCCGTGGCGTCGGCCTCGGGCGAGGGTCGCTCGATGACCCACGCCTGGCTGTTCACGGGGCCGCCGGGCTCGGGCCGCTCCAACGCGGCGCTGGCGTTCGCGGCGGCCCTGCAGTGCGAGCTCGGCGGTTGCGGGCAGTGCCACTCGTGCACCACGGCGCGGGCCGGCAGCCATCCCGACATCACCGTCATCACCACCGAAGGCCTCACCATCGGGGTCGACGGCATCCGCGAGTACGTCCGCGCGTCCTCGCTGCGGCCTGCCCTCGGACGCTGGCAGGTGCTGATCGTCGAAGACGCCGACCGCCTCACCGACCCCGCCGCCGCGGCGTTGCTCAAGGCCATCGAGGAGCCGTCGCGCCACACGGTGTGGATGCTGTGCGCGCCGGCGGCCGACGACGTCATGATCACGCTGAGGTCGCGGTCGCGGTCGGTCGTGCTGCGGACGCCTGGCACCGAGGCGATCGCGCGCTTGCTGGTCGAGCGTGACGGCATCGAGCCGGCCATGGCCCATGCGGTCGCGGCGGCGTCGCAGGGGCACATCGGACGGGCCCGAGGCCTGGCGCGCGACGCCGACGCTCGCGAGCGGCGTCGCGCGATCCTGTCCATCCCGCTGTCGATCCGCGGGCTCGGCACCTGCATGTCGGCGGCCCAGCGGGTCAGCGACGAGGCCACGGCCAGGGCCGCGGCGTTCTGCGACGCCGCCGACGAGCGCGAGCTCGCCGACATCCGCCAGGCCTGGGGCGTCGAGGAGCGCGGACGTCGTCCGGCCGGCTTCGCCGGCGCGATTTCGACGCTCGAGAAGGAGCAGAAGCGCCGCCGCACCCGGCTCACCCGCGACGCGATCGACGGCGTGCTGCTCGACCTGCTGTCGTTCTGCCGCGACGTCCTGGCGGTCCAGTGCACGAACGGCGCCGCGCTGGTCAATGCCGACGTGGCCGACGACATCCACGAGATCGCCCGCCTGTGGACGCCTGAGTCGACCATCGGCGCCATCGATGCCATCGTCGAGTGTCGGGCGGCCCTCACGGCCAATGCCGCCCCCCTCCTCGCGCTCGAGCGCATGATGATTGGACTCCGCCGGTGACCCGTGCCCGTACGACCCTGCTGATCGCGACCGTCCTGGCCCTGCTGGTGGGCGTCGCGGTCTACGCGGCCTACGCCACCCGCTCGCCGGGCTTCGACGAGCCGCGTCCGCTCAAGGTCGGGGCGCCGAAGGGTCTCGAGTCGTTCTACACGCAAGACCTCGACTGGTCCGACTGCAAGACCGGCGGTCATTGCGCCACCGTCACGGTGCCGGTCGACTACTCCGACCCCGGCGGCGCCACGACCAAGCTGCGCATGGTGCTCTACCCGGCCACCGAGACGAGCACGCGCAGCATCTTCGTCAACCCGGGCGGGCCGGGTGGCTCGGCGATCGACTACGCCGGCGCGATGAAGAACGAGCTCGGCGACGACGTCCGCTCGTCGGCCGACGTCATCGGCGTCGATCCGCGCGGGGTCGGGCTCAGCTCGCCCCTGACCTGTCTGCCCGCCAAGAAGTTCGACGCCTACGCGGCCAGCGACCCCGATCCCGACGACGCCGCCGAGATCGAGGCCTCGCGGGCGGCATTCGCCTCGATCGGCACGGCGTGCCAGGCCAACTCCGGCGCGCTGGCGGCCCACGTGTCCACCGTCGAGGCGGCCCGCGACATGGACGTCGTCCGCGCGCTGGTGGGCCGCGCGAAGCTCGACTGGTTCGGTGCGTCCTACGGCACCGAGCTGGGCGCGGTCTACGCCGAGCTGTTCCCCGACAAGGTCGGTCGCATGGTCCTCGACGGCGCGGTCGATCCGTCGCTCGACGCCGTCGAGTCCAGCTACGCGCAGGCCGAGGGGTTCCAGCGGGCGCTCGCCGCCTACGCGGCCGACTGCGCGAAGTCCGAGAAGTGCCCCATCGGCACCGACCCTCAGGCAGGCGTGGCCAAGATCGCGGCCCTCATGCAGCAGCTCGACGCCAAGCCGTTGCCGGGGTTGGGCGACCGCAAGCTCACCGAGGGGCTCGCCTTCTACGGCATCGCGGTGACGCTCTACGACAAGGAGACATGGTCCTACCTCAGCCAAGCGCTGGACGCCGCTTTCAAGGGCGACGGATCAGTCCTGGTTCAGTTCGCCGACGTCTACTTCGACCGCAAGCCCGACGGATCATACGGATCCAACAGTGGCCAGGTCATCAGCGCGATCAGCTGCCTCGACAGCCCCGGGGGGCTGACCCTCGCCGACGTCGAGAAGCAGACCCCGCGCTTCGTCAAGACGTCCCCGGTGTTCGGCAGGGCTCTCGCCTTCGGTGCGCTCGGGTGCTCCGACTGGCCGATCACGTCGGCCAACCCGCTGCCGACGATCGACGCCAAGGGGGCGCCGCCCATCGTCGTCATCGGCACCACGCGTGACCCGGCCACGCCCTACGAGTCGGCCGAGGCGCTGGCCGAGCAGCTCGACTCCGGCGTCCTGCTCACCCGCGACGGTGACGGCCACACGGCCTACGCCTCGGGTAACAAGTGCATCAAGAAGGCCGTCGACGGCTACCTCTCCGAGGGCACGGTGCCCACGGCAGGCACCACCTGCTGACGGAGTGACCGAAGAATCGGGTTCTGTCCGCGACGGTGCTGACAAGACCCGATTCTTGCGTCTCGATCAGCCGCGGATGTCCTCGTGGTGCCGGATGACCTCGGCAATGATGAAGTTGAGCAGCTTCTCGGCGAAGGCGGGGTCGAGGTCGGCTTCGAGGGCCAGGCCCTTCAGTCGGGTGATCTGACGCTCCTCGCGTGCCGGGTCCGACGGCGGCAGGTCGTGCTCGGCCTTGAGGCGGCCGACTCGCTGTGTGTACTTGAACCGCTCGGCCAGGATGTGGATCAGCGCCGCATCGATGTTGTCGATGCTGGAGCGGATCTCCTCGAGCTCGGCGCGCGTCGTGTCAGTCACGCGTGCGAGTCTACGGTGAGCGGCCCGGTGTGAATCCCCGGCGATCACCGGGTAGAGTCTGTTCTCGGTTCGGCGGGTGATCCTCGGCGGACCTTGGCCGCCTTAGCTCAGTCGGTAGAGCGTTTCACTCGTAATGAAAAGGTCGTCGGTTCGATTCCGACAGGCGGCTCCAGGCACGACGAAGCCCACCCTCCCCGGTCCGGGGCGGGTGGGCTTGTTCGTGCAGCGACCTACTTCGCGAGGAAGTCGAGCAGGGCGGCGTTGAACTCGCCGGCGTGGCTGACGTTGAAGCCGTGCGGCGCGCCCTCGACCACGACGAGCGTGCTGTCGGCGATCGCCTCGGCGGTGCGCTGGCCCGACACCTCAAACGGCACGATCGCGTCGGAGTCGCCGTGGATGACGAGCGTCGGCACGTCGACCTTGGTCAGGTCGTCGCGGAAGTCGGTGCGCCCGAACGCACCGATGCAGCCGACCAGCGCCTCGTCCCGCGCGAGCCGCGCCAGCGCGAGCGCGTCCTGGCGCTGCTGCTCGGTCACCTTCAGCTCACCATCGGACGAGAAGAAGCCGGTCGCGAACCCGTCGAGGAAGTTCTCGCGGTCGGTGCGGGCGCCGTCCTCCATGTCCTGGACGTCGGACTCGGCGAGGCCGCCGTCCGGGTTGTCGTCGGTCTTGAGCAGGTAGGGCGGGACGGCGCCGGCGAAGACGACCGAGTGCAGGCGGTCGGTGCCGTGGTTGCCGACGTAGCGGGCGATCTCTCCGCCGCCCATCGAGAACCCGACGAGCGTGACGTCGGTGAGGTCGAGCGACGTCAGCAGGCCGGCGAGGTCGGCCGCGAAGGTGTCGTAGTCGTAGCCCGACTCGGGCTTGCCCGACTCGCCGAAGCCGCGACGGTCGTAGGTGACGACGCGGTAGCCGGCCTCGGTCAGGGCCGGCACCTGCTCGGACCACGAGGCGCCCGAGAGCGGCCAGCCGTGGATCAGCACGACGGGACGTCCGTCGCCGCCCGTGTCGGTGAGGTGCAGCGAGATGTCGTTGACGTCGATGTCAGCCATGATGCTCCTTCGATGAGATATCTTGTACACAAGATAATCTGGCACAGGATGGCTCATGACACAATCCGAGGTCGGCAGTCACGAGGAGGATCCATGACCAGCACACCACCCGTCCGCGACGGCGGCATCCTGGACGAGCTCGTGTGCTTCGACCTCTACGTCGCCTCGCGGGCGATGACGCGTCGCTACCGTCCCGTGCTCGAACGGCACGGCATCACGTATCCGCAGTACCTCGTGGCCCTCTACCTCGGCGAGTCCGGCCCGAGCACGATCAAGGACGTCGCGGAGGCGTTGCGCCTCGACCACGCCACGCTCACCCCGATGTTGCGACGCATGGAGACGCAAGGCCTGCTCGCCCGAGAGATCGATGTGAACGACCGCCGTTCGGTCCGTCTGACGCTGACGCCGCGGGGCCGGCAGGTCCACGCGGGGGCGGACGATGTGCAGTGCACCATTCGCGACGACCTCGGCCTGACGGCCGACGAGCTGCGGCAGCTGCAGGCGACACTTCGGCGCGTCGAGGTGGCGATGGGCGAGGCGACCGCCTGAGCCGCCCCGGCGTCAGCGCGACGTGAGCCTCGACATGCTGGCGCGGACGTGCGCCAGCACGGTCCGGACGGCCGCGCGCTCGAGCGTCTCGGGCCGCGCCAGGCAGTCGATGTGCCGGCCGATCCCCGGATCGGCGAGGGGTCGCAGCACCAGCTCAGGGTGAGCGTCGAGGTCGCTCGTGTAGCGGGGCATGAGGGCGACACAGCCACTCGCAGACACCACGGAGGCGGCCACGCGGAACTCGTTGATGCGGTGGCGGACGCGGGTCTCGCTGCCGCCGGCGCCCGCGATCACCGCAAGAGCCTGCGTCAGCGGAAAGCCCTCGTGCACGGCGACCCACTCCTCGTCCCGCAGGTCGGCAGGCTCGATGGACGTCGTGGACGCCAGTCGGTGGTCGCGCCGCACCACGATGTCGAGCGGTTCGAGGAGGAGCGGCTCGACACGAACCGATCTCGGCCACGGTGGGCTGCCGACCAGTCGGTGCGCCAGCACGAGATCGTGCGCGGACGTCAGCCCGGCGAACTCCTCCTGTGCCACGTCGAAGTCGCTCAGTCGGACGTCCGGCTCGGAGGGCCCGGCCAGCGCGGCGATGAGAGGCGCGAAGACCGCGAGTCCCGCGCTGTGGAAGGCGGCCACCGACACGCTGCCCGAAGGCTGGCCCTGGAAGCTGGCCACAGCCTGCTCGGCTCGTTGCAACGCCACCTCCACGTCGACTGCCGCGGCTGCCAGGGCTCGGCCGGCATCGGTGAGCACCGTCCGGCGTCCGGCCTTGACCGTCAGCGGGACGGGCGACCGCCGCTGCAGCGCGCTGATCTGCTGTGAGACCGACGACGGGGTGACGCGCATGGCGGCGGCGACGGCGGCGATGCTACCGCGCTCGCCGAGCTCTCGCAGGGCCCGGAGCTGACCGACTTCCATTAGGTCAAACTAACGTGTCGCACACCAAACTGAAGTCTTGTCCGATCCTTCGGCTCGCCTCGATCATGGACGCGTGACTGCTTTCGCCTCCCGCCTCCGCGTCGACCTGTTGCTGTTCCTCGTGGCCGCCTCGTGGGGGTCGACCTACCTGGTGGCCAAGGAGCTGGTCTCGGCGACGTCCGTGATGGCGCTCCTGGCGGTGCGGATGATCCTCGCTGCGGCCGCGATGGCCGCGGTCGTGAGCCTCCGGCGGGGACGGGTGACGTCCGCCGAGATGCGCGTCGGCAGCCTCCTGGGGCTGGCGCTGGCCGTCGTCTTCGTCTTCGAAACCTTCGGGATCGCGCACACCACCGCCACGAACGCCGGCCTCATCATCAGCGTGACGATGGTGCTCACCCCCGTCCTCGACGCCGTGGTGTCGGGGCGACGGCTGCCCGCCGGGTTCTTCGCCGCTGCCGCCACCGCCGTGGTCGGGGTCGCCCTGCTGGCGGGCAATGGTGCGCTCACCGCGCCGACCGCCGGAGACATGCTGATCCTGCTGGCGGCCGTCGCGCGGGCGGTCCACGTGACGTCGATGGCCCGGCTGACCGACGGGCGGACCCTGGACTCGCTGCACCTCACCACGGTGCAGCTGGCGACCTGTGCCGCCATCTTCTGCGTGGCCTCGTTGGTCTACGGCGACTCGGTGCCGCACCTCGTCGCCGGGCTCGACGCCAGCGGCGCCGCCCTGCTGCTGTACCTCGTGCTCGTCTGCACGGTCTTCGCCTTCTTCGTGCAGACCTGGGCCGTCCGGCGCACGTCGCCGTCGCGCGTCAGCCTGCTGCTCGGCACAGAGCCGGTGTGGGCCGCCGTCTGCGGCATCGCGATCGCGCGCGACGAGGTCTCGCTCGCCGGGCTGTGCGGCATCGTGCTCATCCTCACCGGGACGGCCTGGGGCCGCTCGGTCGAGCAGCGTCACCGTCTCGCGCCGACGGAAGGCGCGCTCACGGTCGGATGACGGTGACGCCTCCCGCACCCGAGCCCACCCGGTCGAGCCCGGCCAACCGTGCCGGGACGTCGTCGAGGCCGATAGCGTCGAGGATCAGCCGCTCGGGCTGCAGCAGGCCGGCGGCGATCTCGTCCATCATCGGCGGGTACTCGTGCGCGGCCATGCCGTGGCTGCCGAGCACCTGCAGCTCGCCGGCAATGATGGTGCCCATCAGGTCGGACAGCCGAGCGTCTCCCGCGGCGAGCAGCCCGATCTGCACGTGACGCCCGCGGGTGCGCAGACCCTGCAGCGCCTGCAGCACGACGGACTCGTGCCCGATCGCATCGATCGAGACGTCGGCGCCGCCGGTGATCTCCCGCACGGCGGCGGGCACGTCGACCTCGCGGGCGTCGATCGTCGTGGCCGCACCCAGCGACGCGGCCAGCGCGAGCGACGCGGGCGAGACGTCGACCGCGACCACTGTGGCGCCGCGCGACGCCGCGACCATCACGGCAGCGAGCCCCACGCCCCCGCATCCGTGGACCACGACGTTGTCGCCCTCGGTCACCTCGCCCACGTGGACGACGGCGCGGTAGGCCGTGGCGAACCGGCACCCGAGGCTGGCCGCGACGTCGAACGTCATCGCGTCGGGGATGCGCACCAGGTTGACCTCGGCGCGCTCGATCGACACGAGCTCGGCGAAGGACCCCCAGCCGGTGAAGCCGGGCTGGCGCTGGTCGTCGCACACCTGGTGGTCGCCGCGCCGGCACGAGGGGCACGCCCCGCACGCGAGCACGAACGGCGTGGTGACGCGGTCGCCGACGTGCCACGACGTCACGGCGCGGCCGACCTGCGTGATCGTGCCGGCGAGCTCGTGCCCGGGCACGTGCGGCAGCGCGATGCCGGAGTCGTGCCCGCGCCAGCCGTGCCAGTCGCTGCGGCACAGGCCGGTGGCGGCGACCCGCACGACCACGCCGTCGTCGGAGCACGCCGGATCGGCGACGTCGACCACCTGGGGCACCTGCCGGAACTGGTCGAACCTCACCGCACGCATGCGAGCCAGCGTAGGGGCACCTCCCGCCGGCGCGGTACGGGCGATGAGGGTTAGAGGCACCCCCGGCTACCCGAAACCCTCATCGCCTGTCCGCCGGCTCGGCGGGGGCGTCGTAACCGTTAGACTGGGCCGTGGTGCGCCGGGAAGTCTGGTCGGCATGATGTCGTCGACCCCCATCGGAGCCGCTCCCCATGAACAGTCCCCGCCCTTCCCGCTCGCTGCTGTCGCGCGGAAGCTGGCCCGAGGCACAACGCATCGGCGTCGTCCTGCGCAAGGAGACCGTCGGCGGGGCGCTGCTGCTCGTCGCCACGATCATCGCGCTGGTCTGGGCCAACTCGCCGGTCGGCGACTCGTACCAGCGGCTCAGCGAGACGCGCATCGGCCCGTCGGCCCTGCACCTCGACCTGACGCTCGCCACCTGGGCGGCCGACGGACTGCTCGCCATCTTCTTCTTCGTGGTCGGCCTCGAGCTGAAGCGTGAGTTCGTCGCCGGCGACCTGCGCGACCCCAGCCGGGCGGCGTTGCCCGTCGTCGCGGCGCTGGGCGGCATGATCGTCCCGGCGCTCGTCTTCGTGGCGGTCAACGCCGGGGGAGGGTCCGCGCTGCGCGGCTGGGCCATCCCGACCGCGACCGACATCGCCTTCGCGCTGGCCGTGCTCGCGGTCGTCAGCTCGCACCTGCCGACGGCGCTGCGGACGTTCCTGCTGACGCTGGCCGTCGTCGACGACCTGCTGGCCGTCACGATCATCGCGGTGTTCTACACGTCCGACCTGCAGGTCGGCTACCTCGC
>JBEVGQ010000035.1:0-3045 GCA_040511655.1 Aeromicrobium sp. | reverse complement strand
GTGCGCGCCATGAAGGAGGACGACGTCAACATCTGGGGCGACGGCTCGACCTTCAAGGGCAACGACATCGAGCGGTTCTACCGCTACGGCCTGCTGGCCAACCCCGAGCTGCGCATCTACAAGCCGTGGCTCGACGCCGCCTTCGTCGCCGAGCTCGGCGGTCGCACCGAGATGAGCCAGTGGCTCGTCGAGCACGACCTGCCCTACCGCGACAGCCAGGAGAAGGCCTACTCGACCGACGCCAACATCTGGGGCGCGACGCACGAGGCCAAGACCCTCGAGCACCTCGACGTGTCGCTCGAGACCGTCGAGCCGATCATGGGCGTCAAGTTCTGGGACCCGGCGGTCGACATCGACACCGAGGACGTCACGATCTCGTTCTCCGAGGGACGTCCGGTCGCGATCAACGGCGCGACGTTCGACGACCCGGTGGCACTGGTGCACGAGGCCAACGTCATCGGCGGACGGCACGGGCTCGGCATGTCCGACCAGATCGAGAACCGCATCATCGAGGCCAAGAGCCGGGGCATCTACGAGGCGCCCGCCATGGCGCTGCTCCACATCGCCTACGAGCGGCTCCTCAACGCCGTCCACAACGAGGACACGATCGCCAACTACCACGCGCACGGACGTCGTCTCGGACGCCTGATGTACGAGGGCCGCTGGCTCGACCCGCAGGCGATGATGCTGCGCGAGTCGATCGAGCGCTGGATCGCCTCGCTCGTCACGGGCAGCGTCACGATCCGCCTGCGGCGCGGCGAGGACTATTCGATCCTCGACACGCAGGGCGAGAACTTCTCGTACCACCCCGACAAGCTGTCGATGGAGCGCACCGACAACGCCGTGTTCGGGCCGACCGACCGCATCGGCCAGCTGACGATGCGCAACCTCGACATCGCCGACTCGCGTGCCAAGCTCGAGATGTATGCCGCGCAGCCCCTCGACCAGGGGCAGGTGCTCGTCGAGAACGGCACCCTTTTCGGCGACCTGCCGGCCGGGGGAGCGACGCGCATCGAGGCCAATCCCGCGGCCGCGGTCGAGGACGAGCACGCGCTCGACGCCGCCGCGATGGAGCTCGGCACCGACTGACCTGCACGTCCCGACTCTCTGCAAAGGTGGACAGATGACCACGATCACCGTCGCCGTAGCCGGCGCGAGCGGGTACGCGGGCGGGGAGGTGCTGCGGCTGCTGCTGTCGCACCCCGACGTCGAGATCGGCGCCCTCACCGCTGCCTCGAGCGCGGGCACCGCCCTGGGCGCCCACCACCCGCACCTCGTGCCGCTCGCCGACCGCGTGCTGCAGCCCACCACCACCGAGACCCTGGCGGGTCACGACGTGGTGTTCCTCGGCCTGCCGCACGGCGAGTCGGGTGCGGTCGCGGCACAGCTCGGTGACGACACGCTCGTCATCGACCTGGGCGCCGACTTCCGCCTCGAGTCGGCCGACGACTGGACCGAGTTCTACGGCGGCGAGCACGCCGGCACCTGGCCCTACGGCATGCCCGAGCTGATCGTCGGCGACGGACGTCAGCGCGATGCGCTCGCGGACGTCAAGCGCATCGCGGTGCCCGGCTGCAACGTCACGGCGGTGACGCTGGGCATCCAGCCCGCGGTCGCGGCCGGGCTGGTCGAGGCGACCGACCTCGTCGCCGTGCTGGCCAACGGCTACTCGGGCGCGGGCAAGGCGCCCAAGCCGCACCTCATCGCGTCGGAGGCACTTGGCGCCGCCTCGCCGTACGGCGTCGGCGGGACGCACCGGCATGTGCCCGAGATCATGCAGAACCTGCGCCGTGCCGGAGCGGGCGAGGTCACGGTCTCGTTCACGCCGACGCTGGTGCCGATGGCGCGAGGCATCCTCGCCACCACGACGGCCCGGCTGGTCGAGGGCGTCGACGTCGCCGCCGTCCGGGCGGCCTATCACGCGGCCTACGGCGACGAGCCGTTCATCCACCTGTTGCCCGAGGGGCAGTGGCCGACGACAGCCGCCACGCTGGGCGCCAACACCGCCCAGCTGCAGGTCGCGATCGACGCGCGCGCCCGACGCCTGGTCGTCGTGTCGGCGATCGACAACCTCGTCAAGGGCACCGCCGGCGGTGCCATCCAGTCCATGAACCTCGCCCTGGGCCTCCCCGAGACCACGGGCCTCTCGACGATAGGAGTTGCGCCGTGAACGAGCGTCAGCGAGTGAACCATGAGGCAGTCATCATGCGGGTGCCTCCATACTGCGCGTTCCAGACGGAGGTGCCCGTATGAGCGTCACCGCAGCACAGGGATTCACCGCCCACGGCGTCGCCGCCGGGCTCAAGTCGACCGGCGCACCCGATGTCGCCGTCGTCGTCAACCAGGGTCCGGCCAAGGCCGCCGCCGCGGTGTTCACGAGCAACCGGTGCAAGGCCAACCCCGTGCTGTGGAGCCAGGAGGCCATCAAGGCCGGCTCCGCGGTGGCCGTCGCGATCAACTCCGGAGGCGCCAACTGCTACACGGGCGCCGAGGGGTTCGCCACGACGCACCAGACGGCCGAGACGGTCGCCGAGCTGCTCGGAGCCGGTGCGATCGACGTGCAGGTCGCCTCGACGGGGCTCATCGGCCTGCTCAACGACCGCGAGGCCCTGCTGTCAGGCGTTCGTGCGGCCGTCGAGGGTCAGAGCGCCGACGGCGGTCACACCGCGGCCACCGCGATCATGACGACCGACACCGTCGCCAAGGAGGCCGTCGCCCGAGGCGATGGCTTCACTGTGGGTGGCATGGCCAAGGGTGCGGGCATGCTCGCACCGGCGCTCGCGACGATGCTCGTCGTCATCACGACCGACGCCGACCTCGACGCGGCCACGCTCGACGCTGCGCTGCGATCGGCGACGGCTCAGACCTTCGACCGGCTCGACTCCGACGGGTGCCAGTCGACCAACGACACCGTGCTGCTGATGGCGTCCGGCGCCGCGGGCACCCGTCCCGACACCGACGCGTTCACGGCCGCGGTGACCGAGGTCTGCCGCGACCTTGCGATGCAGCTGCTCGCCGATGCCGAGGGTGCCGATCACGAGATCG
>JBEVGQ010000034.1:0-5501 GCA_040511655.1 Aeromicrobium sp. | reverse complement strand
TCAACGCCTATGCCGCCCCCGCCGCCGGCGAGCCCCTCGCCCCCACCACGATCGAGCGTCGCGAGGTCGGCGCCGACGACGTGCTGATCGAGATCGCCTTCGCCGGCATCTGTCACTCCGACATCCACACCGTGCAGGGCGACTGGGGGCCGCAGCAGTACCCGCTCGCCCCCGGCCACGAGATCGTCGGCACCGTCGCCGAGATCGGCTCGAACGTCACCCGCCACGCCGTCGGCGACCTCGTGGGCGTCGGCTGCATGGTCAACTCGTGCGGTGAGTGCGCCAGCTGCACGGGCGGCGACGAGCAGTTCTGCGTCAAGGGGATGGTGGGCACCTATGGCGCCACCGACCGCGACGGCACCGTGACGCAGGGCGGCTACTCGACCCACGTCGTGGTCGACGCCGACTTCGTCCTCTCGGTGCCGGACGGCATCGACCCCGCGGCCGCCGCGCCGCTGCTGTGCGCCGGCATCACGACGTACTCGCCGCTGCGTCACTGGGGCGCCGGGCCGGGCAAGCAGGTCGCGGTCGTCGGCCTCGGCGGTCTCGGGCACATGGCGGTCAAGATCGCCCACGCCCTCGGTGCCGAGGTCACGGTGCTCTCGCAGTCGCTCAAGAAGCAGGAGGACGGCCTGCGGCTCGGCGCCGACAGCTACTTCGCGACGAGCGACCCCGACACGTTCGACCAGCTCGCGTCCCGTTTCGATCTCATCGTCAACACCGTGAGCGCCTCGGTCGACTTCGACGACTACCTCGGCCTGCTCGCGGTCGGCGGCACGATGGTCAACGTCGGTGCGCCGCCCAAGCCGATCAGCATCAGCGCGATGTCGCTGATCCAGGGGCGCAGGTCGGTGGCCGGGTCGATGATCGGCGGCATCGCCGAGACGCAGGAGATGCTCGACTTCTGCGGCGAGCACGGCATCGGCTCCGAGGTCGAGGTCATCGCTGCCGACTCGATCAACGAGGCGTACGAGCGTGTGCTCGCCTCGGACGTCCGCTACCGCTTCGTGATCGACGCGTCGACGTTCGGCGCCTCCTGACGGTCGCGCCACTCCTCGGCGAGCAGGGCGTAGACGTACTCGTCCTGCCAGCCTCGCGTGCGGTGCAGCGAGTCGCGCACGTGGTGCGCCTCGCGCCGCATGCCGATGCGCTCCATCAGGCGCCATGACGGCTCGTTGTCGGCGAAGCACTCGGCAATCACACGGCGCAGCCCGAGGTCGTCGAAGGCGTGGCGCAGCAGCTCGCGCACGGCCTCCGTCGCGAGGCCGCGGCCCCCGACGTCGGGCCGCATCGTCCATCCGAGCACCCCGACGGTCGCCTTCGCCTGCTCGGCGACGTCACGCTGGGCCCACGCGTCCTTGATCCACAGCATCAGGTCGCCGACGATCTCGCCCTCGTGCAGGACGACCAGCTGCGCGATGCCGTCGTCCGGCTCGGCGAATCGCTTGCGAACGTCTTCGCGATCGCGGGTGCCGCCCAACCACTGGTCGACGTCCGGACGGCTGCGGTACGACCAGACCGCGTCGAAGTCGTCGGCTTCGAAGGGGCGCAAGGTCAGTCGTTCGGTGGTCAGGGGCCACGTCGTCATGCGTCGAGCCTAGGCGAGCGGATGTGCGCGGGCCCACGCGTCGACGTCGAGCGGCAGGTCGCCGCTGGGTGCACCTGCGGCGGCGGCCGCGTGCGTCAGCACGTCCGGGTCGAGCTCGGCGTCGACCGCGTCGAGTCGTCGCCGGTAGTCGGACGCGAGCGCGGTGGCCACCTGCTGCGCGGTCGTGCCCGGAGCGACGTCGGCGAGTCCCGCGATCGTGGACGTCCGCAGCTCGTAGCCCAGGGCGTCGGAGACGTCCGCGATCACCTGACGCACCCGGTCACCGACCACGACCTGCACGACGGTGCTGAACAGGGCGCCCGTGCCGGTGATGCGCTGCGCAGAGCCGACGACCTTGACCCGTCCGCCGACGTTGACGCTGAACTCGCCCGGGCAGTACTCGCCCGGCACCTCGCCGACCCGTGCGTCGATGTGGCCCAGCGACCGGATCACGGCCGCGTGCTGCCCGGCGTTGCGCTCGAACGTGCCGTGGCGGTCGGCGCTGCGCGTCAGGTGGTCGACGATCACGGCGCCTGCGTCGTAGGCGACCATCCGACCGCCCGGTGAGCGGACGACGGTCTCGAACCCGGCCGCTCGCGCGATCGTCGTGGCTCGCACGATGCCGGGGGAGCGGAGGTCGCGGCGGGTGAACGCGACGGTCGGGCCGCGCGCGACGTAGACGTGCACGAGCTCGTCCCACGTGGTGGGCGCGGCGCGGAGCAGGACCGCCGGGACGGCCAGGTCGACGGCCGCCGATCGTGCGCCGTCGGGGGCGTGCCCGGTCACCAGCTGCGGGGCGTCGTCACGGGGCACGCGACCAGTCTGCCCGGCGCTCGGGCGATGGGGGAGACTCGCACCCATGACCGTCGAGATGATCGGCCGCCTGCGCAGCGGCGAGGACGTGCACCTCGTGACGCTCGGGGAGGCGCCCGGCATTCAGCTGCAGGTGCTCGACCTGGGTGCCACGGTGCACCGGCTGCTCGTGACGGGCGGTGACGGGGTGCGGCGCAACATCGTCCTCGGGCATCCGGCGCCCCAGGACTACCTCGACTCGACGTTCTACATCGGCGGGACGATCGGGCGCTACGCCAACCGCATCGCGGCGGGACGCTTCGAGCTCGACGGCGAGCCCGTGACGGTGGGCGCGCACGACCGAGGAAACCACCTGCACGGTGGCCCGGACGGCTTCGACCGTCGCGCCTGGACGATCGCGCGGCACGACGACTCGTCGGTCGAGCTGGCGCTGACGAGCCCCGACGGCGACCAGGGCTTCCCGGGCGAGGTGCGGGCGTCGGTGACGTTCACGGTCGACGCGGACCGGGTCGACGTCGTCATGACCGCGACGACGACGGCGCCGACGCTCGTCAACATGACCAACCACGCCTACTTCAACCTGGCCGGCGAGGGTTCGGGCACCGTCGACGACCATGAGCTGACCGTCGCGGCGCAGGAGTTCACCCCGGTCGACGGCACCGGCATCCCGCTGGGCGGGCATGCGCCGGTCGACGGCACCCCGTTCGATCTGCGATCGCCCGTGCGTATCGGCCATGCCGTCAGGACGCCGCACCCGCAGATCGCGGCGGCGTCGGGCATCGACCACAACCTGGTGCTCGACGAGCCGGGCGCCGGTCTGCGGTCGGTCGCGCAGATCGAGTGCGCCGCGACTGCGACACGTCTCGACCTGGCGACCGACCAGCCGGGGCTGCAGGTCTACAGCGGCAACTTCCTCGACGGTCGGCACCGCTCGACCTCGGGCGGCCTGTTGCGCCAGGGCGACGGCGTGGCCCTGGAGCCGCAGCTGTTCCCCGACTCGCCCAACCATCCGGAGTGGCCGTCCGCGGTGCTCCGGCCGGGGCAGACCTACACCTCGCACCTGCGGTGGACGGTCAGCCCAGTGCGATAGCGATCTCGTTGGGGACGGCGTCGAGCGCGGTCGTGGCCGTGATCTCGCCCGTGGTCAGGTCGACGGCGTGCACCGAGCTGGTCGCAGGCTCGGTGACGTAGGCGACGTCGCCGTTCACCGTGATGGCCGGGTGGGCGTCCTGCCACTCCACGGGACCCTCCCACGGCCGGACGACCTCGATCTCGTCGACGAGCTGGCCGGTGGTCGGCTCGAGGACGTGGATCTTGCCGTCGGTCGACAGGATGTACGCGCGGTCGTCCGGCCCGCGGGCCACGTCACGGAACGTGTACTGCACGTCGTCCGGCAGGTCGACGACCTCCAGCGTCTTCTTCGCCGTGTCGATCAGCGCGACGGCGTTCAGCAGGTAGCCCTCGGCATCGGGATCGGTCTTGTAGTCGCCGACGACGATCGGGCTGCTCTCGGAGACGAAGGCGTTGCCCATGCGGCCGAACTCGTCGGGTGCGTCGAGCTTCTCGAACGCGCCGTCCTCGTAGAGCAGGGCACCGTCCTCGCAGCCGAAGACGACGGCCTCGTCGGCAGCGGTCCCCTCGCCGTGGATGCCGGGGCACGCGTCGTTGGACGCGGTCTCGGTCCAGTCGTCGCCGTCCTTCTTCATCGCGACGGCACCCGACCGCGAGGTCTCGTCGCCGACGGTCGTCAGGAGTGTCCCGTCCCCGAGGACGATCGACACGCCGTGGTGGGCGGCCGGCGCGGTGTAGGTGCTGGTCGGCTCGGCCAGGTCGGACGTCTCGAAGATCGAGGTCGTGCCCGTGCCGTCGTCGAACAGCACGGTCTTGTCGGCGTGACGGACGACGTGCCCCGCGGCCGTCGCAGGGACGACGGCATCCGTCAACGCCGGGGTCGCGGTGTCGAGCAGCTGGAAGCCCTTCGAGGTCGTGACGAAGACGTGCTGCCCGTCGCCGGCGGCGTTGAGGCGGGTGAACTCCTCGGTCGTGAACTGGTCGACGACGTCGAGCGTCGTGGGGTCGAGCACCGAGATGCCTCCGGGCGTCGAGACGGCGATCCGTCCCTTCGCCAAGGCCTTGGCCTCCTTCTTCGCCGACTTCTCGGTCTGCTCGTCGCCCTGGACGTCCGATCCCGAAGAGCAGCCGGTCAGGACGAGGGCGAGCCCGGCGAGGGCGGAAGCGGCGGTGAGCCCTCCGCGTCGGGTGGTGTGGCGGAACATGTGTGACCTCTTTCTTGATGGGTGGAAGTGGTGTGGCTGTGCGTGGTTCAGCGGGTGAGGCCGGCGACGATGCGGTCGGTGTTGGCGCGCATCATCTGCAGGTACGTCGCAGCACCGCCGCCCTTCTCGGTCAGCGACTCGGTGAAGAGCTCGACGACGTCGACGTCGATGCGTGCCTCGTCGGCCAGCACCTGGACGAGCCGGTCGGGCTGCGACGACTCCGCGAAGATCGTCGACACACCGGCCGTCGAGACGGCCTCGCTGAGGTCGCGCAGGTCGGCGGCGCTCGGGGCCGCGAGGGTCGTGCCCCCGGGGATGACGGCGCCCACGACCCGGAAGTCGTAGCGATCGGCCAGGTAGCCGAAGACGTGGTGGTTGGTCACCAGGGCGCGGCGCTCGGGCGGTATCGCTGCGAACGCCGTGGTCATGTCGGCATCGAGTTGCGTGAGCTCGGCGCGGTAGTCCGTCGCGTCACGCTCCAGGCGGCCGCCGTCGATGCCGTCGATGCCGGCGGCCTTCTCCTCGAGGGCGTCGACGACGTCGACCATCGTGGCCGGATCGGTCCAGAAGTGCGGATCGGGTGCGCCCTCGGCGTCGCCCGCCGCGTAGGGGACGACCGTGACCTCGTCACCCGCGACGAGCATCGGGACACCGGCGTCCTCCGCCCGGTCGAGGTGCTGCTGGAGTCCCTCCTCGAGACCGAGACCGTTGGAGACGATCAGGTCGGCATCGCCCATCATGGCGGCCTGCTTGGCCGAGATCTCGGACGAGTGCGGATCGGAGTTGGGCGGCATCAGCACCGTGACGTCGACCTGGTCGCCCAG
>JBEVGQ010000033.1:0-2611 GCA_040511655.1 Aeromicrobium sp. | reverse complement strand
GGGTCAGAGGCGAAGCACCCGACCGGCGACGACGAGCAGGACGTCGTCGCACTCCTGGGCGATGCGCTGGTTGACGACGCCGAGCAGGTCGCGGAACACCCGGCCCGACCGGTGCTCGGGCACGACGCTCATGCCGACCTCGTTGGTGACCGCGACGACCGTCCCGTCGTGCTCGCCGATCGCGGCCGCCGTGTCGGCCAGCCGGTCGAGCAGCACCGGCTCCCAGTCGTCGCGCAGCTGGTCCCAGCCGTCGAGCTCGTCGATGACGGAGGTCAGCCACGTGCCGAGGCAGTCGATCAGCACGGCACCGTCGGAGGCCCGGAGGGCTCCAGCGAGGTCGTGGGTCTCGATCGTGCCCCAGTGGTCGGGCCTTCGGGCCCGGTGCACGGCGACCCGCGCGGCCCACTCCGGATCGGCGTCGACGTCCGCCTGCGGCCCCGGCGCCACGTACGTGACGTGGGGCTCGGCGACGAGCAGGGACTCGGCGTGGAACGACTTGCCCGAGCGCACGCCGCCCGTGACCAGAACCTTCATGGCACCTCGCTAGTGTCGACGAGAGCCTAGCCCCGAAGGAGTCCCGTATGCGAGCGCGTGCGATCGGTCTCGTCGTCGGATTCGCCGCCGACCGGCTGCTCGGCGACCCGGCACGTCTGCACCCGGTCGCCGGCTTCGGACGCGTGGCGGGTGCCGTCGAACGCAGCACGTGGGCCGACGACCGCGGCGCCGGCGTTCGCTACGCCGCGGTGCTCGTCGGTGGCACCGGAGCCCTCGGCCTGCTCGCCGACCGGGCGACCCGACGGCGTCCGGTGGCCCAGGCTCTGCTGACGGCCGCCACCACCTGGGCCGTGGTCGGCGGACGCTCGCTCGGCCGCGAGGCGGTCCGCGTCGAGTCGCACCTCGTGCGCGACGACCTACCGGCCGCGCGCCAGCAGCTGACCCACCTGGTCGGACGCGATCCGTCCCAGCTCGACGCCGCCGAGATCTCGCGCGCGACCGTCGAGTCGGTCGCCGAGAACACCTCCGACGCCGTCGTCGCCCCGCTGCTCGCCGGGGCGGTCGGCGGCATCGGCGGGCTCGTCGCCTACCGCGCCGCCAACACCCTCGACGCCATGGTGGGTCACCGCAGCCCGCGCTACGAGCGGTTCGGCTGGGCGTCCGCGCGCCTCGACGACGTCCTCAACCTCGTGCCGGCCCGCCTGTCTGCCCTGTTGGCCGCGATGCTCGCCCCGCTCGTCGACGGGCGTCGCAGCGACGCCTTCGAGGCCTGGACGCGCGATGCGCGACGCCATCCGAGCCCCAACGCAGGCCCCGTCGAGGCGGCGTTCGCCGGGGCCCTCGGCGTGCGGCTCGGCGGCACCAACGTCTACGGCGCGCGCGTCGAGCACCGTCCGACGCTGGGCCACGGCCGGGCCCCGGTCGTGGACGACATCGGCCGCTCGGTGCGTCTGGCCGACGCCGTCGGAGCGGGCGCGCTCGCGGTCAGCGCCGTGGTCGCCGCCCGACTGGCCCCCAGGAGGAACCCATGATCACCATCGTCACCGGCGGCACCCGCGGGATCGGCGAGGCCGTCAGCCGGGCGCTGGTCGCGAAGGGGCACCGGGTCGTCGCGTCGTACGTGCGCGACCGCGCATCGGCACGCGCCCTCGAGGACGAGCTCGACGGGCTGACCGTCGTGGCGGCAGACATCACGACGGCCCCGGGTCGCGACGTCCTCTTCGACACCGCGGCCCGGCTGGGCCCGCTCACCGGCCTGGTCAACAATGCCGGAGCGACACGGCACGTCGGTCCGCTCGCGGAGACCGATCCCGAGATCGTCCGCGACGTCGTCGACCTCAACCTGACCGCCGCGATCCTGTGTGCACAGCGCGCCGTCCAGCAGATGGCACCCGGTGGCACGATCGTCAACATCTCGTCAGGCGCTGCGACGACCGGCTCGCCGGGCGAGTACGTGCACTACGCGGCGGCCAAGGCCGGTGTCGACGCCCTGACCCTCGGGCTCGGCCGCGAGGTGGCCGCTCAGGGCATCAGGGTGGTCGGCGTCGCGCCCGGCACGATCCGCACCGGCATCCATGCCGACGCGGGCGACGCGGGCCGGCCCGACCGGGTCGCCGAGCGGGTTCCGCTCGGACGCGCCGGCCTGCCCGCCGACATCAGCGGCGTGGTGGCGTGGCTGTTCGAGCCGGACGCCGCCTACCTCACCGCCACGACGATCCGGGTCACCGGCGGGACGTGACCCAGGCGGCGGCCGCCTCGGCGGCGGTGACGATCTCGACGCCGACGGCCGGCGCGGCCCGGCGCACCACCACCACCGGGATGCCCATCTCGTCGGCTACCCGCATCTTGGGCCACGTGTGCGCGCCGCCGGAGTCCTTGGTCACGAGCACGTCGAGCGTCGCCATGAGCGAGCGCTCGCCGTCGAGGTCGTACGGACCCCGGCTCAGCAGCAGCGTCCACGGCTCAGGCAGCGCTAAGCCGGGCGGGTCGACGACCCGCGCAACAGCACGGTGATGCTCGAGGGGGCTCACGAACCGGTCGAGCGACTGACGTCCGACGGTCAGGAACGGACGCTCGCCGAGCGTCGCCGTGAGCGCGGCGGCCTCGTCATGGCCGT
>JBEVGQ010000032.1:0-7405 GCA_040511655.1 Aeromicrobium sp. | reverse complement strand
CATCGGCGGCGGCCGCACCCCGATCGTCGACACGTGGTGGCAGACCGAGACCGGCGCGCACATGATCAGCCCCCTGCCCGGCGTCACGTCCGGCAAGCCCGGCTCGGCCATGACCGCGATCCCCGGCATCGCCGCCGAGGTCGTCGACGACGCCGGCAACCCCGTCGACAACGGCGAGGGCGGCTACCTCGTCATCACCGAGCCGTGGCCGTCGATGCTGCGCACCATCTGGGGCGACGACCAGCGCTACAAGGACACGTACTGGGCGCGCTGGCCCCAGTACTACTTCGCCGGCGATGGTGCCCGCAAGGACGAGGACGGAGCCATCTGGCTGCTCGGCCGGGTCGACGACGTCATGAACGTCTCCGGCCACCGCCTCTCGACCACTGAGATCGAGTCGGCGCTCGTGTCGCACCCCAAGGTCGCCGAGGCCGCGGTCGTGGGTGCCAACGACGAGACCACCGGCCAGGCCGTCGTCGCGTTCGTCATCCTCAGGGACAGTGCTGCATCCGGGGGGCACGGCGACGGCGGCACCGAGGTCATCCAAGAGCTGCGCGCCCACGTCGGCAAGGAGATCGGCCCGATCGCCAAGCCACGCACCATCATGGTCGTCCCCGAGCTGCCCAAGACCCGCTCGGGCAAGATCATGCGCCGGCTGCTGCGCGACGTCGCCGAGAACCGCGAGGTCGGCAACACCACGACCCTGGCCGACTCCGGCGTGATGGACCTCATCACGAGCGGCATGAAGACCGCGAAGGACGACGACTGAGCCGGGGCGGTCGGGCGAGCGACGCTGACCTGCGCGCTCGGCCCGATCGCTTGTAGGCTCGCAGGTATGAGCACCCAGGACGAACCGACGATCGGCCGGTTGATCGGCGACGCGCTCCGCGACATCACGCTGCTGGTCCAGAAGGTCATCACCCTGGCCAAGAGCGAGCTGCGGGTCAGCGTCAAGGCCGGGGGCATCGGTGCCGCGATGTTCCTGGTCTCGGCCTTCTTCGGGCTGCTCATCATCGTCATGCTGTCGATCTCGGCCGCGTACTTCATCGTGATGGCAGGTCTCGATCCGGCGTGGGCGTTCTTGATCGTCGCGGGCGTCTACCTGTTGCTCATGGTGGTGCTGATCCTGCTCGGCATCAGGCTGCTCAAGAAGATCAGCGCCCCCGAGAAGACGATCGCCGCGGCCAAGGAGATCCCCTCGGCCCTCAAGGGTGAGACGGCCACGCCGACCGTGACCGTGCCCCCAGCCCATCGTCGCTAGCGGCTAACGGCTCCTCAGCGCTGCTGCGCCACGGCCCAGCAGCCCCACCAGCAGGGCCGCGGCGCCGACCAGGGCGATCCACGCCAGCCAGGACGCCAGCGATGCCGCGGCGCGGTCGAGCAGCAGCCGCTGCACAGCCCGTGCGAACGGCGACAGCGTCTCGGCCCGGTCGATCAGCTGCGGCATGACGATCTCCGTCGCGACCCGCAGCACGCCCGCCGTCACGAGCGCCCCGAGCCCGAGGCCTGCCACGGCCACCGAGCGGCGCCGGGCTGACATCAGGCAGACGGCCGCCGAGCCCAGGACGATCATCAGGCCGAGCAGAGCAAAGGTCTGCGACCGCTCGACCTGATGCAGCCTGGAGCGGTCGCCCGCGGTGCCGACGGGTGCCCGGAGGTCCGTCGTGACGTCGAGCGACACCGGCAGGCGCGAGCCGACTCGGGCGGCGATGAACCGGATGAGTGGCTGCAGGCTCACCGTCAACGCACCGGTGTCGTCGCCGAAGGCCGACGCGTGCAGGCTGCGCTGGGTCTCCTCCCACGCGCGGACGAAGCCGGGCTGGTCGACCGTCCCCTGGGTGACGCTGGTGAGCACCGACGTCGCGGTCTCCTGCAGCGGCGCCGGCAGCAGACCACGCCGCACGTAGTCGTCGGCGACGTAGGCCGCGACGGCCGCCTGCAGCTCGCGGTCGGTGGCCAGGGAGCTGCTGAACGTCACGTAGCCGTCCTCGTCGACGACGTTCGTCGACACCCAGAACAGGGGCACCGAGACGATCGCGACGACGGTCGTGACGATGCCCGCCACCAGCGAGGTCATGGTCCTCACGCGCACTCCCCCGTCGAGACCGCTGTCGACGCCGACGCGCCCTTGCGGGCGTCGGCCGCGACCTGGTCGGAGGTCAGTGCGTAGCCGGTGGACTTGTCCGACACCGAGGCCGCGAAGATGACGCCGAGCACGTCGCCCTTCTCCGACACCAGCGGCCCCCCGGAGTTGCCGGAGCGCACCAGACCGCGCACCGAGAAGGTCTGCCGCACGACCTGCCCGCGGTCGTAGATGTCGGGGCTGCGCAACCGCATCTGGCTGCGGATGCGCGCGGCGCGGGCGTCGAACGGCCCGTTCTCGGGGTAGCCCAGCACCGCTGCGGCCTGCCCGGCCTCGCCCGTGCCGTCGAAGTCGAGCGGCTCGAGGTCGAGCCCGTCGACGGCGAGCACCGCGATGTCGAGCTCTTTGTCGAACAGCACGACCCGGGTAGGCACCTGCCGGTCGCCGATGACGATCGACGGCGTCCTGACGCCCGCGACGACGTGCGCATTGGTCATGATGCGACCGTCGGCGTAGGCGAAGCCCGAACCCTCGATGCCCCGGTTGCACGTCGCCTGGCCGAGGATCTTGACGACGCTGTCCCTGGCGCGCCGCACGCCGGCACTGCGCAGCGTCGCCTCGTCGGGAGCCTGCACCTGGGCGATGTCCTCGGACTCGAACGGGTCGATGTACCGGGGGAACAGGTTGGAGTCGAGGACCTCGTTGAACGACCGCAGCACCGAGGTGGCGCGAGCCGGCATGATGCCGTCGACCTTGTCGAGGATCGTCGAGTCGCGCGACGCCGTGGACAGGTACGGGATCGTCGTGCCGCTGACCGAGTATCCCAGCGCCCACGCCGCGCACAGCACCGCCACGATGCTCAGCAGGCTGCCACCGACGGCGTCGAGCGAGCGCAGCGGCTGCCACGTCAGCCGGCGACGCAGCGACGAGCCGACGAGCGTCCCGAGAGCCTGCCCGACGGCACCTGCACCGACGACCAGGCCGAGTGCCAGCAGCGAGCTCGACAGCGTCGGGAGGTCGCGCGTCAGCAGCTTCGGCACGACCGCCAGCGCCAGGAGACCGCCAGCCAGCAGGCCCGCGGTGGCGACGAGGTTGACCACGAATCCTTGGAAGTAGCCCGAGACCGCGTAGGCGATCAGCACCGCCACGATGATCAGGTCGAGGGAGCTCATGTGGGCAGCTCGGGCAGGGGGCGTGTCACCGAGTCGTCCCACGGCTGGTCCCAGCCGAGCACCTCGAACAGCCGGGAGATGATGCCCGCGGTGAACCCCCAGAGCGGCATCGGCGTGCCGACCTCGAAGGCCGGGCCGCGCCAGCCGGACGGGTGCGCGACGCTGAAGCGCTTGCTCGGGTCGAGCAGATCCCCGATGGGCTGGTGCAGCACCGTGACGACCTCTTGGTCGCTGACCGGACGCAGCGGCGTCGGCGTGCGCCAGTAGCCCAGCACGGGAGTGACCGCGAAGTTGCTCGGCGGCAGCCAGAGCGTCGGCAGGGTGCCGAAGACCTTGACCGTGGACGGGTCGAGGCCCACCTCCTCCTCGGCCTCGCGCAGCGCCGTGGCGACGGCGTCGGCGTCCTCGGGATCGGACTTGCCGCCCGGGAAGGCGATCTGGCCCGCATGGTTGCGCATGGTCGTGGCGCGCTCGGTGAGCAGCAGCTCGCCCCCGTCCGGACCGTCGGCGAACAGCAGCAGCACGGCGGCAGCACGGGCGTCGGGCGGGACGTCGGGGAAGCGCGGCGACAGCTGGAACGCCTCGACCGAGCCGGCGAGCTCGGCGAGGGGACGGAGCCACTCCGGCAGGGCGTCGGCCGTCATGGGGTCACTCCCGGGTGTGGTTCGGTCAGGTGTCGTGCGGTCGCGACCATTCTCACCTGCGCGCCGGCCGCCGCGCTCATGCCGGCCCCTGGGTCGTGACGAGCGCCTCGGCCTCGGCCGGATCGGTCGGCCCGGTGCCGTACGACGGGCACCAGCGCGCGACGGGGCACGCCCCGCAGGCCGGCTTCTTGGCATGGCAGCGCCGCCGACCGTGCCAGATCAGGCGGTGGCTCAGCATCGTCCAGTCCTTGCGGGGGAAGATCGCGGCGATCGCGTGCTCAGTCTTGACGGGGTCCTTGGCGATCTCGGGCGGCACCCACTCGAAGCGTCTGACGAGTCGCGCGAAGTGGGTGTCGACGGTCAGGCCCGGGACGTCGAAGGCATTGCCCAGCACGACGTTGGCGGTCTTGCGCCCGACGCCCGGCAGCGTCACGAGATCGTCGAGCCGGCCCGGGACCTGGCCGTCGTACCGCTGGACAAGCGCGGCCGACAGTCCCAGCAAGCTGTCGGTCTTGGCCCGGAAGAAGCCCGTCGGACGCAGCACGAGCTCGAGCTCGGCGCGTGGGGCGGACGCCATCGCGAACGCGTCGGGCCACGTCGCGAAGAGGCCGGGGGTGACGGCGTTGACGCGACGGTCGGTGGTCTGCGCCGACAGCACCGTCGCGACGAGCAGCTCGAACGGCGTCGTGAAGTCGAGCTCGCAGCCGGCGTCGGGATAGGTCTCGGCGAGCACCCGGTGGATCGTGCGCGCGCGACGGACCAGGGCCGTTTCCGGTCGGTCGGCGGTCGTCGGCACAGGCTCCAGCGTACGTGGCTCGGCGCGTATCGTGCCGCTGACCACCTCCATGTGGGAAACTGCGCAAGGGTGCACGTACTGTGACTCCTGATACACGACCGTTAGGGAAGACCGTGACCGACGACGTTCTCCGCCAGGCACCGCTGTTCTCCGGCCTCGACGACGAGGTGGCCAGCGCGCTCGAGTCCTCGATGTCCTCGTCGAGCCTGCGCCGTGGCGAGATCCTGTTCAACGAGGGAGACGACGGCAACCAGCTGTACGTCGTCACCGAGGGCAAGGTCAAGCTCGGCCGCACCTCGCCCGACGGCCGCGAGAACCTGCTGGCGATCCTCGGCCCCGGCCAGATGTTCGGCGAGCTGTCGTTCTTCGATCCCGGCCCGCGGTCGGCGACCGCCACGGCCGTCACCGACGTCGAGCTCAAGAGCCTGGGCCACGAGGCCCTCAGCCCCGTCCTCAACGCCCACCCCGACGTCGCGCACGCGCTGCTCAACCAGCTCGCCGGTCGCCTGCGTCGCACCAACGAGGTCGTCGGCGACCTGGTGTTCAGCGACGTCCCCGGCCGCGTCGCCAAGGCGCTGCTCGACCTCGCGTCGCGCTTCGGCCGCCGCGCCGACGACGGCATCCACGTCAATCACGACCTGACGCAGGAAGAGCTCGCCCAGCTCGTCGGTGCCTCGCGCGAGACCGTCAACAAGGCGCTGGCCGACTTCGCCAGCCGCGGGTGGCTGCGTCTCGAGCCGCGCAGCGTCGTCATCCTCGACCTCGAACGTCTGCAGCGCCGCGCCCGCTGACCCACCGGTAGACGCTCGGCCCGTGTCCGTCTAGGCGGCCACAGGCCGAGCGCAGCGAGGCTGGCGCCCTGACGAAGTCAGGCCGCTGCGAGGTACGAGCAGCGGGAGCGGCGAAGCCGCGCGCCCTAGGTGCCGGGGACGATCGCGGCGATGACCGTGCCGTCGGCGCGACGACGGCCGGGCACCGGCGCCGGCGCCCCCTCGATGCGCGGGCCCTGGCCGTCGAGCGGCACCGAGACGGGCTCACCGGGCCGCACCGTGACCTTCTGGCCGCGCACGACGAGCGAGGCCCGCTCGCCATCCTCGACCGCGAGGTCGACCCGGTCGGGCAGCACCGTGACGCGCACGCGCGTGCCGAGCAGCGTGAGCCGGTACGTCAACGACTCCCAGGCCTCGGGCAGTCGCGGGTCGATCGTGAACACGCCTCCGTGGTCACGGAACCCGCCGAAGCCGCTCACCAGCGCGCTCCACACGCCACCCGTCGACGCCACGTGAACACCGTCGGACGTGTTGTGGTGGCGGTCGGCCAGGTCGACGAACAGGGCCGACAGGAAGTAGCGGAGTGCGAGGTCGTGGTAGCCGACCTCGGCGGC
The DNA here is from genome assembly GCA_040511655.1 of Aeromicrobium sp. Lineage (GTDB taxonomy): Bacteria > Actinomycetota > Actinomycetes > Propionibacteriales > Nocardioidaceae > Aeromicrobium. Next base: position 1,326 of record JBEVGQ010000032.1, on the reverse strand, counting down.
GATGATCGACTGCACGACCGCCGAGAGCGTCGAGTCGCCGGTCGTGATCGGGTCGTAGTACTCGAAGTCGGCGCGCTTCTCCTCGGGAGTGAAGTGAGCGCCCTGCAGGAACAGCGCCAGCACCACGTCGGCCTGCTTCAGCACCTGGAACCGGTAGATCACCAGCGGGTGGTAGTTGAGCAGCAGCGGACGCTTGTCGAGCGGGGTGTGCTCGAGGTCCCAGACCTCGCGCTCGAGGAAGTGCTGGTCCTGCGGGTGGACGCCGAGGTGCTCGTCGTACGGGATCGCCATGTCGCGAGCGGCCCGCTCCCAGTCGTCGACCTCGGACAGCTCGAGTCCGAGGCGTCCGACGACCTGCTGGTACTCGATGCCGTCGCGCTCGGCGAGCTCGCGGACTGCTGCGGCCGCACGGCTCAGGTTGAAGCGCGCCATCACGTTGGTGAACAGGTTGTCGTTGACGACGGTGGTGTACTCGTCGGGGCCGGTCACGCCGTGGATGTGGAACGTGCCGTCGTCCTCGTTGCGCCAGAAGCCGAGGTCGACCCACATGCGAGCGGTCTCGACCAGGATGTCGATGGCCTCGCGAGTGAGGAAGTCGATGTCGCCGGTGGCGGCGAGGTACTGGCTCAACGCGTAGGAGATGTCGGCGTCGATGTGGTACTGCGCGGTGCCGGCGGCGTAGTAGGCCGAGGCCTCCTCGCCGTTGATCGTCCGCCACGGGAACAGCGCCCCGTGCTGGGCGAGCTGCTTGGCGCGCGAGCGGGCCGCGTCGAGCAGCGTGTAGCGGAACCGCAGGGCGTTGCGGGCCGCGCGGGGGGTCGTGTAGGTCAGGAACGGCAGGACGTAGATCTCGGTGTCCCAGAAGTAGTGGCCGCCGTAGCCCGATCCGGTGACGCCCTTGGCCGGGATGCCGGTGCCCTCGGCGCGGGCCGAGGCCTGGGCGATCTGGAAGAGGTTCCAGCGGGTGGCCTGCTGCACCTCGGGCTGGCCGGTGATCTCGACGTCCGAGCGCTCCCAGAAGCCGTCGAGCCAGGCGCGCTGGTCGTCGAACTGCTGGTCGATGCCCTCGTCGTGCGCCCGGTCGAGGGTGCGGCGGCAGCGGTCGAGCAGCTCGCGCGACGGAACGCCCCGCGACGTGTGATAGCTGACGAGCTTCGTCAGCACGATCGGCTGGCCCGGCTCGGCGTCGATGCGGTACGTCATCTTGGCCAGGTCGTCGTCGGTCTGGATGCGCTTGGTGTAGTTGTTGGCCGTCTCGAGACGGTGGTCGGCGGCGACGGCGATCGTCATGCCGCTCTCGGTGCACTGGTAGCCCAGCGCCACGCG
>JBEVGQ010000031.1:0-2809 GCA_040511655.1 Aeromicrobium sp. | reverse complement strand
CCGCGATGCTGCTGAGCCTGCCGGGCTCGCCGGTGCTCTACTACGGCGACGAGATCGGCATGGGCGACAACATCTGGCTCGGCGACCGCGATGCCGTCCGCACGCCGATGCAGTGGTCGCCCGACCGCAACGCCGGTTTCTCGCGCTCCGACCCGGGCCGCGTGTACCTGCCGCCGATCATGGACCCGACCTACGGCTACGAGGCGATCAACGTCGAGGCGCAGCAGGACAACGCCGCGTCGCTGCTCAACTGGACGCGCCGCATGATCGCGATCCGCAAGCAGCACGCAGCCTTCGCCGAGGGCGAGTTCATCGACCTCGGCGGCTCCAACCCCAGCGTGCTGGCCTACCTGCGGACGTGGCTGCGCCCTGACGGCGAGATGGACGTCGTGCTGTGCGTCAACAACCTGTCGAGGTTCCCCCAGCCGGTCGAGCTCGAGCTGAGCGCGTACGAGGGCTTCACGCCGGCCGAGCTGACCGGCAACGTGAGGTTCCCGCGCATCGGCGAGCTGCCGTACCTGCTGACCCTCCCGGGGCACGGTTTCTACTGGTTCCAGCTGTCCGAGCGCGGCGACGAGGGCGAGCGAAGGAGCAACGTATGAGCGGACCCCTGGATGCACCGACGGGACCGGCACCCCACGAGGCCACGGTCGAGGCGATCGCCGCGGCCCTGCCGCAGTGGCTGCCGTCCCAGCGGTGGTTCGCCGGCAAGGACCGCGAGGTCACCGGCGTCCGGCCGCTCAGCTGGTCGACGATCCTCGACGGCGACCCGCTGCTGCTGCACCTGGTCGTCGAGGTCGAGCAGGACGACCGCTCCGATCCGTACCAGCTGCTCGTGGGCAGCCGGCAGTCCGAGGTGCCTGACGTCGCGAGCTCGGCCACGATCGTCGAGGTCGACGGTGCGACGTTCTACGAGGCGTCCGGCGACGCCGACCTCACCGCGGTGCTGCTCGATCTGATGGCCGACGGCTCGCTGGTCGACGGGTTGCAGTTCGAGTCCGAGCCGGGTGCCGAGCTGACCCGTGGTCTGCGCGCCCACCCCATCACGACCGAGCAGAGCAACACCTCGCTGGTGTACGGCTCGCAGTACATCCTCAAGCTGTTCCGCAAGGTCGTCCCGGGCGTCAACAAGGACATGCGCCTGCACCGCGCCTTGCGCGAGGTGGGTTCGAAGCACATCGCCGAGCCGCTCGGCTCGATCAGCGGCACGCTGCACGACGTGCCCACCACGATCGGCATGCTGCAGCGGTTCATGCCCGATGCCGTCGACGGCTGGGTCATGGCCACGACCAGCGTGCGCGACCTCATGGCCGATCCGTCGATCGCTCCCGAAGACCTCGGGGGCGACTTCGCCGGCGAGGCGTCGCGGCTGGGTGCGGCCGTCGCCGACGTCCACGCCGACCTGCGCACGGCGCTCGGCACCGAGGACGCCGACGCCGCCGAGCTCGAGCGCACCGTCGCGGTCATGCTCGAGCGGCTCGACCGCGTGGCCGCCGAGGTGCCCGAGCTGGCACCGCACGTACCCGGCCTGCGCGAGGCGTTCGACGCCATGCGCCACCACCCCGTGCCCGTCGAGATGCAGTTCATCCACGGCGACCTGCACCTCGGTCAGGTGCTGCGCACGCTCGGCGGATGGCTGATCCTCGACTTCGAGGGCGAGCCCGCCGCATCGGTGGCCGAGCGGTCGAGGCTGCGGTCGGCGCTGCGTGACGTCGCCGGCATGCTGCGCTCGTTCGACTACGCGGCCCAGCAGCTGCTGGTCGGCGGCCCCGACGATCCCGTGCTCGCCGATGTCGCCATGCGCTGGGCGCACCGCAACCGCGAGGCGTTCTGCGACGGCTACGCCGAGGTCGCGGGCTCCGACCCGCGCGACGCGGCCGTGCTGCTGCGCGCCCTCGAGCTCGACAAGGCCGTGTACGAGGTCTCGTACGAGCACGCCAACCGTCCCGACTGGCTCCCGGTGCCCCTGGCATCGATCGAGCGCATCATGACCGAAGGAACCTCATGACCACTGCTCATGACTGGCCGGCCAGCATCGGCGAGCTCGACCTGCACCTCATCGCCGAGGGACGTCACGAGCGTCTCTGGGACGTCCTCGGCGCTCACGTGCGGACGCTCGAGGACACCGGCGGCGGCTCGGTCGCGGGCACGGCGTTCGCGGTGTGGGCGCCCAACGCGCGCGCCGTGCAGGTCATCGGCGACTTCAACTTCTGGGGCGGCGACCAGCACGCCATGCGTCCCATCGGCTCGGGCGTGTGGGACCTGTTCGTCCCCGGCGTGGCGGCCGGCACGGCCTACAAGTTCCGCGTGCAGGGCCCCGACGGGGCCTGGCGCGAGAAGGCCGACCCCATGGCCTTCGGCACCGAGGTGCCGCCCGCGACGGCCTCGGTCGTGACCGCCTCGACGCACCGCTGGGCCGATGACGCATGGATCGCCGACCGCGCGTCCGCGTCGCCCCTGACGTCGCCCATGAGCATCTACGAGGTGCACCTCGGCTCGTGGCGTCCGGGCCTGGACTACCGCGAGCTCGCCGACGAGCTGGGCGACTACCTCACCGAGACGGGCTTCACGCACGTCGAGCTGATGCCCGTCGCCGAGCACCCGTTCGGCGGCTCGTGGGGCTACCAGGTCACGTCGTACTACGCGCCCACCTCGCGCTTCGGCTCGCCCGACGATTTCCGCTGGTTCGTCGACCAGCTGCACCAGCGAGGCATCGGCGTCATCGTCGACTGGGTGCCTGCGCACTTCCCGAAGGACGAGTGGGCGCTGGCCCGCTTCGACGGCACCGCGCTCTACGAGCACCCCGACC
>JBEVGQ010000030.1:0-5795 GCA_040511655.1 Aeromicrobium sp. | reverse complement strand
GATCTGCTCCTTGGTTTCGACATCCTTGGCCATGGTGGACAGCTGCTCGCTGATACCGGAGACGGCTGTCTCGATGCCACGCTTGAGTGCCATCGGGTTCGCACCGGCTGCGACGTTGCGCAGACCTTCGCGTACGAGTGCCTGGGCGAGAACGGTTGCCGTGGTCGTGCCGTCGCCAGCGACGTCGTCAGTCTTCTTGGCAACTTCCTTGACCAGCTCGGCGCCGATCTTCTCGAACGGGTCCTCCAGCTCGATCTCCTTGGCGATGCTCACACCGTCGTTGGTGATCGTGGGGGCTCCCCACTTCTTCTCCAGGACGACGTTGCGTCCCTTGGGACCGAGGGTCACCTTGACGGCGTCTGCGAGCTGGTTCATACCGCGCTCGAGGCCGCGACGGGCTTCCTCGTTGAAAGCAATGGTTTTTGCCATGTGTACGTTTCTCCGACTTGGTTGTCGACGTGGGGGTGGTCAGGCGATGCCCGCGACGGACGGGTGCGGCGTGTGGCGAACCCTTCTCGCCGCGGCCCACACCCTCATCGATCTGACCGGTGCTTCCAGACCTGTGTGTCTGGCACTCTCACTATACGAGTGCTAATCAACGCAACGCAATCAGGTGAGCGGTCCGACGTCGTAGGTCAGCTCGGCGAACGCCCCGCGCCGCTCGACCGACCGCAGCGCCAAGCGGTCGGACCGCAGGTCGCGCGGCAGCAGCGGTGCGCCCGCCCCGAGCGTCACCGGCGCGATCGTGACCGTCACCTGGTCGAGCAGTCCGCGATCGGCGAACTGGCCCACCAGGTCGCCGCCGCCCATCAGCCACACGTCGCGGCCGCCGGCAGCCTCGACCATCTCGGGGTGCACCCGCTCGACCGGCGCCTGCGTGAACCGGATGTCGGCCCCGGCGACCACGGGGAGGTCGCGGGTCGTGAACACCCAGGTGGGCCGGTCGCCGTACCAGGCTGCCCAGGTCTCGGGACGCTCGAGCAGCGACTCGTGCTCGACGACCCACTCGTACGTCGACGACCCCATGGCCATGGCGCCGATACCAGCCAGGAAGTCGCCGATGCCACCCTCTTCGTCCGCTGCGCCCGGCACGTCGAAGAGCCACTGCAGCGAGTGGTCGGGGGTGGCCAGGAAGCCGTCGAGGCTCGTCGCGGTGTTGTAGATCGTCGCCATGCGTCGACGGTAGCGACGAGGTCAGACGGAGAACAGCAGGTAGAGCCCGGTGAATGTGTACGCCACCATCAGCACCAGCATCGCGAGCTGCCCGCTGAGCCGGTGCGCCTTGGGCAGCAGCACGAGCGCCCTGTCGTGCGCAGCGACGACCGCGAGTACGTGCCCGGCGACGACGAACGTCACCTTGAGGGCCGCGAGCGTCGACGTGTGCTCCGACAGGACGTACGAGATCGACGGGTCGCCGAACGGCGTCCAGCCGCGACCGAGCGGGTCGAGCAGCGCGTAGGAGGCGCCCTGGCCCTTCTCGACCAGGTACGTCAGGTAGTGCGCGAAGACGTAGCCGACGACGATCGGCACGAGGGAGTGGGCGAGCAGGCCGGGCAGCCGCCGCCGCTCGTCGGGGGTCACTCCCCCGGTCGCCGCTGCCGCGGCGGCGAACAGCACCCCCACGACGACGCAGAAGGCCAGCAGGGTTGCGCTGTGCTGCGTCGTCGACAGGGCCCGGCCCTGCCAGAACGGCGACGCCGAGAAGCTGTCGTAGGCCGTCGACCCGAGCAGGACGGCCAGCAGGGCGACGAGTCCCGGCGCCACGGGGATCGTGGTGAGACCGCGCAGCGGGTTGCGCGAGGGGCGGCCGCCGCGGGCGACGGGCGAGAGCCGGGCGACGATCGCGCTGTAGACGTCGAAGGGGTCGGCCCGGTCGAACCAGCGCGGACCGAAGGCGGCGCCGCCCGCGAGCATGGCGACGGCGTAGACGGCGATCCACGTGCGCATCGCGTCGACCGAGCCGGGATCGGGCGAGGCCAGCTCGAGCCAGACGAACGCGAACAGCCCGGTGACGGCGGGCCAGTAACCGAGCCGCTCGGGATAGGCCCAGCGTCCGCGCCCCGTCAGCGTGCGCCACGGCGACAGGTCACGCCAGACGTGACCCGCCACGAGCGCGAGGGGCACGAGGCCGACCCACACGAAGATGTAGACCGCCTGCAGTCCTCCGTTGGAGGGGTCGTCGGGACCGGCATAGAGCGCAAGCAGCACCCACGCGGTCAGCGCCACCCCGACGACCCCGAGCCACGGCCGACGGCGGGCGGCCTCGCGCGACGACGAGCCCTGCAACCGAGGCGTCCGCCAGGCCAGCGCCAGCACGGCGAACGAGATGGTCAACGCCCACGAGGCGCCGACCATCGCGTAGAGGAACGGGATCGGCAGATCGGTCGAGCCTCCGACGCCGTGCGCCGCCAGGGTCGGCGTCGACGCCAGCGCCCCCAGCGTCACCGGACGACGAGCTGCACGATCGTCGCGTCCAGGTGGTGCGCCTCGACAGCGACCTGCCCTGGGGTGTCGATCGTGAAGGACTTCTCGATCGACCCACCGGCCGTCACCTCGTAGGTGTGCTCCGGGTCGGAGTGCACGTGGATCTCCTCGGCGGCGTCGGACGTGACGAGCAGCGTGATCTTCTGGCCCTTCTTCACGTCGACGCGCTCGCCCCGGGGCGTGACCTTGCCGTCCTTGATCGTGATCTCGACGAGCGTGCCCCGCGCCTTCTCGCCGACGGCGTCGCTGAGCTGCTCGTCGGCGGCCTCCTTCTGCGCCGCCTGCTCCTTGGCCTGCCGCTCGAGCGTGTCGCGATCGAACGACTGAGAGGCGCCCGCCGGCTTCGTCGGCTTGGGGGCCGGATCGTCGTCGGACGACCCGCTGCAACCGGCCAGGAGCAGGACGGCGGCGAGCACGGCGGTCACGATCTTCATTCGTTCTCCTGGTCGAAGGCGCGCTCGATGATCTCGCGCTCCTCACGTTCTTCTCGTCGGTCCTTGCGGGCGATGTAGAGGACCACCGCCACCACGATCACGGCCGGCACGATCGCCGGGATGGCCAGCAGCGCGACGTGGTGGGCCAGCAGCACGTCGTGGATGGGCGGCGTCCCGGCAGGCGTCATGACGTCAGCGTAGGGGTACGGCCTGTCTGCTCCGCCGCCTCGTGCTCCTCGATCTTGCGGGCCACCCGCGACACCGACATGCAGATGCCGAGGATGATCGCGAGGCTGCACAGCAGCACCACCATGTTGGCGGCCGTCCAGATCCAGGCCGGGTGGTCGTCGGTGCGCTCGCGCTGCAGGATGTCGATCTCGGGCACGAAGTCACGGGTGAACGACGCGTCGGCGGGCAGCTCCTCGGCGCCGAGCGGGCCGTCGGCCGGCAGGTAGATCGGCACCGCAGCGAGCGTGCGTCCGTCCTGCACGCGCAGCAGCGTCTTCCAGTTGCCGCCGACCGGGACCGGGCGGGTCGATTCGTACTGATATGCACCAGCCGTGTCGTCGCCCGTGCGTCGCAGGCGATCGGTCACGACACCCTCGCCGCCGCCCTGCCAGGCCGTGATCTGCACCCAGGTCGGATCGCCGTCGATCACGCGGTCGTCGATCGTGACCTTGGCGGTGACCTCGGGATCGGCGGCCGTGCCGACCTGCGTCAGGGCGAACGTCGCCGAGGCGTCCTTGGGCACCGTGGCGTGCAGGCCGTTGGCCACGGCCGCCGACAGCACGACGACCGACGCCACGACGATGACGCGTCCCACGCTCTTGGCCGGCAGGCGCCCCGTCAGCCCGAGGGCGAACAGCGACCCGCACAGCCCGGACGCGATGGCGACGGGGACCGACATGGCCAGGCCCTCGACCCACATGTCGCGCGTCCATGGGAACTGGAAGACCTGGTCGTTCCAGAGCTTCTCGACCACCAGGCCGACCGTTCCGATCAGCAGCCCGGCGACAGCCCCGAACCACAGCGGCGACCGGCGCAGCCGCGAGAACGCCAGCAGCTCGACGATGACGGCGCTGCCCAGGTACAGCGGGAACACGTGGTGCGCCTCGCCCATGACGTCGGTGACGACGAACGAGATGATGCCGCGCATGAGCAGGAAGAACACCACGGCGCCGATGGCCGCGCCGGGGCCGATGTAGAGGCGCGCCGCGACCAAGGTGATGCCGGCCGCCGCGACGATCATGAGCGGGGCGAACACCATGCGGAACTGCGCGATGCCGAAGTCGAACTCGGCCTGGAAGACCGACAGACCGATCAGCAGCGCACCGAAGGCCGTGGACGTCATGATCGTCTTGAGCCACGCGGGGACGGCCTTGCCGCGCTGACGCATCGCGATCTCGGCCTCGCGGTTGAGCAGGATGATGCCAGCCGTCGACATCCCGGCGCCACCGATCAGCATCAGGTGCGTCGGTCCCCACAGCGTGACGTCCTGGCCGAACAGCCGGTGCCACACGTCGTCGAGCGGGAAGCCGATGAGGGCGTACAGGCCGCACGCGGCGATGAAGATGCCGCTCACGGGCGCGTACCAGTGGCGGGTGATGCGCACGGCCGCGACGCCGGGTCGCTCGCCGTCGCGCGGGTAGACGATCGCCGACATGCCGGCGACGAACAGGGCGAACAGCCCGTACAGGATCAGGTAGTGCGCGGGGTTGGCGAGCGGTCCGGCGTCACGACCGCGGCCGGCGTGCAGGCTGACGTCCCACATGAAGCCGAGCAGGGCCACGATCAGCGAGCTGCCGACGAACATGGTGGGGATCGTCGACCAGCCGGGCTCGCCGTGCTGGGCACCGAGGCGACGTCCGAGACGGTCGAACCACTCGATGCGGTGCGTGCGGTGCGCCCATGCGATCACCAGCAGCACGATGGTGACGACGGTGGCCGCCACCGAGAGCCAGATGACCTGCTGGAGCTCTGCCCCGCCGACCGGCGCGGTCACGGGCTCGGCTGCGGAGACGACATCGACGGCTGACATACCGGGAGTATGTCAGCGTCGATGTGCCATGACAAGTGGCACATGGAAGATCCGCGTGGCCGAACGCGGCACAACCCGGTCCGTGGACCGGGTCGTGGTCGGGATCAGTGCCCGATGACCTCGTGCGCCTCGCGACCCTTGGGGCCGTCGACGACCTCGAACTCGACCTTCTGGCCGTCCTCGAGCGTCTTGTAGCCATCGGACGCGATCTTGGACCAGTGGACGAAGACGTCGTCCTGGCCCTCGATCTCGATGAATCCGTAGCCCTTGTCAGCGTTGAACCACTTGACGGTGCCTTGCACCATGCCGCCACTCCCACCTGTCACGAACGAACCCACCTGCCGAGGGGCCGATGCGCTGAGCCTATCGGGCAGCGCGGCCACCGGCTACGGCGGGACTTGGCGCCCACCGAGCCTCTACGGGCTCAGCAACCCCCGGCAACGGCGGGGATAATCGAGACCTGCGCCCCGTCCGGGGTCGGCGTGTCCAGGCCCTGGGAGAAGCGGACGTCCTCTTCAGCGACGTAGATGTTGACGAAGCGGCGCAGCTTGCCCTCGTCGTCGACGACGCGCGCCTTGATGCCCGGGAACGACGCCTCGAGCGAGTCGAGGACGCCGGTGAGGGTGGCACCCTCCGCGGACACCTGCGACTGGTCGTTCGTGTAGGTGCGCAGGATCGTGGGGATGCGGACCGCTACTGACATGTGCTTGCTCCTCGGCTTCGGTGGTTCAGGCGATGTTGGCGTCGACGAACGCCTGGTAGGTCGGTGCGATGGTGGCGGCCGGGCCGACGAGGTCGGAGACGGCGTCGAGCGTCTTGAGCCCGTGGCCCGTGTTGAT
>JBEVGQ010000029.1:0-6534 GCA_040511655.1 Aeromicrobium sp. | reverse complement strand
CGCCGGGGCAGATCGCGCGCTCGATCTTGTCGACCTGCTCGCGCGACATCCTTCCTGCCAGGCACGCCCCCACGGCCTCGAACGCGTCGATGATCGTGACGTCCTTGCCGTCGACGTTGCCGGGCATGATCGAGCCGGCGTAGACGAAGACGCTGGCGAGATCGAGGCGGGCAGCGGCCATGAGCATGCCCGGCAGGCTCTTGTCGCAGCCGGCCAGCAGCACCGAGCCGTCGAGGCGCTCGGCCATCATGACGGTCTCGACGGAGTCGGCGATGACCTCACGGCTGACGAGCGAGAAGTGCATGCCCTCGTGGCCCATCGAGATGCCGTCGGAGACCGAGATCGTGCCGAACTCGAGCGGGTAGCCGCCACCGGCGTGGACGCCTTCTTTGGCGCGCTTGGCCAGGCGGTCGAGCGACAGGTTGCACGGAGTGATCTCGTTCCAGCTGGACGCGACGCCGATCTGGGGCTTGACCCAGTCGTCGTCGCCCATGCCGACCGCCCGCAGCATGCCTCGCGACGCGGTGGCCTCGAGGCCATCGGTGACGGTACGGCTGCGCGGCTTGATGTCGATCTCGTTCTCGGGAGGCATGGTGCACAGATTACGCCGTGGCTCCGGTCGTCGGTCTGCGAGTCCGCTCAGAAGAGCGGGACGAACAGCAGGGCGAGCCCCCAGCTGACGAAGCTGCCGACCAGCACGTACTCCGCCCGCAGGCCCTCGCTGTTGTCGCGGGAGATCTCGGGGAACCGCAGGATGCCCTTCGCCGCGACGACGATCGCGATCGCGGCGAGGTTGCCGCCGAGCGCGCACGCCAGCACGAACCACCGCTCGAGCGGGCCGAGCACCCGTCCGCCCTTGAGGTCGGCGCCCTGCGCGAGCACCTGCGGGCCGGTGGCCTGGAGCACCCGCCGGACCACGACGTTGGCTGCGGTCCAGAGGAACAGCACGACGCCGAGCCCCAGGGCCGCACGATCGATCGGCACGTGGGCCAGGCGCGGGATCGGCAGGTCGTCGTACCACCCCTGGGCCGGGGCGTGGTCGAACGACCACCCTCCCGACAAGACCACGAGCAGGATGACGGTGACGCCGAGCAGCACCGCACCGGCGGACGAGTCGTGCCGCGCGGCGACGACCCAGACCACGAGCACGAGGGCCACGACCGGCGTGAGCCAGACGGTGTTCCAGCCGGCGCCGAGCAGCAGCAGGCCCGCCACCGTCACGATCGTGCCGGTCACGACCTTGGACCGCCGGGAGAGGTCGGCGACGCCGACAGCGGCCAGCAGCACCGCGAGCACGCTCATGCCCCACCTCCCGCGATCATCGGGAGGTGGTCGATCGACTCGATCAGCGCCCCGATGCCGGCGCGGTGGCGCTGCGACACCGCCGAGACCGAGATCCCCTCCTGCTCCGCGAGCTGGGTGCGAGTCCTGCCCTGGACCACGCCGAGCGCGATGCGGCGCTGACGAGCGTCGAAGCCGCTGACGAGCTCGTCACGCATCAGCAGGTAGGCATTGGCCATGTCCGACTCCTTCGTCCCGTCGCGCACGATCCACGTGCGCAGCCCCGGAAGGTGGCGGCTCTTGTCCTTGGCGGTGTCGATCGCCGTGCGAGCCGACCACCAGGCGGGGCCGTCCTGCGTCAGACCGTAGTTGGACTCACCGACGATCTCGAGGGTCCCCACTCCCACGCCGAACCGGCAGTCCATCGTCTCGGGCAACGCCAGCCGGACGAGCACCGTCGCCAGCAGGGCGTCGTGGAGGTCCGCGTAGACGCCCTGCAGCTCGTCGCCGATCGTCGGCTCGAGCGGCTGCGGCGCCGAGGCCACCAGGTCGTTGACGGTGGCGAGCGCCGACACGAGGCTCCGCTGGGCCTCGGCGCGCGAGGGTTGGTCGCGCGATGCCACGAGGTCACCGATCACGGCGTATCGAGATGAAGCATCACGGTTCATTTCTCCATAGTGAAGCGTCGTGCTTCAATACGCAAGAGTGAAGGGTTGCGCTTCACTCGCTAGCATGCTGACCATGACCCTCGCCTTCGTCACCAGCTCCGGCAGCCGCGCTCACGACGCCGACCTCCCGCTCCTCGTCGGTGCGGCCGAGGCACGAGGCGTCGGCGGCGAGATCGTCGTCTGGGACGATCCGACGGTCGACTGGGCCTCGTACGACGCCGTGGTCGTGCGGTCGTGCTGGGACTACCTCGCTCGTCGAGACGAGTTCCTCGCCTGGGCGGCCTCGGTGCCGCGCGTGCACAACACCCCCGACGTCCTGACCTGGAACACCGACAAGGTCTATCTCCGACAGCTCGAGGCAGCGGGTGTCCCGATCATCGAGACCCGGTGGGACGTGTCGCCGGGCGACGACATCGGAGACCACACCGAATGGGTCGTCAAGCCGACCATCTCGGCGGGCTCCAAGGACACCGCCCGCTGGGGCACCCGCGAAGAGGTCTGGGAGCACAGCGCGTCCCTCGTCGCAGCGGGTCGCACGTCCATGACCCAGCCGTACATCTCCTCGGTCGACGACGAGGGCGAGACCGCGATGCTGCACTTCTCCGGCGCGTTCTCGCACGCGATCCGCAAGGGTCCTCTGCTCGAGCGCGGCGAAGGCGTCCGCCAGGACCGCGACAGCCGCGAGAGCATCACACCCCGATCGCCGAGCGACGCACAGCGCGAGGTGTCGCAGCACGCGATCGCCGCTGCCTGCACCGCGCTGGCGCTCGACGAGCCGCCCCTCTACGCTCGCGTGGACCTCGTCACCGGCGCCGACGGCTCGCCGATGCTGATCGAGCTCGAGCTGTCCGAGCCCAGCCTGTTCCTGCCGCACGCAGAGGGCGCCGCCGACCGCCTCGTCGACGCTGTGCTCGCCCGGACCTGACCCGCACCCGAGGCCGCGGAGGACGGAGGAATCTGGTTCTGTCCGCACTGGTGCGGACAGAACCAGATCCTCACGTCCCCCTCCTGTGCAGCCGTCGCCTGAGCGACTTTGCAGAGGCCCGGCGCCCCGTGGACAATCGGCGCGTGACCACACCCACCGCCGCACTCGTGCGCTACTACGACGTGACGAGCGCCGACGACACCCGGTTGCGAGCCTGGACCAACGACGGCGACGGCCCCACGGTGCTGGTCTCGAACGGTCTCGGCACCAATCCCCATGCGTGGCCGTCGCTGATGCAGGCAGGCAGCGGCGTGCGAGTCGTCGGGTGGAACCACCGCGGCACGGGCGGCTCCGCGCGGCCCGAGGACGGACGCGTCGACCTCGACTCGCTCGTCGAGGACGCCCTCGCCGTGATGGACGACGCCGGGATGGGACGGGTCGTGGTCGCGGCCTGGTCGACCGGCGTCACCGTCGCCTTCGAGCTGGCGACCCGGCACCCCGAACGGGTCGCCGGGATCCTCGCGGTCGCCGGCGTGCCGGGCAACACGTTCTCGACGATGCTCTCGCCGCTGCACGTCCCGCCGGTGCTGGGCCGAGCGCTCATGGTCGGCCTGGCCCGATCGGTGACGGTCACGGGCCATGTGCTGGCACCGGTGACCCGCAGGGTGCCCTGGACCAACCTCACGACCGACCTCGTCCGGTGGTCGCACCTGATCTCGCCCGCCGCCGACACCGCCGAGCTGCGCACCCTGCTGCAGGAGTTCTTCACGACCCATCCGGCCTGGTACGCCAAGCTCGCGCTCAGCGTCGCCGAGCACGAGCGGGTCTCGCTCCGCGACGTCGACGTGCCGGTCACGTTCGTCGCCGCTCGCTGGGACGTCTTCACCGGAGCCCAGGACATGCTGACGGCGTCGCAGCGGGTGCGGGGATCGCGCTACCGCGAGCTCAACGGGACGCACTTCATCCCGGTCGAGCACCCGGACGTCGTGCTCGACGAGCTCAAGGAGCTGTTGGCCCGCGTCGGCTGAGTCTCCTCAGACCGTCCACGACCTGCGCCGGTCGCGGTGGACGATCCACTGAATGACGGAGAAATCAGCGCCATTCAGTGGCGAAACCACCGCTCCCGCGACGAGGCAGGCGCCTACGCCAGCTTCTCGAGGATGAGCTCGCGGACGCGGCCGGCATCGGCCTGTCCGCGCATCTCCTTCATGACCGCACCGATCAGCGCACCGGCCACGCCGAGGTTGCCGGAGCGGATCTTGGCGGCGGCGTCGGGATCGCCCTCGATGGCCCGGTCGACGGCCGCGCCGAGCGCACCGTCGTCGGAGACGACCTCGAGCTTGCGGGCGACCACGACCTCTTCGGGCGTGCCCTCCCCCGCGATCACGCCGTCGAACACCGACCGCGCGAGCTTGTCGTTGATCCGCTTGGCGTCGATCAGGCCCTGGATCTCGGCGACCTGCGCGGGCGTGATGCCCAGGGCGTCGAGGTCGCGGCCCGTCTCGTTGGCGCGACGCGCCATCTCGCCGAGCCACCACTTCTTGGCGGCCTGGGGAGTCGTGCCGGCCTCGACCGTCGCGACGATCAGGTCGAGCGCACCCGCACCGATCGTGTCGCGCATGTCGAGGTCGCTGAAGCCCCAGTCGGCCTGCAGACGCGCCCGGCGGACGGCCGGCGGCTCGGGCAGGGTGGCCCGCAGCTCCTCGACCCACTCGCGCGACGGCGAGACCGGCGCGAGATCGGGCTCCGGGAAGTAGCGGTAGTCGTCGGCGTCGGACTTCTCGCGGCCCGACAGCGTCGTGCCGGTGTCCTCCTGGAAGTGCCGGGTCTCCTGCACGACCGTGCCGCCGGCGTCGAGGATGCCCGCGTGGCGCGAGATCTCGTAGCGCACCGCCCGCTCGACCGACCGGAACGAGTTGACGTTCTTGGTCTCGGAGCGGGTGCCGAGCGTCGTCGAGCCCTTGGGCTTGAGCGACAGGTTGACGTCGGCGCGCAGCGAGCCCTGGTCCATGCGGACGTCGGAGACACCGAGGCCGCCGATGAGATCGCGCACGTACGAGACGTAGGCGCGAGCGACGGCCGGCGCCTTCTCGGGCGGCACCTCGATCGTGCGGGTGACGATCTCGATCAGCGGGATGCCGGCGCGGTTGTAGTCGACCAGCGAGAAGTCGGCGCCGTGGATGCGTCCGGTGGAGCCGCCGACGTGCAGCGCCTTGCCGGTGTCCTCCTCCATGTGCGCGCGCTCGATCTCGATGCGGAAGACTTCGCCGTCCACCTCGACATCGACGTAACCGTCGAACGCGATCGGCTCGTCGTACTGCGACGTCTGGAAGTTCTTCGGCATGTCGGGGTAGAAGTAGTTCTTGCGCGCAAAACGGCACCACTCGGCAATCTCGCAGTTGAGCGCGAGGCCCATGCGGATCGCCGACTCGACGGCCTTGGCGTTGACGACCGGCAGCGCTCCCGGCAGCGCCAGGCACACGGGGCAGACCTGCGTGTTGGGCTCGGCGCCGAACTCCGTCGGACAGCCGCAGAACATCTTGGTCGCGGTGTTGAGCTCGATGTGGATCTCGAGGCCCATGACGGGGTCGTAGCGGGTCAGGGCTTCCTCGAAGGGAACAAAGGTCTCGACGGTCATCGGGTTGCCTCCAGCTCGGGTGCCCGGGACAGCAGCGTGCCGCCCCACTTCTGCTCGAGCAGCTGCTCGAGAGCGGCCGCCGCGTTGTAGAGGCGGTCGTCGGCCTTCTGCGGGGCCAGGAACTGCAGGCCGACCGGCAGGCCGTCCTCGTCGGCCAGGCCGACCGGCAACGACAGCCCGGGGATGCCCACGAGGTTGGCCGGGATGGTGGCGATGTCGCCGAGGTACATCGCCAGCGGGTCGTCGAGCTTGTCGCCCAACGGGTAGGCGGTGGTCGGCGACGTGGGCGAGACCAGCACGTCGACGTCGGCGAACGCGGCGTCGAAGTCGCGCGCCAGGATCGTGCGCACCTTCTGGGCCGATCCGTAGTAGGCGTCGTAGTAGCCGCTGGAGAGGGCGTAGGTGCCGAGGATGATGCGGCGCTTGACCTCGTCGCCGAAGCCCGCATCGCGGCTCGAGGCCATCACCTGCTCGGCGCTGGGGTCGTCGACACCGACGGGCGGCACGCGCACGCCGTACCGCATCGCGTCGAACTTGGCGAGGTTGCTGCTCGCCTCGCTCGGCATGACGAGGTAGTAGGCGCCCAACGCATAGGAGATGCTCGGGATCGAGACCTCGACGACCTCCGCGCCCGCGGACGTCAGCAGCTCGACGGCCTCGGTGAACCGCGCCTCGACGCCGGGCTGGAAGCCCTCGCCGCCGAGCTCGCGGACGATGCCGACGCGCAGGCCCTTTACGTCGGCGCGACGTGCTGCGGCGACCACGGCCGGGACGGCATTGGGAATGCTGGTGGAGTCCATGGGGTCGTGACCGGCGATGAGCTCGTGCAGCAGGGCCGCGTCGAGCACCGTGCGGGTGACCGGGCCGGCCTGATCGAGGCTGCTGGCCATCGCGACGAGGCCGTAGCGGCTCACGCCTCCGTAGGTCGGCTTGACGCCGACCGTGCCGGTGAGCGCGCCGGGCTGGCGGATCGAGCCGCCGGTGTCGGTGCCGATCGCCAGGGGCGCCTCGAAGGCGGCCAC
>JBEVGQ010000028.1:0-7284 GCA_040511655.1 Aeromicrobium sp. | reverse complement strand
AGACCACTAGTTGACGAACGTGCTCATTGCGCAGTACTCATCGCGCAGTACTCATCGGCCGAGGCCATTCATGTGTGACATGAGCGAGTGCTCCGATTTCGGTCAGGGAGCGCTGTTGCGCTCCTCGTGGTCAAGCTGTGGTTCTCGATCGGTGACGGCGCCGGCCACGGCGTCCAGGTCGAGCGGCCCCTCGACTCGAAGGGCCCGACCGAACGCCTTGCGACGTGTCGCCAGATCCAGGCACCGGAGCATGGGGTGCAGATGCGCCCCGCGTCCCGGCAACGTTCCGTGCGGATCGGGAGTCACGACCGTTGCCGTGGACCCCTGAACTGCGACGACTCGCACCAGATCGGCCTTGTCCGAACGTTGCCTGCAACCGATGCACGTCCGGACGACCTCACCCAGTCTACCCGTTTGGCGAAGAGGTTGCGCCATCGGTCAGTCGGCCTGCTCGCGTGGCGCCTCGGTGTCGGACCGGATGTCGATGCGCCATCCGGTGAGCTTGGCAGCGAGGCGGGCGTTCTGACCCTCCTTGCCGATCGCGAGCGACAGCTGGAAGTCCGGGACGACGACGCGGGCCGAACGGGTCGCCTCGTCGACGATCGTCACGCTGCGCACCTGCGACGGCGAGAGGGCGTGCGCGATGAACTCGGCGGGGTCGTCGCTGAAGTCGACGATGTCGATCTTCTCGCCGTGCAGCTCGTGCATGACGTTGCGCACCCGCTGACCCATCGGGCCGATGCACGATCCCTTGGCGTTGACGCCCGGGACGTTGGCGCGGACGGCGATCTTGGTGCGGTGACCGGCCTCGCGGGCGATCGCGAAGATCTCGACCGATCCGTCGGCGATCTCGGGCACCTCGAGGGCGAACAGCAGCTTGACCAGGTTGGGGTGCGTGCGCGAGACCTTGACCCGCGGGCCGCGCAGGCCCTTCTCGACCTCGTACACGTACGCCTTGAGCCGCTCGCCGTGCGCGTACTTCTCCTCGGGAACGCGCTCGGTGCCGGTGAGGATGGCCTCGACGCGACCGAGGTCGAGCATGACGTCCTGGGGGTTGCGTCCCTGCTGGATGACGCCGGAGACGATGTCGCCGACCTTGCCCGAGAACTCGCCGTACTTCGACTCGTCCTCGGCGTCGCGGATCTTCTGCATGATCAGCTGGCGCGCGATGGTCGCGGCGAATCGTCCGAAGTCGTCGGGCGTGTCGTCGAACTCGGGCGTGAAGGTCGCCGCCGGGCGCGGTGCGGGCTCCTCGCCCTCGACGGGCTCGGGCGCCGGCGGTGCCTCGATGCGCTCCTTGGCCCACACCGTCACGTGGCCCGATGTGCGGTCGAGCTCGACACGGGCGTGCTGCTTGGCGACGCCGGTCTTCTGGTACGCCGAGAGAAGCGCGGTCTCGATCGCCTCGCAGATCGCCTCGAAGGGGATCTCCTTCTCGCGCTCGAGGGCGCGTAGGGCGGCCATGTCGATGTCCATCAGACGTCCTTCCGGTTGAGCTCGACCTGCACGAGCGCTGAGGTGATGTCGGTGTAGGCGTAGCGCGTCGTGGTGCGGCCGACGATCTCGACGCCGGTGTCGTCGCTGGCGCCGATGCGTCCATCGACCGAGGAGTCGTCGCCCTCGAGGCGTAGACGGACCAGTCGGCCCTCGTTGCGGCGCCAGTGGCGCGGCAACGTGAGCGGCCGGTCGACGCCTCGCGACGTGACCTCGAGCGTGTACGGCTGCTCGCCCATCGCGTCGGACGAGTCGAGCACCTCGGAGAGCGCCCGGGTCGCGTCGGTGATGTGGTCGATGCCGACCCCACCGTCGCGGTCGACCGCGATGCGCAGGACACGCTTGTTGCCGGCCGGGGTGAGGTCGAGTGCTTCGAGATCGAGCCCCAGGGACGTCACGGTGCTCTCGACGAGGGTCTCCAGACTGTCGGTCATGGTGCGTCCTCCGTCTTCGGTTGTCGGCGGGCTGTGTGCCTCCGCCGTGCTGCGTCGGTCCACCCTATCGGTAGTCCGGAGGCGGCTCTGACGTCGTGACGTGTCGGGGCCGTGGCGAGGTCGGATAGCCTGCCGGGGTGATGACTCGCCGTGCGCTGATCGGCACCGGGGCGGTCGTGCTGGGTGCCGGCGGGCTGCTCGTCGCGGGCGAGGCCACCGGACGGCTCGACGACGTCGCCGGCGCCGTCGGGATCGACCCCAAGCCGCAGCCCGATCCCGGTGACACGCGCATCCTGAGTCGGGCGGCCAGCGCGACAGCTGCTCTCAAGGCAACCGTCGCAGCCACCGCGACCGCGCATCCCTCGCTCCGCCTCGCGCCCGTCACCGCTGCGGTCGACGAGCAGCTGGCGGCGCTGGGCGGCGCGACGGCCCCGGCGGGCACCACTGCCCCGGGCGAGCAGGACGCAGCCGTCGCGGCGCTCGTCCAGGCGCTCGACACCGCCCGCATGGACCGCGCCCGCGACGCCGTCGCGGCGGGCTCGCCGGCGCTGGTGCGGGTGCTGGCGTCGATGTCGGCCGGGCACGCGCAGAGCGTCCGAGTCGTGCGGGGCCTGCGATGACGCCCGGCGAGGCCCTCCAGGCGTGGCTCGCGCTGGAGCACGAGGCCGTGTGGATGTACCCCGTCGTCGGCGCGCGCGTCGACAGCCTCGTCAAGATCGCGAGGACGTCCTTCTCAGCACATCGCGACACCCGTGACGCCCTGGTCGGCCGGCTGCGGTCACGCGGCACGTCGCCGGTCGCGGCCGCGCTGGGCTACGACGTCGGACCGCTCACGAGCGACGCCGAGGCACGGGCTGCAGCCCAGTCGCTCGAGGCGCGCATCAGCTCGGCGATCCTGACCCTCGCCGGCGTCGCGGAGGGTGACCTGCGCGCCTACGCGGTGACGGCTCTGCGTACCTCCGCCCTGGCCGAGCAGACGTGGGGCGCCACCCAGAAGGCCTTCCCCGGCCTCCCCTGACCACCGTCCGCCCCAGATCTGCGGAGCTCCGCACCGAATCCGTGGCCGGAAATGGGTCGGAACTCCGCAGATCTGGGCTGGTCAGGCGCGGAGGGTCGCGATCAGGTCGGCCAGGGCGACGTCCTGGCGCTCGCCCGTGGCACGGTCCTTGACCTCGACCACGCCGTCGGCGAAGCCCTTGCCCACCACGACGATCGTGGGCACGCCCACCAGCTCGGCGTCCTTGAACTTGACGCCCAGCGACACCTTGCCGGGACGGTCGTCGAACAAGACCTCGAAGCCCTCGCCGATCAGGTCGGCGTACACCTGCTCGGCGCCTGCGACGACCGCCTCGTCCTTGCCCGCCACGATGAGGTGGACGTCGAACGGCGCGAGCTCCTTGGGCCAGATCAGTCCGGCGTCGTCGTGCGAGTACTCGGCCACGGCAGCGACGGCTCGCGAGACCCCCACGCCGTACGAGCCCATCGTCACCGTGACCAGCTTGCCGTTCTCGTCGAGCACCTTGAGATCGAGCACCTCCGCGTACGAGCGGCCGAGCTGGAAGATGTGACCCATCTCGATGCCGCGCGCCAGCTCGAGCGGGCCCGAGCCGTCGGGCGCCGGGTCGCCCGCCCGCACCTCGGCGGCCTCGATCGTGCCGTCGGAGATGAAGTCGCGGCCTGCCACCAGGTCGATGACGTGCGAGCCGTGCTCGTTCGCTCCCGTGACCCATCGCGTGCCGTCGACGACCCGGGGGTCGGTCAGGTAGCGGATGCCCGACGCGTTGTCGACGCCCAGCACGCCGGGACCGATGTAGCCCTTGACCAGCGCGGGGTTCGCGGCGAACTCCTTCTCGTCGAACGGCTCGACCTCGGCCGGCTTGACCGCGGCCTCGAGACGCTTGGCGTCGACCTCGCGGTCGCCCGGGACGCCGATCGCGAGCGGCTCGCGCGTGCCGTCGGGGTGACGCAGCATGACCAGGACGTTCTTGAGCGTGTCGGACGCATGCCACGGACGGTCGTCCCGCGGGAACGCCTCGTCGAGGTGCGCCACGAGCGTCGCGATCGTCGGGGTGTCGGGCGTCTGCTCGGCGTGCGCCGCGGGCAGGCCGTCGAACGGGACGGGCTCGGGGGCGATCGTCGTGACCGCCTCGACGTTGGCCGCGTAGCCGCCCGGCGAGCGCACGAAGGTGTCCTCGCCCGTCTCGGAGACGGCGAGGAACTCCTCGCTGGCCGAGCCACCCATCGCACCGGAGTCGGCGTGGACGATGACGTACTCGAAGCCCAGGCGGTCGAAGATGCGGACGTAGGCCTCGCGGTGGGCTTGGTACGACGCCTCGAGGCCCGCGTCGTCGACGTCGAAGGAGTACGAGTCCTTCATGATGAACTCGCGACCGCGCAGGATGCCGGCGCGAGGGCGCGACTCGTCGCGGTACTTGGTCTGGATCTGGTACAGGCTGAGCGGCAGGTCCTTGTAGGACGAGTAGAGGTCCTTGACCAGCAGCGCGAACATCTCCTCGTGCGTCGGGCCGAGCAGCATGTCGTTGCCGCGGCGGTCCTTGAGCCGGAAGAGGTTGGGGCCGTACTCGGTCCAGCGGTTGGACGCCTCGTAGGGCTCACGCGGCAGCAGCGCGGGGAACCGGACCTCCTGCGAGCCGATCGACTCCATCTCCTCGCGGATGATCTTCTCGACCTTGGCGAGCACCTTGAGCCCGAGCGGCAGCCAGGAGTAGATGCCCGGCGCGACCCTGCGGACGTAACCGGCGCGCACCAGGAGCTTGTGGCTCGGCACCTCGGCATCGGCGGGGTCGTCACGGAGGGTGCGGAGGAAGAGCTTCGACATGCGCATGGCGTCGAGCCTATCGGCCCCGATCGGCACCTCGCGCACTCCGCCGCCCGTGCCGGAATCCCACGGTCGGTGGGTCAGGCTCGGGCGGCCTTCAGGGCGATACGGATCATCGGAGCCTGGAGTGGGAGCCGCAGCACCGTGCCCGCCTTGTACCAAGCCGGGGCGCGCGAGCTGCGCATCGCGTCGGCCGTCATCTGCAGGTTGGCCGGGAAGACGCCTGCGAGCAGCCCGACGGCACCCAGGCCGCCCAGACGACGCGTGCGGGGGTGCAGCATCATCGCGCCGGTCGCGATCTCGACGACGCCGGACGCGTAGACGAGCTCCTTCTTGCGCGGAAGCACCTTCGGCACGATGTTCTCGAACGGCCCCGGCTTGACGAAGTGGAGCACCCCGATGCCGATGAAGGCACCGCCCATGATCGTGATGTCGCGTGTCATGCAGGCACCCTAGCCGCGACGTTCTGGCCGTGGGTTCGGCCTACAGCAGGATCGACGCGAAGGTCGTGGTCTGCTCGAAGCCCACCCGCTCGTACGTGCGGCGAGCCGCGGTGTTGTGGTCGTTGACGTACAGCGTGACGACGGGGGCCACGGTCTGCCTCACCTGCTGGACCACGGCCGCCAGGGCCGGCGCCGCCAGCCCCTGCCCGCGCAGGTCGGGGTGCACATAGACGCCCTGCAGCTGGCACGCCTCGCGCGTCGCCGCGCCCACCTCGGTCTTGAACAGCACGCGATCGTCCTCGATGATCGCGAACGACCAGCCCTGCGAGATCAGCTGCGCCACCCGCGCGCGGTAGCCGCTGCGGCTGCCCGCCTCGGGGTCGACGCCGACCTCTTCGGTGAACATCGCCACCGACGCCGGGTAGAGGACGTCGAACTCGTCGATCAGCACCGGTCGCACCCGCGGATCGGGCTCGACGGAGCTGTCGCGCGACATCGTCATGAACGGCTGCGAGAGTCGTGGCGACCGGGCCGGGCCCCAGCGCGGCTCGAGCATCGACCAGAACGGAATCACCGCATCGCGCGGGCCGACGACCGACGACGGACGGACGTTGTCGGCGAGGACCCGCTCGGCGAACGCCGACAGCGCCGCGGTGGTCGCCTCGACCGGCACGAGGTTGGCGCCGGCGTGGCACGCCGACACCAGCGCGCCGTCCTCGAAGTAGCCCCACACCTGGCCGCCGAGCCACCTGGCCTGCAGCTTGGTGGCCTCGATGCGGTTGCGCACGAACAGATTGACCAGCGGGTCGCGGTCGAGCAGGCGGTGCAGCTCCGGGAGGTCGTCTGGGGTCAGCGCACGAACATGCGCCGTCGTCTTCAGCACTGTGCCTCCCGGTCCGGTCGCTACAGCCTACGACCCGGGGCGTCCGGACGACCCAGGACGTCGGGGGCGGCGGGCCTCAGCTGACCGTGACGGCGGCCGAGCCGCCCTCGACGGGCTCCATGTCCTCGGCGAGGCGCATGGCCTCCTCGATGAGGGTCTCGACGATCTTCGACTCGGGGACGGTCTTGATGACTTCGCCCTTGACGAAGATCTGTCCCTTGCCGTTGCCCGACGCGACACCGAGATCGGCCTCGCGCGCCTCGCCCGGCCCGTTGACGACGCAGCCCATGACCGCGACGCGCAGCGGAACCTCCATGCCCTCGAGCCCGGCCGTGACCTGCTCAGCCAGCGTGTAGACGTCGACCTGCGCGCGGCCGCACGACGGGCACGACACGATCTCGAGCTTGCGCGGGCGCAGGTTGAGCGACTGCAGGATCTGGATGCCGACCTTGACCTCCTCGACGGGAGGCGCCGACAGCGAGACCCGGATGGTGTCGCCGATGCCCTTGCTGAGCAGCGAGCCGAAGGCCACCGAGCTCTTGATCGTGCCCTGGAACGCCGGGCCGGCCTCGGTCACGCCGAGGTGCAGCGGCCAGTCGCCGCGCTCGGACAGCAGCTCGTAGGCCTTGACCATCACGACGGGGTCGTTGTGCTTGACCGAGATCTTGAAGTCGTGGAAGTCGTGCTCCTCGAACAGGGACGCCTCCCACACGGCCGACTCGACGAGCGCCTCGGGCGTCGCCGAGCCGTACTTGTCGAAGATGCGCTTGTCGAGCGAGCCGGCGTTGACGCCGATGCGGATCGACGTGCCGGCGTCCTTGGCCGCACGGGCGATGGCCCCGACCTGGTCGTCGAACTTGCGGATGTTGCCCGGGTTGACGCGGACGGCGGCACAACCGGCGTCGATCGCGGCGAACACGTACTTGGGCTGGAAGTGGATGTCGGCGATGACGGGGATGTTGGAGTGCTGGGCGATCTCGGCCAGCGCGTCGGCATCGTCCTGGCTGGGGCACGCCACGCGGACGATGTCGCACCCGGCGGCGGTCAGCTCGGCGATCTGCTGCAAAGTCGTGTTGACGTCGGACGTCAGGGTCGTCGTCATCGACTGCACCGAGATGGGCGCGTCGCCGCCGACGTCGACCGTGCCGACCTTGATCTTGCGGGTCTTGCGGCGCGGTGCGAGCACCGGCG
>JBEVGQ010000027.1:0-10208 GCA_040511655.1 Aeromicrobium sp. | reverse complement strand
GACTCGATCCGCGAGGTCATCGCGTTCCCGAAGTCCGGTGGTGGGTACGACCCGCTGACGGCCGCGCCCGCGCCCATCACGCCCGAGCAGCGCCGCGACGCCGGCGTCGACGCCAAGCCGAAGGCCGAGAGGCTCGCGGACGGCGAGTCGCCCGACGGGGGAGTCAGCCAGGCCGGCTGAGCATCGTCCGCCCGTGGCAACCCGTGCCGACGGGGGCGACGGATAGGGTCGAGCCATGAGCTCCGACGGGTTGTTCGACATCCCAGAACCCGTCGCGTCCACGGGGTCCGGCTCGGGCACGCTCAGCGGAAACACGCACTCGTCGGCGCCGCTCGCGGTGCGCATGCGGCCGCGGACGCTCGACGAGCTCGTCGGGCAGCAGCACCTGCTGGCTCCGGGGTCGCCGCTGCGGCAGATGATCGACGGCAACCAGCCGCTGACCATCCTGCTGTGGGGGCCGCCCGGCACGGGCAAGACCACGATCGCCAGCCTGCTGAGCGCCCACACCGATCGCCGGTTCGTCGAGGTCTCTGCGGTCTCGGCCGGGGTCAAGGAGGTGCGCGACACCATCGCCGGCGCCCGCCGGGCCTTGGCGCACAACGGTGTCGAGACCGTCCTGTTCGTCGACGAGGTGCACCGGTTCAGCAAGTCGCAGCAGGACGCCCTGCTGCCGGGCGTCGAGAACCGCTGGGTATCGCTGGTCGCCGCCACCACCGAGAACCCCCACTTCAGCGTCATCTCGCCGCTGCTCAGCCGCAGCCTGCTGCTGACGCTCGAGAGCCTCACCGACGACGACATCGGGGTGCTGGTCGACCGCGCGCTGACGGACGAGCGAGGCCTCGCCGGCGCGGTCACCCTGACCGACGAGGCCCGCTCGCACCTCGTGCGGCTCGCCGGCGGCGACGGACGCCGTGTGCTGACGTACCTCGAGGCCGCGGCCGGTGCGGCCACCAGCCAGGGCAAGGGCGAGATCGACGTCGAGGACGCCGCCATGGCCGTCGACAAGGCAGCGGTGCGCTACGACCGCCAGGGCGACCAGCACTACGACGTCATCAGCGCGTTCATCAAGTCGATCCGCGGCTCGGACGTCGATGCCGCCCTGCACTACCTGGCCCGCATGATCGAGGCGGGCGAGGATCCCCGGTTCATCGCCCGCCGCCTCATGATCCACGCGAGCGAGGACATCGGCATGGCCGATCCGACCGCGCTCCCGCTGGCGACCGCGACCGCGCAGGCCGTGGCCATGATCGGCTTCCCTGAGGCGCGCATCCCGCTGGCGCAGGCGGTCATCCACCTGGCTGCCGCGCCGAAGTCGAATGCCGTCATCACCGCGATCGACGCCGCACTGGCAGACGTCCGCTCCGGCAAGGTCGGGGCGGTGCCGCCCGCACTGCGCGACGCCCACTACTCCAGCGCCAAGAAGCTCGGTCACGGCCACGACTACCGCTACCCGCACAACGACCCCCGCGGAGTCGTCGGCCAGCAGTACGCCCCCGACGACGTCGACGGCACGACGTACTACGAGCCCACCGAGCACGGGTTCGAGGCACGCCTGGGCGAGCGGCTGGCGATGATCCGTTCGATCCTGCGCGGCCGCTGACCGTCTCCGGCCACGCAGGTCGTCCGACCGTGCCCGCGATAGGCTCGACGTCATGTCGACAGAGGTGTGGATCCTCGTGGCGACCGCGGTTCTCGCCGTGGTCGCGATCTGCGCTGCCGTCATCGCGGTCCGCGCCGTGCGGCGTGTCTCGGCCGTGGCGGCCCAGCCCCGCGAGATGCCCGCGACCCGCGAGGCGCCGATGCCGACATCAGACGTCGTCGTGCAGGAGGCGGCGGTCGTCACGACCCTGCCGGACGAGCTCGAGCCACGGGTCGTCGAGGGTCGCCTCGTCGTCCCGCCCACCCAGCACCAGGTGGTGCAGGCCGCCCTGGGACGGCCGGGAGTGCGTCTCTCGATCGTCCTGCACGGCGTCACCTACGCGCTGCGTGCCGAGAGCCGCGACCGCATCACGGCACTGATGCGCCGCGAGTTCCGCCGGCGCCGGCGCCAACGACTGCAGGCCGGACGGCGGGCCGTCCGCTCCGCCCAGCCCACGCCGCCGTCCGACCAGTGGCTGGGCTCATGAGGTCGCGCCTCGTCTGGTTCGTCGCCGGCTCGGCGGCCGGCGTCTACACCGCGGCCAAGGCGCGCCGAGCGGCCTATCGCCTGTCCGCGCCCGGTGTCGTCGACCAGGCCGCGGCCCTCGGCCTCGGCTGGCGCGAGCTCAGCGCCGAGGTGCGCGACGGCATGCAGGCTCGTGAGCGGCAGATCGCCCGCCGGCTCGCCCAGGACCCGGGCGGCGAGCCCCTGCGCCTCGACGAGGCCCGCGCCCAGCTCGACCGTCCCGACACCACCCCACTCGATGTGAACCACCCCGATCCGAAGGCCACCTGATGCACACTGCGGAGATCCGCCGCCGCTTCCTCGACCACTTCGAGCAGGCAGGACACACGGTCGTGCCCTCGGCGCCGCTGCTGTTCGACGACCCCAACCTGCTGTTCGTCAACGCCGGCATGGTGCCGTTCAAGCCGTACTTCCTCGGCCAGGAGACGCCGCCGTGGCAGACCGCCACGAGCGTCCAGAAGTGCGTGCGCACCCTCGACATCGAGGAGGTCGGCAAGACGACGCGCCACGGCACGTTCTTCCAGATGAACGGCAACTTCTCGTTCGGCGACTACTTCAAGGAAGGCGCCATCACGCACGCGTGGCGGCTCATCACGGGGGCCGTGGCCGACGGCGGGCTCGGCATCGACGCCGACACGATCTGGGTGACGGTGCTGCACTCCGACCAGGAGGCGCGCGAGATCTGGAAGCGGGTCGCCGGCCTGCCCGACGAGCGCATCCAGGATCGCGGACTGCTCGACAACTACTGGCACATGGGCGTGCCCGGCCCCGGCGGGCCCTGCAGCGAGATCTACGTCGACCGCGGACCGGAGTTCGGCCCCGACGGCGGACCGGTCGTCGACGAGGACCGCTTCCTCGAGATCTGGAACCTCGTGTTCATGCAGGAGGAGATCGTCAACGTCCGGGCCAAGGACCAGTTCGACGTGATCGGCGAGCTGCCCCACAAGAACATCGACACCGGCATGGGCCTGGAGCGCGTCGCGTACCTGCTGCAGGGCAAGGGCAACCTCTACGAGATCGACGAGGTCTTCCCGGTCATCGAGAAGGCGTCGGAGGTCTCGGGCCGCACCTACGGCAAGGACCACGCGGACGACGTGCGGTTCCGCGTCATCGCCGACCACGTCCGCAGCGGCCTGATGCTGATGGGCGACGGCGTGACGCCCGGCAACGAGGCCCGCGGCTACGTGCTGCGCCGCCTGCTGCGTCGCGCCGTGCGGTCGATGCGGCTGCTCGGCTTCGAGGACCCGGCGCTGCCGTTGCTCCTCCCGGTCAGCCTGGCGCGGATGAAGGCGTCGTACCCCGAGCTCGAGGCCGACTTCCCGCGGATCGAGCAGATCGCGTACGCCGAGGAGGACGCGTTCCGCCAGACCCTCGGCAAGGGCACGCAGATCTTCGAGAGCGCCGCGGTCAAGGTGAAGGACTCCGGTGGCTCCTCGCTGTCGGGGCAGCAGGCCTTCACCTTGCACGACACGTACGGCTTCCCGATCGACATCACGCTCGAGATGGCCGCCGAGAAGGGGCTCAGCGTCGACGAAGAGGGCTTCCGCTCGCTCATGGCCGAGCAGCGGTCGCGCGCGAAGGCCGACGCCAAGGCCAAGAAGGGCAGCCACGCCGACACGACGGTCTACCGCTCGGCCCTCGACGCCAACGGCCCGACCGACTGGCAGGCGTACACGACCCTGACGACCGAGTCGCGCGTGCAGGCGCTGATCGCCGGCGGTACGACCGTCCCCGCGATCGGAGCGGGCTCGGTGGGCGAGGTCGTGCTCGACCGCACGCCGTTCTACGCCGAGTCGGGCGGGCAGCACGCCGACGCCGGTCACCTGCAGTGGCACAGCGGCCGTGCCGAGGTGCTCGACGTCCAGCGCCCGGTGCGCGGTCTGGTGGTCCACCAGGTGCGTGTGCTCGAGGGTGAGCTGACGCTCGATGCCGCGGTCGAGGCGGTCGTCGACCCCGAGTGGCGTCTCGGCGCCCGCCAGGCGCACTCGGGCACCCACGTCGTCCACGCGGCGCTGCGCGAGGTGCTCGGACCCACGGCGCTGCAGGCAGGTTCGTACAACCGTCCGGGCTACCTGCGCCTCGACTACGGCTGGAGCGGCGCGCTGTCGCCCGACCAGCTGCACGGCGTCGAGGAAGCGTCCAACCGTGCGCTGCGCGCCGACCTGCCCGTCACGGCCAAGACCATGTCGCTGCCCGAGGCCCGCGAGTGGGGCGCGCTCGCGCTGTTCGGCGAGACCTACGGCGAGGACGTCCGCGTCGTCGAGATCGGCGGCCCCTGGTCGCGCGAGCTCTGCGGTGGCACGCACGTCGACCGGTCGTCGCAGATCGGCACCGTCGTCATCACCTCCGACGGATCGGTCGGCGCGGGCAACCGGCGCGTCGAGGCGCTCGTCGGCATCGAGGGCTTCCAGTACCTCGCCAAGGAGCGCGACGTCGTCCGCCAGCTCACCGATCTGCTCAAGACCCAGCCGGAGGACGTCCCCGGACGCGTCAACGACCTCCTCGAGCGTCTGAAGGCTGCCGAGAAGGCCGCGGAGAAGATCAAGGCCGCCCAGCTGCTGGGTGCCGCCGGCGACGTGGCCGCCTCGGCGCGTGACATCGACGGGGTGGCCTACGTCGGCCACCACGCCGCCGGCGCAGGCGGGGGAGACGTGCGCACGATCGCGCTCGACATCCGCAAGCGCCTGGCCGATCGCCCGGCCGTCGTCGTCGTCATCGGCGACGCGGGCGACAAGCCGGCCGCGGTCGTGGCGCTCAACGAGGCGGCGCAGGACCGTGGCCTGTCGGCCAACGACCTGATCAAGGTGGTCGGAGCGCAGATCGGCGGCAAGGGCGGCGGCAAGGCCGACGTCGCCCAGGGCGGCGGCACCGACGTGTCGGGCATCCCCGCCGCGCTCGCCGCTGTCGAGACCGCCCTGGCGCGATGAGGCGCGGACGCCGGCTCGGGGTCGACGTCGGCGACGCCCGTATCGGCGTGGCCGTCAGCGATCCCGACGGCATCCTGGCCACGCCCGTCGAGACGGTCGCGGCCGGGCCGGCGGCGATCGGCCGGCTCGCGACCCTCGTGCGCGAGCACGAGGTGCTCGAGTGCGTCGTCGGCCTGCCGGTGGGTCTGTCGGGGCGCGAGGGACCGGCTGCCGTCAAGGTTCGCGCCTTCTGCGCCGAGCTCGCGGAGGCCATCGATCCCGTGCCGATCCGGCTGTTCGACGAGCGGATGACGACGGTCTCGGCCGATGCCATGCTGCGACACAGCGGACGCTCGGCACGGGGCAAGCGCAGCATCATCGACCAGGCTGCCGCTACGGTGATCCTTCAAACGGCACTCGATGCCGAACGAACCCGCGGGTCAGCCCCCGGCGAGAGCATGTGAGGAAACAGCATGACCGAGAGCGGACTCGATCTGGTGACGGGAGGCCCCGGCGAGCCTGAGGGACCGAAGGGCCCCGGGCGCCGGCGGGCGGACACGCCTCCGCGCAAACCGTGGGGTCGGCGCATCGTGGCGCTCGTCGTGGTGGTCGTGGTGATCGCCGCGGTCGTCGTCGTGGGTGGCAAGGTCAAGGACCGGTTCTTCTCCAACGCCGAGGACTACACGGGGCAGGGCAGCGGCTCGGTCACGGTTCAGATACCCGAGGGCGCCGGTGGCCAGCAGATCGCCAACATCCTCAAGAAGGCCGACGTGGTCAAGAGCGCCGAGGCGTTCTACCAGCTGAGCCTCAACGACAGCCGCTTCGCCGCGGTCCAGGCGGGCTACTTCTCGCTGCGCAAGGGAATGTCGTCCGACGCCGCGCTCGGCGCGCTGGTCGACAAGGGCAATCGGGTGCAGGGCAAGATCACGATCCCCGAGGGTGCTCGTCTCGACCAGGTCGTCGACATCATCTCGTCCAACTCCGACATCTCCAAGGCCGATCTGCAGGCCGTGCTCGACGACCCCAGCAAGCTGGACCTGCCGGCGGTGGCCAAGGGCAATCCGGAGGGCTACCTGTTCCCGGCGACGTACGACGTCCCACCGGGCACGACGGCGCTCGAGCTGCTGCGGCAGATGACGGCCAAGACCGTCGCCGTGGCGACCGACCTCGACATCAGCACGAGGGCCAAGGCGCTCGGCTACACCGGCGAGCAGATCCTCACGGTCGCCAGCATCCTGGAGTACGAGGCCAACAACGACGAGGACTACGCCAAGGTGGCTCGCGTTCTCTACAACCGCCTCGACAAGGGGATGCCGCTGCAGCTCGACTCGACGGTGTCGTACGTGAGCGGCCGCAAGGGCGACGTGTTCACGACGCCGGAGGAGCGCGACGCCGAGTCGGCGTACAACACGTACCAGAACCAGGGTCTGCCCCCGGGGCCCATCGGCTCGCCGGGTGAGAAGACCATCGAGGCCGCGCTCAACCCAGCCGACGGCACGTGGCTGTACTTCGTCGCGGTCAACCTCGAGACGGGCAAGACGGTGTTCTCCAACACCCTCGCCGAGCACAACCGGGCTGTCGTGCAGCTGCAGCAGTACTGCAAGACGGCGCCCGAGGGCGTCTGCGGATGAGTGGAGCCCGCCTGTGATCTGCGCCGTCGTCGGCTCACCGATCGCTCACTCGCTGTCGCCTGCCATGCATCGTGCTGCCTACGCGCAGCTCGGGCTCGACTGGACGTACGAGCCGGTCGAGGTGGCCGAGGGGGCGCTGGCCGAGTTCGTCGGCGCGCTCGGCGACGACGTGCGGGGCCTGTCGGTCACGGCGCCGCTCAAGCGGGAGGCCGCTGCGATCGGCCACCAGCGGACGGGCGACGTCGAGGCGCTCGGCGTCGCCAACACGCTGGTGGTCGAGGACGGCATGATCTCGGCGCACAACACCGATGTGCCCGGAGCCGCCGCGGCCCTGCAGGAGCGCGGCGTCGCCGCCCCCGTCTCGGCCCGCATCCTCGGCGGTGGGGCGACGGCGGCCTCGGTGGCCCTGACGCTCGTGCGCCTGGGCGTCGAGGAGGTCGAGCTCGTCGTGCGCGACGCCGCCCGCGCCGCCGAGGCCGAGGCGGTCGTCCGCGGTCGCGGCATCGGCGTGAGCGTCCGGCTGCTCGAGGAGCCGCTGATCGACCGTGTCGACCTGTTGGTCTCGACCGTGCCGGCCGACGCCGTCGGGGCGAGGGCTTACGAGCTGGTCGACGCGTCCGCCGCGGTGTTCGACGTCGTCTACCACCCGTGGCCCACGCCGCTCGCGCGCGCCGCTGACGAGGCCGGTGTGCCGCTGGTGTCGGGCATCGACCTGCTGGCCCACCAAGGAGCGCTGCAGGTCGAGCTGATGACCGGTTCGTCGGTGTCTCCACAGGTGCTGCGCGACGCGGCGATGAGTGCGCTCCCGACTCGCTAGGGTCGGCCCGTGACCATCGTCGTCGCCGCGCTGTGTGCGGCTCTCATCGGTGCCCTGGGTCCTGAGATCCTGCGGCGCGTGCCCGAGCCGCCGGTGCCCGACGACGACAAGCTGCCGTACGCCGTGCTGGCCGAGCTCCGTCTGCTCCGGGTCGGCCTGGCTGCCGCCGCGGCCACGATGGCAGCGGTCGTCGCCTGGCGCATCGACGAGCCCGAGCTGCTGCCCGTGTGGGTCGTCGTGGCGGGCGTCGGCGCCCTGCTGTCGTTCGTCGACTGGCACACCCGGCTGCTGCCGTTCCTGATCGTGGCACCGCTCTACGTCGTCACCCTCGCGTTGGTCGCACTCGGTGCCCTGCTGCTCCACGACCGCGATGTGCTGGTGCACGCCCTCGTGGCCAACGTCGTCGTCTACGGGGTGTTCCGGCTGATGCACTGGTTCGGCAACCGCTTCTTCTCCGGCGCTTTCGGCTACGGCGACGTGCGCCTGTCGGGCGTGCTCGCGCCCGCACTGGGGGCCCTCGGCACCAGCGAGGTGCTCGTCGGGACGTATGCCGGCTTCATCCTCGGCGCGGTGCTCGGCGTCGTGCTCTCGCGGCTGGGGATCGTCGACCCGAAGGGCTTCGCCTTCGGCCCGTACATGATCGTCGGAGCCGTCGTGGGCGCCGCCTTCGGACCCGCGCTCTACGGCTGAGCCGTGCCGGCGCGGCGGACGCCGGACGCGTGGCGGGCCGGCCGCCCAGGCATGGGAGAATCATCGGCATGCTTCGTTGGTTGACCGCTGGTGAGTCCCATGGCCCCGCTCTTGTCGCCGTCCTCGAGGGGCTCCCCGCCGGTGTGCAGGTCACCAGCAAGGAGATCCAGGCGGCGCTGGCGCGTCGGCGCCTCGGGTACGGCCGCGGCGCTCGCATGGCCTTCGAGGCCGACGAGCTCGAGATCGTCGGCGGGCTGCGTCACGGCACGACGATGGGCAGCCCCATCGCGCTGCGCATCGGCAACAGCGAGTGGCCCAAGTGGGACCAGGTCATGGCCGCCGACCCCGTCGACGAGGCGATCCTCGAGGGGCTCAAGCGCAACGCGCCCCTGACGCGGCCCCGCCCCGGCCACGCCGACCTGGCCGGCATGCAGAAGTACGGCTTCGAGGAGGCGCGCCCCGTCCTCGAGCGAGCCAGTGCCCGCGAGACCGCGGCCCGTGTGGCCCTCGGCGAGATCGCCGC
Source organism: Aeromicrobium sp. (assembly GCA_040511655.1). Taxonomy (GTDB): domain Bacteria; phylum Actinomycetota; class Actinomycetes; order Propionibacteriales; family Nocardioidaceae; genus Aeromicrobium. Next base: position 1,477 of record JBEVGQ010000027.1, on the reverse strand, counting down.
ACAATTCATCTGGCAGACCACCGGCGCGACGATCGTGTCGCACGTGGTCGAGCTGGGCACGGTGCGGGCCCCGGCCGGCGCCATCCCCGGCCACGCCGACGTCGATGCGCTGGACGCCGATCCCGTGCGCTGCTTCGACGCCGCCACCAGCGCCGCGATGGTCGCCGAGATCGACCTGGCCCACAAGGAGGGCGACACGCTCGGAGGAGTCGTGGAGGTCGTCGTCGAGGGGCTGCCGCCCGGCCTCGGCTCCTACACGCACTGGGACAAGCGGCTTGACGGCCGGCTGGCCCAGGCGCTCATGGGCATCCAGGCGATCAAGGGCGTCGAGATCGGCGACGGCTTCGACCTGGCTCGCACCCGTGGCTCGCTGGCACACGACGAGATCGTCCCGACCGACGACGGCATCCGTCGTGTGTCGGGACGTGCCGGCGGCACCGAGGGCGGCATGACGACCGGCGAGCTGCTGCGCGTCCGGGCGGCCATGAAGCCCATCGCGACCGTGCCCCGTGCACTGCGCACGATCGACGTGCAGACCGGCGAGGAGGCACGAGCCCACCACCAGAGGTCGGACGTGTGCGCCGTCCCGGCCGCCGGCATCGTGGCCGAGGCCATGGTCGCCCTCGTGGTCGCCGACAGCATCGTCGAGAAGTTCGGCGGCGACTCGGTCGAGGAGACCCGCCGCAACGTCGAGGGGTACCTCAGCAACCTGAGGCTGCGTTGACGTCCGCCCGTCCCGGGCCGGTCGTCGTCCTGGTCGGGCCGCCCGGCGCCGGCAAGTCGACCGTCGCCCGGCGACTGGCGGAGCGACTGGGCGTCGGGTTCCGCGACACCGACCACGACATCGAGCTGATCGCGGGCACGTCGGTGCAGGACATCTTCGTCGACCAGGGTGAGGCGCACTTCCGGACGCTCGAGGAGCAGGCCGTGGCCGTCGCGCTCGACGAGCACGACGGCGTGCTGGCGCTCGGAGGGGGAGCGGTCCTGAGCGAGTCCACGCGTGCGCTGCTCAGGCACCATCGCGTGCTGTTCCTCGACGTGGGCCTGGCCGCGGGCGTGCGGCGTGCCGGCGTCAACGGCAACCGTCCCTTGCTTCTTGGCAACGTCCGAGGACGTATGAAGATCCTGATGGACGAGCGCCGCCCCCTCTACGAGGAGGTCTCCACCGACACGATCGTCACCGACACGCTCGACGCGAACGCCGTGACCGATCGAGCCCTGCAGCTGATCCAGGAGGATCGATGACCACCCGCCTGACCGTGCCCACGGCGCGCCCGTACGACGTCGTGATCGGGCACGGGGTGCACGATCAGCTGCGCGGGCTGGTCGGCTTCGGCATGGGCGTCATGCGCGTCGCGATCATCCACGCTCCGACGATGGCCACCCAGGCGGCCAGGCTGCGCGAGCCGCTCGTGTCCGACCACCTCGAGGTGCACCTGATCGAGGTGCCCGACAGCGAGCAGGCCAAGACGACCGA
>JBEVGQ010000026.1:0-2658 GCA_040511655.1 Aeromicrobium sp. | reverse complement strand
CACGCCCGACCCCACCCACCCCCACCACCACGACTACCCCCCCACGCCCCACGACCCCGCCGCGCCGCGCGGGCGCGGGCGCAGCCGTGTTGGCCGACGCCGCCCCACGGGCGACAACGACTCCGACGACTCGACCGACGAGTCCAGCGAGTCCGACGACGACACCGAGGACGACGGCAACGGCGGCACGCGTCGCCGCCGTCGCCGGGCCCGTGCCGGCGAGGGCGCCGACGTGCATCCCGACGACCCCGAGAACACCGTGGTCCGCGTCCGCAACGGCCGCAGCGCCGAGGACGAGATCACCGGTGTCCAGGGCTCCACGCGCCTCGAGGCCAAGAAGCAGCGCCGCCGCGAGGGCCGCGAGGCCGGACGCCGCCGCGCCCCGATCGTCTCCGAGGCTGAGTTCCTGGCCCGCCGCGAGTCGGTCAAGCGCGAGATGGTCGTGCGTCAGCGCGACGACTACACGCAGATCGCGGTCATCGAGGACAATGTGCTCGTCGAGCACTACGTGGCCCGCGAGTCGCAGGTCTCGATCATCGGCAACGTCTACCTGGGCAAGGTCCAGAACGTCCTGCCCAGCATGGAGGCGGCCTTCGTCGACATCGGCGCCGGCCGCAACGCCGTGCTCTACGCGGGCGAGGTCGACTGGACCACGCTCGGCAACGGCAAGGCCCGCAAGATCGAGGACGCGCTGACGCCCGGCCAGACCATCCTGGTGCAGGTCAGCAAGGACCCCATCGGCCAGAAGGGCGCGCGCCTGACGAGCCAGATCAGCCTGCCCGGACGCTTCCTCGTGCTGGTGCCCGGCGGGCAGACCAGCGGCATCTCGCGCAAGCTGCCCGAGAACGAGCGCACCCGGCTCAAGACGCTGCTCAAGGAGGTGCTGCCCGACAACACCGGTGTCATCGTGCGCACCGCCGCCGAGGGCGCCACCGAGGACCAGCTGACCCGCGACGTCACGGCGCTGTCGGCGCGGTGGGAGGTCATCGAGGGCAAGGTGGCAGCCGGCAAGGCGCCCGAGCTGCTCTACTCCGAGCCCGACCTGATGATCAAGGTCGTGCGCGACCTGTTCAACGAGGACTTCCACGGCCTGGTCGTCGAGGGTGACGACGCGTGGGACATGGTCAAGGGCTACATCGACCACGTCGCACCCGACCTCACCGACCGCGTCAAGCGGTGGGACAACTCCGAGGTCGACGCGTTCACGTCGTACCGCCTCGACGAGCAGATCCACAAGGCGCTCGACCGCAAGGTGTTCCTGCCGTCCGGCGGCTCGCTGGTCATCGACCGCACCGAGGCCATGACGGTCGTCGACGTCAACACCGGCAGGTACACCGGCTCCGGGGGCAACCTCGAGGAGACGGTCACCAAGAACAACCTCGAGGCCGCTGAGGAGGTCGTGCGTCAGCTGCGGCTGCGCGACATCGGCGGCATCATCGTCGTCGACTTCATCGACATGGTGCTCGAGAGCAACCGCGACCTCGTGCTCCGACGCCTCGTCGAGTGCCTGGGCCGCGACCGCACGCGCCACCAGGTCGCCGAGGTCACGTCGCTCGGACTCGTGCAGATGACACGCAAGCGCATCGGCACGGGCCTGCTCGAGTCGTTCAGCCACGAGTGCGACCACTGCCACGGCCGGGGCGTCCTGATCCAGGACGCGCCCGTCGAGCCCAAGCGTGACGAGCCCCGTCGCGGCCAGCGCGGGCGCGGCAACGGTGGCGGAGGCAACAACGGCGGTGGCAACGGCAACGGCGGTAGCCGCAACAACGGCGGCCAGCAGAACAACGGCGGCCAGCAGAACGGCAACAGGGGAGGTGGCCCCAAGCCGGCCGAGCCCAAGCCCGAGGCACACAAGTCCGACGTGCCCAAGGCGACCCCGGCACCCGTGCCGGACGCCCTGAAGCCCGCGGCGCCCCTCCAGGACGTCCCCGCGCCGGCAGCGCCGATCCCCGCCGTCGAGACCCCCGCCGTCGAGACCACGGCTCCGGAGGCTCCGAGCGCCCCTGCGGCGCCCGAGGCACCCGAGGCCGCGCAGACCCCTGACAAGCCCGTCACGGTCCGTCGCACCACGCGCAAGCGTGGGTCGGCGAGCAAGCCCGCCGGTCCGCCGGCACCTGCCGAGCCGCTCCCTTTCGGTGGTGGCGGCGACGGGGGAGATGACCCCGTTTTGACCCGCGAGGGTCCGGCTACGTAAACTAGTCCTTCGGTGCGCTCAGCGCCCCGTCTTTCGCGCGTCCTGCTTCCGTGTGGGCGTGCCCCAGCGTTGAAATGAGTGAGGATTCCGTGGTGTACGCAATCGTGCGCAGTGGCGGCAACCAGCAGAAGGTTGCTGTCGGCGACGTCATCGAGATCGACAAGGTCGTCCAGGCCGAGGGCGAGACGGTGTCGCTTCCCGCCGTTCTCTTCGTCGACGGCGAGACAGTGACGGCCGATGCCGACTCGCTGGCCAAGATCACCGTCACGGCCGAGGTCCTCGGCCTGACCAAGGGTCCCAAGATCGTGATCCAGAAGTACAAGAACAAGACCGGTTACAAGAAGCGCCAGGGTCACCGTCAGAAGTACACCCAGGTCAAGATCACCGAGATCAAGAAGTAGAGGACTGAGCACATGGCACACAAGAAGGGCGCAGCCTCCACCAAGAACGGCCGCGACTCCAAC
>JBEVGQ010000025.1:0-8504 GCA_040511655.1 Aeromicrobium sp. | reverse complement strand
CGGGACTGGTGCCGGTCGCGACGCTCGCCGCGCATCGCGGGCACGAGATCGAGCAGATCAGTCGCCAGTCGCAGGCGGCGGCCCACCTCGTCGAGGTCACGGAGACCGGGTTCGACCTGGTGCGGTTCGCGCTTGAGCAGGCCGAGGGGCACCCGTCGGTGCGTCACGTCCTCACGGTCGGCGGCCCGGGCGGCGCGGACGGCGCGGGGGGCCCGGGGATCGCCCGGACGACCGCGCTCGAGCGGCTGGGGTCGGACCTGTCGCCGTCCGAGGTGCAGGACCGCATCGCGGCGGCGCAGCGCACCGTCGGGCCGGACGACCTGGCGGCGCTGCAGCTGTCGGGTGGCACGACCGGTGTGCCCAAGCTGATCCCACGGCGTCACGCCGAGTACTGGTACAACGCGGTGGCCTATGCGCAGCGCCTCGGGCTCGGACCGGACTCCCGGGTCGCCCATCTCATCCCGGTCATCCACAACGCAGGCATCACGTGCGCCGTGCACGCCGCTGCCGCGGTCGGGGCCTGTCTGGTGTTGGGGACACCCGATGCCATGGCCTCCGCCGAGCTGCTCGGGAGGGAGCGCGCCGATGTCGCGCTGATCGGCCACGGACACTTCCAGGCCTTGGCGAACCCGGCGTTCTTGCAGCGTGCCAGCTCCTTGACCTCGCTGATCCTGTCCGGGACGAAGGTGCCGGTCGAGCTCTTCGACGATCTCGAGCGGCGTGGCCTGTGGGCCGGGCAGCTCTTCGGCATGGCTGAGGGCCTGTTCTGCCTGAGCCGGCGGGACGATCCTCGTGAGGCGCGGCTGCTGAGCGTCGGCACCGCCATCAGCGAGCTGGACGAGATCCGTCTGCTCGAGCCGGGCACGGAGCATCCCGTCGCCTCCGGCGAGGTCGGCGAGCTGTGCTGCCGCGGCCCGTACACGATCCCCGGTTACTACGACGCAGAGCAGCAGAACGCCGTCGCGTTCACGGCCGACGGTTTCTACCGTACGGGCGACCTCGCCCGCTGGGAGACCATCGGAGGCGAGCCGCACCTGCTCGTCGAGGGACGCATCAAGGACGTCATCAATCGCGGAGGCGAGAAGATCAACGCCGAGGAGATCGAGCTCCTGCTCCTTCAGCACCCTTCGATCGAGCAGGCGGCGGTGGTCTCGATGCCCGATGCCAGGCTCGGCGAGAAGACCTGCGCCTACGTCGTGGTCAGCTCCCCGGTCGACCTGGCGGCTGTGCAGCAGCACTTCGCCGAGCGGGAGGTGGCCAAGTTCAAGTGGCCCGAGCGCGTCGAGCAGGTCGCAGAGCTGCCCCGCACCAAGGTCGGCAAGATCGACAAGAAGCGTCTGCGCGACGACATCGCCGCCGTCGTCGCGGACCAGGCATGAGGCCGGGGTCTCGGTAGAGTCTCGCCCATGCCTTCGTCGTCCGATCCGTCCAGCGGCACCTCTCGCGCAGACGGGGCGCGCAGCAGCACCCGTCGCGACCTGGTGGAGAACCAGATCGTCGCGGAGGCCACCCGGTTGTTCGCCGAGCGCGGATTCTCCGGCACCAGCCTCAAGGACATCGCCGACGCCACCGGCCTGACCCGGCCGGCGATCTACCACTACGTCCGCAATAAGGACGAGCTGCTCGCCAAGCTGGTCGCCGAGCTGGCCCAGGGTCCGGTGGTGGCACTGCGCGAGATCAACGACGGCTCGGACGCGGGGCCCGTGGCGCGGCTGCGGCGGATGGCGTACACGATCGCGCTCAACCAGGCGCAGGAGCCTGCGCGGTTCCAGCTGCTGATCCGGTCGGAGGCCGATCTCTCGGACGACCTCGCGGGGCCCTACCAGCAGGGACGACGTGAGGTGCTGCAGGAGTTCGTCAAGGTCATCGACGAGGGCATCCGCAGCGGCGAGATGCGGGCCGTGGACTCCAGGATCGCGGCCCTGTCGATCCTGGGCCAGTGCAACTGGGTCGCCTGGTGGCAGCCGCCGTCCGCGCCGGCCGAGATGAACGAGCACGTCGCCGACTCCCTGGCCGATCTCGCGGTCGCGTCCGTCGTGTCGACCGACGGCGAGGTCGCGGTTCCCGGAGACGGCAGGGCGCGGGCGCTCGCGCTGTTGAAGCGCGACGTCCGCTACCTGGAGCAGGTGCTCGGCGAGTCGGACGATCCGGCCTGATCCCCTGCCGGATCAGAACCGTTCGGCCAGCCAGTCGTCGACGACGACGGCCGCGTTGGACGAGCCCGTGGGCTCGCCGTCCGCCACAGCACCGCCGAAGTGGGTCCCTCGTACCTCGCGGACCGTGAGGTCGTCCGACGCCAGGGCGTCCTGCATGTGAAGCAGGTCGGACGGATACGACGCCTGATCGCCGGTGAGCCCCAGCAGCAACGTCGGGACCGTGACGCCCGGCGCGCACTCCACGAAGTCTGCCCTGGTGCTGACCGACGACCACGTCGACAGCCACGCCTCGGGCGTGGACGTGCGTCCGAAGCCGACCAGGCCGTAGTTGGTCAGATCGGGTCGACGACCGAACAGCGATCCGTAGGGGCGGTCGTTCGGGTCGATCGACAGGTCGACGTTGCGCAGGTCGGCATCGGTCCGGAACACCGTCACGAGGCGGGGCGCCAGGGCTCGGCGCCGGTGAGCGGGGTCGCCGGACCCCTTGAACGCCGCGGTCTCCTCTCGCGCCAGCGCCACACGCTCACGGGCGGTGGCGTCGATGCGCTCGACCCGGCGGCGCTGAGCGGCCCTGTACCGCGCGACGAAGTCCGGGTCGAACGACGAGGAGCCGGGCGCGTCGACGAAGCCATTGGCCGGGGAGAAGGGGTCCAGGGCCGGGTCGACGCTCAGAGGGTCGCTCTCGTCGGTGACCGAAGGGTCGATGACCCGCTCGAGCAGGGCGCCCTGTCCGGGGTGCGGTGCCATGAACACGACGCCGTCAGGCAGCGGCATCGTCGTGTCGGCCAACGGCACGGGTCGGCCGGCGGGCGTCGTCGTGAGCCTCTCGCCGGGCGTCCGCCCCGCCTGCTGGCAGTAGAAGGCCGTCAGGGTCGCGCCGCCGGAGTGCCCGAGCGAGACCACCGAGGACCAGCCGAGCTCGCGGAGTCGCTCGTGCCCGGCTGCCATGTCGATGATCGCCTGTTCGTGCTGCAGGGCGAGGTCGTTGTTGGGCGACCGGCTGCCCTGGGTCCAGACGGCATAGCCGCGCGACAGCAGCTCGGGCACCATCACGTGGTGGGTGACGTCCTGCCGCGGGTGCATGATCGTCACCACGACCCGCGCGCCAGGAGGTGTCCGCAGGATCCCGGTGGCGGTCGCCTGGTCGGAGGTGCGCAGCTCGTGCACCGTCGTCATGGTGCTGGCGGGGATGTCCCGTGCCTCGATGTACCGACCCGCGCCGAGGCGCTCGGTGCCGGTCATCGGCGCTCGACGCGCAGGGCGTCCTTGTCCCACTGCGTGATCCGGGAGTCGCCGAGACCGGCGACGCAGCTGTACCAGACGGCGTGGCGGCAGCCGGTCGCCCGGCGGTCGATGACGATGTCGTGCGCGGACGACACGACGAAGTAGGGGCCGAGCCGCTGGACGTCGACCGCCGGGTCCTGCGAGGCGACGTCCGCGACCGTGGTGTTCTCCGGGACGTCCAGGATGAACAGCCGGGTCATGCGTGGACCGGTCCTTCGGGCGAGGCGCGAACCTCGCGCCGGTCGGCCTGGTCGTCCTCCCACGCCTGAGCGCGTTCGACGATGAGCTCGGCCTTTCGGGTGAGGAGCTCGGCCATCCCGGCGCCCGGCGTGTCGGCGATGTCCATCAGGGCGTCGATCGTCAGGTTGGCGTCGAGGTCCTCCTGGGGTGTCACGGGACGCAGCGCCCGGGTGATCTCGACCATGTAGCCGTTGGGGTCGTGCGTGTAGATCGACTCGATGGTCTCGTGCTGGATCTGCATCTCGACGGGCCATGTGCTCCCGTCGAGGCGGCGGCGGTACTCCAGCAGGTGCTCCTCGGAGTCGACGTGGATGGCCAGGTGGCGTGACCGGACGAAGAACTCGGGCGTCTCCGGGCCGAACCGCGCGTACACGTCGCCCTTGCCGAGCGACTCCGGCTGCTCCAGCCCGAAGTAGTAGAAGAACGCGATGCGGTCGTCGTTGCCGATGTCGAAGAAGAAGTGGATGAAGTCGGGATGGTCTTCCGGGCCCCATCCGGCCGCGCAGATCGAGTGCACGACCGGGAAGCCGAGTGTGTCGCGGTAGAAGCGGACCGTTCCCGCCGGGTCGAAGGTCGGAAAGGCGGCATGGTCGACGCCGCGGACGAGATGGTCGTCGTGCAAGGTGCTCATGAGGTCTCCTCAGATGGACGGGACAGGGACTGGAGCGTCTTGGCGCAGCAGCGATCCGCCGCCGGTGAGCGCCAGGGGCAGGCCGAGGGCGCGCAAGATGCTGTAGGCGCCGGCCGTCGCCGCTGTGATGACGGGAACGCCGAGCTCGCGCTCGGCCTCCTCGACGAGCGGCAGCGACGGCATCTGCACGCACGCGGACAGCACGAGCACGTCCACGTCGGTGAGGTCGAGGGAGCGCGCCGCGGCCATGACGTCGTCGCCCGGGATGCAACCGACCGCGGTGTTGTCCTCCACCTCGAGGGCGCGCCAGTCCGCGACGTCGAGATCGTAGGCCTCGAGGTAGTCGACGACCTGCTGGGCCAGTGGCTTCATGTACGGGGTCACCACCGCGATGCGTCGTGCTCCGAGGTCGTGGAGGGTCTCGACGAGTGCCCCTGCGCTCGACCGGATCTTCGCATCCGATCCGCCGGTGGCGAGCTGCTCTGCCACGAGGCTCTCGACCCGCTCGTGCTCGCCGGGACCTGCCACCATCAGGGCGACCAGGCACCCGTAGAGGATCACGTCGGGGCTGGCATCGCCCAGCTCGAGCACGCAGCGCTCGCGCTGGGCGTTCATGGCAGCCAGCTGCGCGGGGGACACCTGCTTCATGCGCATGCGACTGGCGTGGAACGAGAACGTCGCGTCGGGGTGCGTGCCGAGCAGTGCGGGCATCTCGGTCTCGACGGTCACGTTGGAGCTGGGGACGATGAGCCCGGTGCGGTAGTGAGGCATGACGGTGCCCTCCTTCTGTTGAGTCCATGATTGGACGCATGCGATGAAAAGTCAACGGATGCGTCAATATCGGGTGGTAGCGAGGCCAGGAGAGATGGATCGACGCCTGCTGGGGTACCTGAGCGACATGGTCGAACCGCGGGTCACCGCGCTTGCTCCCGTGCGGACGCTGCTCGACGACGACATCACCGCGGAGGCGGGCGGCCTGTCGACCTCCGTGCAGCAGATCGGCGGCTGATGATGGGCCGGTGACCGATTGCTGTGCAGTGACCCGGGTGCTCGGGCTGGTCCGGGCGAGCCATCCGGCACCGGCCGTCTCCGTGACGGTCGCGGCGATGCTGCTCGCAGCGACGTGGGACGCCTCGGCGCGAGACATGGCCCTCGTCGGTGCCGCTGCGCTGGCGGGTCAGCTGACGGTCGGCTGGTCCAACGACCTCGTCGACCGTGATCGCGACCGGCGGTCCGGCCGGCGCGACAAGCCGCTGGTCACCGGCGACGTCGGGGTGTCGACCGTGCGGACGGCGATCGTCGTGGCGGCGGTCGTCTGCGTCGCGGCCTCCGCGTCCTTGGGCGCAGGTGCGGGCGCGCTGCACCTGGTCCTGGTCGCCACGGGCTGGGCCTACAACCTCGGCCTGAAGCGCACCGTGCTGTCGTGGGTGCCGTACGCCGTCTGCTTCGGCGGGCTCCCCGTGGTCGTCTCGCTGGCCTCGCGCGACGAGCCCGGCCCGTGGTGGATCGTGGCCGCCGGCGCGCTGCTCGGCACGGGTGCGCACCTGGTGAACGCGGTGCCGGACCTCGAGGACGACCGGCGCACCGGGGTCGTCGGGCTGCCGCACCGCCTCGGCGCCGCCCGCTCGGTCGACCTCGCCACCGCGCTGCTGCTCGCGGGCAGCGTGGTCACGGTCGTGGGGCCGGCCGGCGGGGCTGACGTCATCGGTCTCGTGGCCTTGGGCCTGTGCGCCGCGCTGCTGGTCGCGGGCCGCGTGCTGCCGGGTCGCGCGTCCTTCCGCGCGGCGATGGGCATCGCGCTGGTCGACGTGGTCGCGCTACTGCTGCGCGGCTGACCCGCCGAGGCTCGACGCGAGGGCCGAGATGTGGTCGGGCCCGACCTCGCAGCATCCGCCGACGAGCCGTGCGCCGGCCTCGATCCACGTCGGCACGAGGTCGAGGTCGAACGAGGCGCGTCCGGTCCAGGTGTGCCGATCGGCATCCCACACGCGTCCCTGGTTGGGGTAGGCGACCCCGGCCGGGACGCCCGCTGCGCGCGCGGCGAGCAGGGCGTGGAGCACCTGGTCGGGAGCGCAGCAGTTGACGCCGGCGGCGATCACCGAGCTGCTGCCCGCGACCACGGCGAAGGCGTCGTCGAGCGACTGCCCGGCCCGCGTGCGTCCGTCGGCGACGGCGTACGAGAACCACGCGTCGACACCGAGATCGTCGAGCAGGGGCACCAGCACCTCGGCCTCGCGGACGTCCGGGATCGTCTCGACCGCCAGGACGTCGGGGGAGGCGGCGGCCAGCACCTCGAGGCGCCGGGCGTGGAAGTCGTGAAGCGTTCGCAGGGTCACGCCGTAGTCGCCGCGGTACTCCGACCCGTCGGCCAGTGCGGCGCCGTAGGGCCCGACCGAGGCCGCGACCCATGTCGGAGCATCGCTCGTGACGGAGTCGTGGGCCTGCCGCGCGAGCCGGACGCTGTCGCCGATGAGGCGGTCGGCTGCCTCGGGGGACATCCCCGTCGACCCGAACCCGTCACGGCTGGCCTGATAGCTCGCGGTGGTCGAGACCTGCGCGCCAGCGGCGAGGTAGCGCCCGTGCGCGGCGACGACCTGGTCGGGCGAGTCGCGCAGGAGCGCGGCCGTCCAGAGGTCGGAGGAGAGGTCGCACCCCGCCTCGGCCAGGACGACCGACAGTCCGCCGTCGAGCACGACGACGGTCCCGTCGGCGACGGCGCGGCGCAGGATGAGGGGCGAGTCGGTGCCGGTGCTCATCCCCCCACGGTAGACAGTGCCGGCGCAGGGCGATGTTGACAGCGACAACATGATGCCTGACAGTTGATGTTGACACCGTCTACTTCGAGGAGCCCTCGTGGTCCGCAAGCCGCTCGTCCTGCTCACCGTGTGCCTCGCGGCGCTCACCATCAACCTCAGCGCGATGGTCGTCAACATCGCCCTGCCGACGCTTGCCGAGGACCTCGACGCCAGCACGCGCTCGCTGCTGTGGATCGTGGACGGCTACAACCTGGCCTTCGCCGCGCTGGTGCTGGCGATGGGCAGCCTGTCGGACCGCTTCGGTCGTCGTCCGGCCCTCGTCGTGGGCCTGCTGGGCTTCGGGGCCAGCAGCGCCGCCGCCGCGATGGTCGACAGCAGCACGGCGCTGATCGCGCTGCGGTTCGTGATGGGCGCGTTCGCGGCGCTCATCTTCCCGACGACGCTGTCGATCATCGCCAACACCTTCACCGAGCGGCGCGAGCGGGCCTCGGCGCTCGGTGTGTGGGGCGCGTCGGTCGGCATCGGCGTCGCTCTGGGCCCGGTGGGCGGCGGGATCCTCCTGACGCACTTCTCGTGGCACAGCGTGTTCTGGGCGCTCGTGCCCGTCAGCCTGCTGACGGTGGCGATGGCGGTGGCCTTCGTCCCGGAGTCGCGCGACGCGACCGTCCCGCGGATCGACCGCCCCGGGTTCGTGGTGTCGGTGGCCGCGCTCGGCACCCTGACCTGGACGATCATCGAGGCGCCCGCGCACGGGTGGGCGAGCAGCTTCACGATCGCCGGGCTCGCGGCCGCGGCAGCCCTGATCGTCACCTTCGTGCTGGTCGAGCGAGCGGTGGAGCACCCGATGATCGACGTCACGCTGTTCCTCGACCGCCGGTTCAGCGCCGCCTGCGCGGCAGTGACCATCGCCTTCTTCGCGCTGTTCGGCTTCGTCTTCCTGATCACCCAGTTCTTCCAGTTCGTGCGCGACTACTCCGCGCTCGAGACGGGCCTGCGGTTCCTGCCGGTCGCGGTGTCGATCGCGGCGGCGTCGATCGTCGGCGGGCTGCTGGCGCCGCGGTGGGGCACGAAGGCCGTCGTCACCCCGGGGCTGCTCATGATGGCGGTCTCGTTCCTGTGGATCTCGACGATCGGCGCCGACGTGCCGTTCGCGACCGTCGTCGTGCCGCAGATGATCCTGCTGGGCGGGGGCATCGGCCTGGTCAGCACGCCGGCGACCGAGTCGATCATGCAGGTGCTGCCACCGGCTCGTGCCGGCGTCGGGTCGGCGGTCAACGACGCGACGCGCGAGCTCGGCGGCACCCTCGGGGTCGCCGTGGTGGGCTCGCTGTTCTCGTTCCAGTACGGCGAGCGGGTCGTGAGCCTGCTGGGCGACCGGGTCGACGCCGCCACCAGCGCCCGGGCCGCCGACTCGGTCGGCTTCGCGCACGTGCTGGC
>JBEVGQ010000024.1:0-5217 GCA_040511655.1 Aeromicrobium sp. | reverse complement strand
CGCGATGTAGTTGATGTCGTGACCGGCCGTCTGGGCGAGCGGGCCGTCCTGCCCCCAGCCCGTCATGCGCCCGTAGACGAGGGCCGGGTTGCGGGCGTGGCACTCGGCGGGGCCGAGGCCGAGCCGCTCGGTGACGCCGGGGCGCAGGCCCTCGATCAGGATGTCGGCCGATGCGACGAGGTCGAGCACGGTCTCGATGCCGCGAGGGTTCTTGAGGTCGATCGCGACCGACGGGCGTCCGCGGCCGAGGATGTCCTTGTCGGCCGGGCCGAGCTGGAGGGCGTTGCCCCCCGGACGATCGACGCGGATGACGTCGGCGCCGAGGTCGGCCAGCAGCATGGCGGCGAAGGGGCCGGGGCCGATGCCGACGAGCTCGACGACACGCACGCCGTGCAGGGGGCCGGACTTGTCTGAGATCGTCACACCAGCATTGTGACAGTAGTGCTGTCATGGTTGCAAGCGCGGGTGCGCGCGCCGCTAGGCTCGGACGCGACCGACACCCGATGACACCAAGAAGGACGGCCCATGATCCGCGCAGGCGGCTTCCTCGTCCTCCTCGCTCTGATTGCCGGGTCCGGCCTCTTCGGCGGCCTGGGAGCGATCGAGTTCACCGGCGTTCTCGTTTTACTGGCCGCTGGCGCCATCCTCCTGGTCACCGGCTTGGTGACCCGTTCGCGCTCTGGAACAAGTAGTCCCTAGCCGCCCAGCAGGTCGACGGCCAGCACGACGAAGCCACCGCCGAACATGACCACCCCCAGCGCCCGTAGCCCGAGGGGCGCCCGATCCTGCCGGATCGCGAGTAAGAGGAGCGCGCCCGACACGAGCGCGACGACAGCGAAGACGTCCATGGCGGCAGCCTCGCATGGCTCGGCGAGGTGGACGCCGTGACACATCCGCATACCGTCGGTATCTTGATCGGCATGCTCTCTGAACTGGTCTACACGCGCAAGGGCTCCGGCGAGCCCCTCGTCCTCATCCACGGCATCGGTCACCGCCGTCAGGCGTGGGACCCGGTCTTCGAGACCCTGGCGCAGTCGTTCGACGTCATCGCGGTCGACCTGGCCGGGTTCGGCGAGTCGCCGGCCTATCCGCTCAAGGCCGCGTACGACATGGACAACGCCTGCCACAACCTCAGCGACAACTTCGCCCACTGGGGCATCGAGCGTCCGCACGTCGTGGGCAACTCGCTCGGCGGCGCCATCGCCCTCGAGCTCGGTGCCCGCGGGCTCGCCCGCTCGGTGACGGCGCTCAGCCCCGCCGGCTTCTTCGGCACGCTCAACCGCGTGCAGACCCTGACGCTGCTGGTGCTGCTGCGGGTCACGAGCCGCCTGCCCGACCGCGTGCTGCGCCTCGTGTCGCGCAGCGCGATCGGACGCCGACTGGCCGGCAGCTCGTTGTACACGCACCCCGAGCGGTTCACCGCCGACGAGGTCTACGGCGACGCGCTGGCGCTCAAGCACTGCCGCGGCTTCGAGCGGACGATCGTCAAGGGCGTCACCTACTCGTTCACGCAGCACCTCGACGTGCCGACCACCATCGCGTGGGGCACGCGCGACCTGATCCTGCCCTACGGATCGTCGGCCATCGCCCAGGAGCGCCTGCCCGAGGCGCGCCACGTGGCCCTGCCGCACTGCGGTCACGTCCCGATGATCGATGACCCGGCCCTCGTCGCCCGCGTCATCGAGAACACGGCCGCGGAGGCGGGAGCCGCAGCCGCGGCCTAGGCTCCGGGCATGCGACTGACGACCTCAGGCTCGATCGCCCGGTTCGACCACAGCCTCTTGGTCGAGGCCCTCGTCCCGCTGCGCGAGGAGTGGGCCGCCCTGCGCTTCGACAGCGCCGGCCTGGTCGTCAACCCCATCAGCGGCGACTCGATCGACGTGTTGCGGCTCGTCGAGGGACGGCACCGCTCACCCGGCGCGCGCTACGAGATCGTCACCCGCACCCCGGCCATCCATACCGACCCTGCGCGGCCTGACGAGATCGGCACGCCCACGGGCGAGCTCATCGAGACCGTCAACCAGTTCACGCTCCGCAGCGACGACGCGCGGGCCCTGACCATCACCCTGGCCGACCGCACCGGGCTGTGGACCGTCGACGTCGACGTGGTGCACGGCCGCATCCCGCGCGTCGACCTGACGGCGCAGGCCGACGCGACCGCGATGCTCGTCGAGGGCGGCGCCCCGCGCTGGCTCGCGCGCCGAGTGGGCGGCGACGCCACCGGACGGGCGACGATCGACCTCGCGACCTTCGAGCACCGCTCGACGAGCACCTTCTTCGACGGCGAGGGCCGCCTGCGGCTCGTGCGCGCGGCGGGCTCGGCGACCGTCACGCCCACCCCGACGGCGTGGGACGTCGACGCGTCGGCCGACCTCGACGGCAAGGGTCTCGGCCGGCTGGCCCTGCGCCTGTTCGGCAAGCGCATCCAGCGCTCGTTCGACGCCTCGGCCGCGGCGTACTGGCGAGGCCTGCCCGAGTCAGTCGGGCCCACGCAGACCATGCTCCGCCAGCTGCGGACGGTGGTCGACGGCGAGGGCGGCGTCGCACCGCTGCTCCACCTCGCACTGTGGGACCCTGCCCAGCTCGAGCCGCTGGAGGCGAAGTACGGGTTGGAATGACCCCTTGGCCGACCGCGTTGAGAGCCACGTGGGCATCCTCGACAGCGTCGTGATCGGCGCGGGCCAAGCCGGCCTGTCGACCTCGTACCACCTCGCGCGGCGGGCCGTCGAGCACGTCGTCCTCGACGGCAACGACCGTCCGGGCGGCGCCTGGCAGCACCGTTGGGACGCCTTGACGATGCACGACGTCCACCGGGTCGCCGACCTGCCCGGTGCCCGCATCCCTGCCGACACCGGCGCCGAGCGGGCCAACCAGTTCGTCCCGGCCTACTTCGCCGACTACGAGGCCCGCTTCGACCTGCCGGTCGAGCGTCCCGTGCGCGTGCGGCGGGTGCATGACCAGGACGGCCTGCTGGTGGTGGAGGCCGACGACGGGGCGTCGTGGACGACCCGCACGCTCGTCAACGCCACCGGCACCTGGACACGGCCCTTCGTCCCTCACGTTCCCGGCATCGAGACGTTCGCGGGTGAGCAGCTGCACACCTCCGGCTACCCCGGACCCGAGCACTTCCGCGGCAAGCGGGTCGTGATCGTCGGCGGCGGTGCCTCGGCGGTGCAGTTCATCGGTGCCCTCGCGCCCATCGCCGACACCCTGTGGGTCACGCGCCGCGAGCCCGTGTGAAACGACCGCGACTTCTCACCCGAGCTGGGCCGCGAGGTCGTCGCCAAGGTCGAGGAGCGCGTGCGGCAGGGGCTGCCGCCCCGCAGCGTCGTCAGCGTCACGGGGCTGCAGCTGCGCGAGCAGGAGCGCGAGGCAGAGCGGCTCGGCGCCTACGCCGACCGCCGGCCGATGTTCACCTCGATCGAGCCCGAAGGCGTGCGGTGGCCCGATGCCTTCGAGCCGGCGGACGTCATCGTGTGGGCGACGGGGTTCAGGCCCGCCATCGATCACCTGGCGCCGCTGCACCTGCGCAGCCCACTGGGCGGCATCCAGCTCGATGGGACCACGGCCGTGGCCGATCCGCGGGTGCAGCTCGTGGGCTACGGGCCCTCGGCCAGCACGATCGGCGCGAATCGGGCCGGACGGGTCGCGGCGCGCGGCGTGGTCGAGGCGCTGGGGAGGGTCACGTCGGACGTCGGGTGACGTACGAGCCGTCGAGATCGCGGGCGCGAGGGCATCCGAGCAGGCCCAGCGTGCTGTCGAGCTCGTCGACCAGCTGCTGCAGCACCAGCTGGGCACCCGCCTGACCCTCGCAGGCCAGGCCCCACAGCACGGGACGTCCGACCAGCACCGCATCGGCACCGAGCGCCAGCGCCTTGGCCGCGTCCCAGCCCCGTCGGATGCCGCCGTCGACCAGCACGTCGATGCGTCCTTGCACCGCCTGCACCACCGGGCTCAGCGCGTCGGCGCCCGACAGCACGGTGTCGAGCTGGCGTCCGCCGTGGTTGGAGACCACCACGCCTGCGACCCCGGCGTCGGCGGCGCGCACGGCATCGTCGGGTCGCAGGATCCCCTTGAGGACGACCGGCAGCCCGCTGGCCTCGCCGAAGGCGGCGATGTCGTCCCACGTGAGCGTCGGGTCGTGCATCGCGTGACGCTCGGCCGGAGTCATGGGCCCTGTCGCGAGCTGGACGTACGTGGGGTGGTCGACGACCCAGCCCGACCGCAGGTCGCGCTCGCGGCGGCCCCCGAACGGGAAGTCGACCGTGATGCACAGCGCCTCGTACCCGCCCTCGCGGGCGGCCCGCACCAGGTCATCGGTCAGCCCGCGATCGCGGAAGACGTACAGCTGCAGCCAGCGGGACGCGTCGCCCATCGCGTCGGCGACGTCGCTCGGATCGGTCGTGCTCTGCGACGACAGCACCATCGTCGAGCCGGTGGCCGCGGCAGCCCGCGCCGTGCCGAGCTCGGCGTCGGCGTGCAGCGCGCGCTGGTAGGCCATCGGCGCGACCAGGAAGGGGTGGGGACGCTCGCGCCCCAGCAGCGTCACCGAGGTGTCGCGCTGCGAGACGTCGACCAGCACCCGCGGGGCCAGGGCGACCCGGTCCCACGCCGCGACGTTGTCGCGCAGCGTCAGCTCGTCGCCGGCGCCGCCCGCGAAGTAGCCGTGGGCACCGGGGTCGAGGAGCTCGGCGGCCCGCTGCTCGAAGTCGTGGGTCACGGCAGGTGCCGGGCCAGGAACTCGGCCGTCCTCGGGCTGCGTGGCGCCGTGAAGATCTGCTCGGGCGGGCCCGACTCCTCGATGCGTCCGTCGGCCATGAAGACGATGCGGTCGGAGACCTCGCGCGCGAAGGTCATCTCGTGGGTCGCCATCACGATCGTCATGCCGTCGGCCCGCAGGTCGCGGATGACGTCGAGCACGTCGCCCACCAGCATGGGGTCGAGCGCCGACGTGATCTCGTCGAGCAGCAGCAGGCGCGGCTGCATCGCGATCGCGCGCACCAGGGCGACGCGCTGCTGCTGACCTCCCGACAGGGCGTCGGGATAGGCACCGGCCCGGTCGCCCAGGCCGACCCGCTCGAGCAGCGTGTGGGCACGCGCGCGGGCGTCGGCGCGCGACTCGCCACGCGACCTCACGGGCCCCAGCACGATGTTCTGCTCGACCGACAGGTGCGGGAAGAGGTTGTACGCCTGGAACACGATGCCGATGTCACGGCG
>JBEVGQ010000023.1:0-6105 GCA_040511655.1 Aeromicrobium sp. | reverse complement strand
CGCTCGAGGGCCGACACCTGCGTGAAGTGGACGACGTAGACCGGCGTCTGACCGGTCTCGATGAGCTGCTCGAGCGTCTCCTGCACCGGAGTCGCGACGTACTCGCTGACCAGAGGGACGGGACGCTCCGTGGACGAGACGAGGGCCGTCTCGCGTCCGGTGCGACGGCTCAGATCGGCCTCGAGCCTCTCGGTGTCGCCGAGTGTCGCCGACATCAGCAGGAACTGTGCGTGGGGCAGCTCGATCAGCGGCACCTGCCACGCCCAGCCGCGGTCGGGGTCGGCGTAGAAGTGGAACTCGTCCATGACGACCAGACCGATGTCGGCGTCGGCGCCCTCGCGCAGGGCCATGTTGGCCAGGATCTCGGCCGTCGCCGCGATGATCGGGGCGTCGGCGTTGACGGCCGCGTCGCCCGTGACCATGCCGACGTTCTCGGCACCGAAGATCTCGCACAGGTCGAAGAACTTCTCGCTGACCAGCGCCTTGATCGGCGCGGTGTAGACGCTGCACTCGCCACGGGCCAGCGCCGCGGCCATCGCGCCGGTCGCGACGAGGCTCTTGCCCGAGCCCGTCGGAGTCGCGAGGACGACGTTGGAGCCCGCGACGCACTCGAGGATCGCCTCGTCCTGCGCGGGGTACATCGTCAGGCCCCTGGACTCGACCCACTCGGTGATCGCCCCGTAGACGGCGTCCTCGTCGTAGGCCGCTCCGGTCTTGGGCAGCAGGTCGATGAGGCGGGGCACCACACCATTGTCGCGCGTGCGGACGAGTGTCAGGCCCCCGCCTGCTGACGGAGGCCGGCCAGCAGCATGTCGAGACCCGACCGGAAGACGTCGACGTCGTCGTGGCGCTCGAACTCGTCGGCGATCTGGTGCAGGAACGGGAACTCGGCGGCGTCGTAGGCACGCCAGCCGTCCGCGTACGCCTTCAGGAACTCGGCCGGCTCGAGGCCGCTCTCGAAGAACTCCTTCGGCGGCGGCTGCGCCATGTCGACCGCGACGCCGACGACGTAGCTGACGATCGACGACACGGCGTGGAAGCGCTGCTGCGGCGTGAGGTCGAGGCGCATGACCTGCTGACCGAGCCGTTCGAACAACCGGATCGAGTTGGTCTGGACCGCGGTGTTGCGCAGCAGGTAGCTGCCGAGCCACGGCCGTCGCACCATCTCCTCGAACATCGCGAACGAGACGGCCCGGACGTTGTCGATCGGGTCGGGGCCGTCGACGAAGGCGTCCGTCTCGGTCACGACGCGACCCAAGACGTGGTCGGTCGCACGGTCGAGCAGCTCCTCCTTGCTCGAGACGTACCAGTAGATGCTGCCGACGCCCCCGCCCAGGCGGGCCGCGAGCGCACGGAACGTCAGCGCTCCCTCACCCGACTCGTCGAGCAGCGCGATCGTCGCTTCGAGGACGTTCTCGAGCGAGTGCGTCACCCGTGGACGGCGACCACGGGAGCGACCATCGGGGGGACGCTGATCTGTCGACATGGCTCCATCCAATCACGCCGTTGCGATCAATCGAACAGTGTTCTATAGTTCGAACATCGTTCGAGAGTCGAACGGTGTTCGATCTTTGGAGGTGCCGCATGAGCGACACGACCACATCCGTCCCGGCGGCGTCCTACCCCTCGTTGCGCGCCGCAGCATTCCCCCTGGCCGCACTGTGCCTGGCCTTCTTCGTCGAGATGGTCGACAACACGCTGATGTCGATCGCGCTGCCGACGATCGCCCGCGACCTCGGCGGAGGCACGACTGCGCTGCAATGGGTGACCGGCGCCTACTCGCTGACGTTCGGCGGCCTGCTGCTCACGGCGGGCTCCGCGGCCGACCGGCTCGGACGTCGCCGCGTGCTGCTGACCGGCCTCGCGGCGTTCGGCATCATCAGCCTCGGCGCCATCGCGGTCTCGTCGACCGGCGAGCTCATCGCCCTGCGCGCCGTGCTCGGGCTGGCCGCGGCCATGATGGCGCCCGTCACGATGTCGCTGGTCTTCCGACTGTTCGACGACGAGGCCCTGCGCATGCGGGCCATCACGATCGTGATGGTCGTCGGCATGTCGGGCTTCGTGCTCGGCCCCCTGCTCGGTGGCACGGCACTGGCCCACGTGGGGTGGGAGTGGCTGCTGATCGTCAACGCGCCCATCGCCGCGATTGCGATCATCGGCGTGCTGCTCGGCGTGCCGCCCGACCGCGCGGAGGACCTGACCGACGACGCCCCCGACCTGCCCGGCGCCGTGCTGAGCATCGCCGCGATCGGCCTGGCCTGCTACACCCTGACCAGTGGCGTCGAGCACGGCTGGCTGGCCGCCTCCACCATCGCGTCCGCGCTCGGCGCCGTCGCCGCGGCCGTCTCGTTCGTGCGGCACGAGCGCCGGGCCGCCGCACCGATGCTCGACCTCGGACTGTTCTCGAGCGGACCCGTGCGCGGCGCCGCGATCGCGCAGATCGGCACGTCGATCGCGATGGCCGGCGTGCTGTTCGGGCTGATCCTGCACTTCCAGTACGCCTACGGCTGGAGCCCCGTCCGGGCCGGTCTGGCCAACCTGCCGCTGATCGTCACGATGATCGCTGCGACCCCGTTCTCGGAGTGGCTCGCCCGTCGGTTCGGCCACCGCGTCGCCTGCCTGGTCGGCGCGGCCCTGCTCGCCGGATCGCTCGGCGGGATGGCTTGGGGCGTCGAGCACGGCTACCTCGCGATCGCCGTCGCCATGGTCGTGATGACCGTCGGGCTGCGCACCGTCATGACGATCTGCGCGATCGCCCTGGTCAGCGCCATGCCGGCCAACCGCACCTCGATCGGTGCCGCGCTCAACGACACCGCCCAGGAGGTCGGCACCAGCGTCGGCACCGCGATCATCGGCACGCTCATCGCGGTGCTCGTGACGTCGCGGCTGCCGGCGGGCACGTGGAGCACCGAGCTGGTCGACTCGTACTTCCACGGCGAACGCATCGCCTATGCGGCGATCGCCGTCGTCGTGGGAGTCGTCGCTGCGGCCGGCGCCCTCATGCTGACCGACTCACGGGTCGCCGACGAGCCGCACTGATCCATCCGCTAAGCAAGCGCTTAGGGATGCGCTATCGTCGGCCTCATGAAGGCGATCCAGATCACATCCCTCGACGGTCCCGAAGCACTCGAGCTGCTCGACGTCCCCGACCCCGTGGCAGGCGACGGACAGGTGCTGATCCGCGTGCGCGCGGCGGGCGTCGCGTTCCCTGAGGTGCTGCAGTCGCGTGGGCTGTACCAGATGAAGCCCGACCTGCCGTTCACGCCGGGTGCCGAGATCGCCGGCGAGGTCGTCACCGCACCCGAGGGATCGGGCTTCGCGCCCGGCGACCGCGTCGCGGCCCTGTGCCTGCTGGGCGGCTTCGCCGAGCTCGCCGTCGCGCCGGTCAGCGAGACCTTCGCCCTGCCCGACGCGGTCACCTACGAGCAGGGTGCGTCGATCATCTTCAACTACGGGACCGCCTACTTCGCCCTCGTCGAGCGCGGTGGCCTGCAGCCTGGCGAGTCGGTGCTGGTGCAGGGTGCCGCGGGTGGCATCGGCACCGCGGCGATCCAGGTCGCGAAGGCCTTCGGCGCGGGGCGCGTCGTGGCCGTGGCGTCGACCCCCGAGAAGGGTGCCGTCGCGCTCGAGGCCGGTGCCGACGAGTTCGTGCTCGCCGACGGATTCAAGGACGCCGTCGTGGCGGGTGGCAAGGTCGACATCGTGGTCGATCCCGTGGGCGGCGACCGCTTCACCGACTCGTTGCGGTGCCTCGCCGACGACGGACGGCTGCTCGTGATCGGCTTCACCGCCGGCGACATCCCGACCGTCAAGGTCAACCGCCTGCTGCTCAACAACGTCTCGGTCGTGGGCGTCGGATGGGGCGCGTACGTGCTGCAGCGTCCGGGCCACATCGCCGGCGAGTGGGCCGCGATGGAGCCGCACCTGGCCAGCGGGGCGCTCTCGCCCGTCGTCGGCCCGACGTTCCCGCTCGCCGAGGCGTCCGCCGCGCTACTCACCCTCGACGAGCGTCGCGCGACCGGCAAGGTCCTGCTCACACCCTGAGCCCGGCGCCCAGCAGCTCTGCTCGGGTGATGAAGGCGAGCTGGGCCGTCTTGTCGGCCAGCTCGACGACGTCGCCGCGCTGCAGGCCGATCCGCTCGGCGCGGGCGATCGACGCGGCATTGGCGACGTCGGGCTCGGCCACGATGCGCTGCACCACCGGATCGGCCAGCACGACGCCGATGAGGTAGGCCACCAAGCGCCCCGTGAATCCCGACTCGGGCACCTCGGCGGGGCCGACGAACAGATGACATCCCAGGTCGCCCTCGCGCACCTCGAACGTCTCGCCCACCGGGTCGTGGGCCGGGTCGTAGGTCTGGAAGATCGCGACCGGCTCACCGTCACGGTGCACCAGGTAGGCGTGATGCGTCGACAGGCCGTCGAGGAACGCGTACACCTCGCCGACCTCGTCGCGCGTGTAGGTCGTCATGCCCCAGAACCGGGCGCGCGGCTGCGTCACCCACGTGTGCAGCAGGTCGAGGTCGGCGACGGGGTCGACGGGTCGGTGCGTGAACGTCATGCGGTCTCCTGGGCTGAGTGGTCGTCGGGCGGGTCGTCCCGGGGCGGGACGGGCACGAGTCGCCCGGCGACCCAGTGCTCGAGCTGGTCGTGGTGGTGCGGGTCGGCCGGGTCCTCGGTCGCCCCGAGAGGGACGATCCACCGGCTCGCGTCGCGGTCGGCGAGGTCCCAGACGTAGCGCGCGGTGGGGCCTCGCAGCACGGTGTCGGTGACGCCCGGGACGCTCGACGTCGACAGGACGCACTCGGTGTCGCCCGACAGCGCCACCGCCGGCACGCCTGCCGGCGCCCACACATGCGTCGCGCCCCACGAGTCAGGGACGCCGGTGCGGGCCACCTCCTCGAGCGCCTCCCCCGCCAGTGCGACGAGGTCGATCCCCCACGGGGTCGGCGTGCGGCCGAGCAGGCGGTCGAGCTCTTGCGCGAGCCGGCCGGTCAGGTCGACCCACGGGTCGAACAGCGCCGGGTACGGGGACGGCTCCCTGAGAGCAGCGAAGGCCGGCTGATCGGCGAGCCGCCGGACCAGCGCGCCGCGGACGGCCGCGAACGCCGCGGCGCCCGGGCTGCCCGCGTCCATGCGTCCGTCCCACGCAAGGACGTCCGCTCGCAGCCGCTGCGCCTCGGCGCCGAGACCGTCGACGCGCTCGAGCAGGGCTCGCAGGGGGGCTGCCGGGGCCAGCTCGGTGTCGACGTGGAACGCGGCGGCGTCCTCCGCCGTCAGGTCGTCGCGACCGTCCAGCAGCTCCCGCAGGCGGTCGGCGCGGTGCGGCGGGGCGAACTCGTGGCCGATGGCGCGGCTCTCCGGCCCGCGGCGCTCGTTGGCCGTGACCAGCACGTCGTCGCGCGCGACCTCGGTGGACGGCAGCGGGTCGACCCAGCCCATCCATGCGTGCCGCTCGTCCCAGGCAGGCACGGGCACCCGTCGCGCGCTCTCGTCCCGCCGAGGGACGCGGCCGGCCACGCGGTAGCGCACCCGCCCCGTCCGGTCGGCCGTCACGACGTTGTTGACCGGCAGGACCCACCGGTCGAGGGCACGGTCGACGTCCTCGACCGACGTCGCGCGCATCAACGGAATGATCGCGCCGAACCCGAGATCACGTCCGACGCGTGCCGTCGTGCGCAGGCTGAGGCCGTCGCCCTGGTCGGGCCCGCCGATGATCACCGGGCCCTGCCGCGTCACCACCACCTCGACCTGCAGCGGATCGGCACCGCGGACGTCGATCGACTCCGTCCGGACGTCGGCGGCGTACCAACCGTCGGCCCCGCGAGCCTCGACGCCGTCGCCGGTGCGTCGCAGCTGCTCGACGAACAGGTCCTCGTAGTCGGCCATCGCGTTCGTGATGGCCCAGGCGACGTCGCCTGCGTGCGCGAAGTGCTGGACGCCCGGCACCCCCGGGAACGCCAGGCCCACCACGTCGACGTCCGGGCAGACGAGCCGCACCTGCTGGTAGACGCCCGGCGACTCCAGGACGCGGTGCGGGTCGCCGGCGATCAGCGGGCTGCCGCTGGCCGTGCGTCCTCCGCCCGCGGCCCACGCGTTGCTGCC
>JBEVGQ010000022.1:0-7082 GCA_040511655.1 Aeromicrobium sp. | reverse complement strand
GGGGTCGACCGCCAGCGGGGTCAGTACCGGGAAGACGCGGTCGCGGTAGAGGGCGCTGATCTGCTCCTGCTCCGACGGGCGCAGCGCGTCCCAGTGGAGCAGCTCGATGCCCTCAGAAGCCAGCGCCGGCACCAGGTGGGAGTGGTACGTCTCGGCGTGGCGGACCATGAGGTCCTGGGTGGCCTCGAGGCTGCGCGTCAGCACGTTGCGGGGGTTGAGGCCGCTAGCCGACGGCACCGCGACGCCCGCGGCGATGCGGCGCTTGAGCCCGGCGACGCGCACCATGAAGAACTCGTCGAGGTTGCTCGCGAAGATCGCCAGGAACCGCACACGCTCGAGCAGCGGCAGGCTCTCGTCCTGGGCCAGCTCGAGCACGCGGGAGTTGAAGGCGATCCACGACAGCTCGCGGTCGAGGAAGCGATCGGCGGGCAGGGCGCTCTGCGCGGGGTCGAACGGCGGGTCGACGTCGAACTCGTCGGGAGAGGCCGGGTCCTCGACAGCGGCGACCGTCATGTCGTGTGTGTCCACATGTCCAGCGTGGCAGACCAAGGTGAACACGAACTGAACGAGCGCCGTGGGACGCGTGGGCCGATAGCGTGTGCGCATGGCTCTCGTACCCGCCGCGATCGGTGCCGTCCGCGGCGCTGCGGCGCGCTCCCTGATGCAGCTTCCGCGGCCGGTGCTGTCGCGCCTGGCCGGCGCTCCCGTCACGATCGACGGCCGCACGCTCCACCCCGAGATGCAGCTGCTGCTGAGGCTCCAGCGTCTCGAGGGCCCGGCGGCCGAGTCGGTGTCGATCAGCCGAGGCCGCAGGATCATCGTGTCGTCGTCGCGTCTCGCCGGTGGCAACCAGCCGATCGGCGCGGTGACCGATCGGACGATCGACGGTCCGGGTGGTCCGCTGGGGCTGAGGTTCTACACGCCGCGCGGCCTGTCGGGACGTTCGCCCGCGCTGGTGTTCTTCCATGGCGGCGGATGGATCTACGGCGACCTCGAGAGCCACGACGCGACGTGCCGGTTCCTCGCCGAGGAGGCGCAGGTGCGGGTCGTGGCGGTCGACTACCGGCTCGCTCCCGAGGCGCCGTACCCCGCAGCCGTCGACGACGCCCTCGCTGCGTGGAGCTGGATCGCCGAGCACGCCCCGGCGCTGGGCATCGATCCCGCGCGCATCGCGGTGGGCGGTGACAGCGCGGGCGGCAACCTGGCGGCCGTGGTGGCGCAGCAGTCCGTCGCGGTGGGCGGTCCGTCGCCGGCGTTCCAGCTGCTGGTCTACCCGGCGACCGACTTCGCCGAGAAGGCGCCCAGCCGCAGGACGTACGCGGAGGGCTTCTTCCTGACCCAGGCGTTCATGGACCTCGCCGAGGAGAACTACCTGGTCGGCGGCGAGGACCGCACCGACCCTCGCCTGTCCCCGCTGCACGGTGACGTGGCGGGCGTGGCACCTGCGTACGTCGTCACGGCGGGCTTCGACCCGTTGCTCGACGAGGGCGACGCCTACGCCGGCAAGTTGAGGGCTGCGGGCGTCCGGGTCGAGCACGTTCGCGAGGACGGGCTCATCCACGGCTTCATCAACATGGTCGGGCTGGGCACCGTCGCCCCCAAGGCGTCCCGCCGAGCCGCCGCCGCCCTCCAGCGCGGCCTCTCCTAACCCCCGCCGACGAGAGACTCCTGCACCGCCGACGAGAGACTCCTGCACCCGTGACGAGAGACCGGTGGCGCCGGGAGTCTCTCCTCAGGGGTGCGTATGTCTCTCGTCGGCGTTCGGGGGGCGGACGTAGAGGGTGTCGCGGGCACGATCGACGAAGCCGAGCTTGCGGTAGACCGTGAGGGCGGGCGCGTTGTCGCCCTCGACGTAGAGGTCGACCGCCGGCAGCCCGCGCTCGAACAGGTGCCGCAGCCCGCGCGCCGTCAGCGCGGTGCCGAGCCCGCCGCCCTGGGCGTCGGGGTCGATGCCGACGACGTAGACCTCCCCACTGGGCTCGTCACCGGGCTGGGCCTCGACCTTGGTCCAGTGGAAGCCGATGACCCGACCGTCCCGCTCGGCGACGAAGAAGCCGCCGGCGTCGAACCAGTCGGATGCCATGCGGCGCTCCATGTCGGCCCGGTCCATGGCGCCCTGCTCGGGGTGGTGGGCGAAAGCGCGGGCATTGACGGCCACGACCTGGTCGACGTCGTCCGGCGCGAACGTGCGCAGCGTGACGCCCTCGGGCACCCGCTCGGTCGCCGGCGGTCCGTCGAACGTCAGGCGCAGCGCCAGCAAGGTGCGTCCCGCGACGAGGCCCGCGGACGCCGCGAGCGCCTGCGCAGCGGGCAGGTCGCCGTGGGCCCAGTAGCCGTGCTCGCCGTCGGCCAGCAGCTCGTCGAGGATCCGCCGGCCGATGCCCTCGCGCCGTCGGGCCGGGTCGACCACGACCTCGACCGGCGCGTCGCCGGCGGCGTAGGCCGCGGCGATCACGCGACCGTCGCCGTCGGACTGGTGCACCAGCACCCGTGCCCTGAGGCGGTCGCGCAGCGCGAACAGGGTGGCCTCGTTGAACGGCGCCACGCCGTCGACGGCGGCAGCGCGTTCGGCCAGCTCGACGAGGCTCATCGGAGGGTCACCGCCTCGCGCGGCGCGATGCTCGAGGCGACGACCAAGGATGCGGAGCGGTGGTTCTGTGCCATCTGCTCAGCATGGCAGAGGCGCACACGGGGGCGGTGACGCCTCAGACCTCGGCGTCGGCCGTCTGTCGAGCGGGCTCGGACTTGGTCGCCACGAAGCGGTAGCCCACGTTGCGCACGGTGCCGATCAACGTCTCGTTGTCGGTGCCGAGCTTGGCCCGCAGACGACGTACGTGGACGTCGACCGTGCGGGTGCCGCCGAAGTAGTCGTAGCCCCACACCTCTTGCAGCAGCTGCTGACGGGTGAAGACGCGACCGGGGTGCTGCGCCAGGAACTTGAGGAGCTCGAACTCCTTGAACGTCAGGTCGAGCGTGCGGTTCTCAAGCTTCGCGGTGTAGGTGGCGTCGTCGACGACCCGGCCGCTGGACGAGATGACGTGGCTCTCGGTGTCGCCGCCGTCGAGGGCGGCCGCTACTCGGCCGATGCCGAGCCGCAGGCGGGCCTCGAGCTCGGCGGGACCGGCCGTGGTGAGGATGACGTCGTCCATGCCCCAGTCGGACGCCGCGACGGCCAGGCCGCCCTCGGTGAGGATCAGGATGAGGGCGCACTCGATGCCCGTCGTGCGGATGACGCGGGTGAGGCTGCGGACCTGGGCGAGGTCGTGGCGGCCGTCGACCAGCACGGCGTCACACGGGGGAGCGTCGAGCAGGGCGCTGGCCTCGGCGGGGAGGATCTTGACGTGATGGGGCAGCAACGCGAGGGCGGGCAGCACCTCGACCGAGGACTGGGTGCTCTTGGTGAGCAGGAGCAGATGGGACATCGTCGCTACCTCCGGTGCTGCGATTCGTGCGGGGCACAGTGTGCAGTTATGCGTCGAGGCCATGGTGAGTCACCGTGGCCTCGTCGCATGCACGAGAATACGACATGTGACGGATCAATTGCCACGAGGTGACGAGAATGAGAACGACGTCACAGTGCACTACTGGGCCGCTGCGCGAGCCGCCGCGGGCATCGCCGAGGAGCATGTCGACGCCTCCACCCTGGCCGAGCTGCTGGCCGAGATCCACCGCCGTCACGGCCACCGCGACCGCTTCGACGACGTGATCGACTTCTGCTCCATCCTGGTCGGCGAGGTGCCGGTGGGCGCGAAGGAGCCGTCCGACGTCCGGCTTCCCGCGGGGATCAACGTCGAGTTCCTGCCACCGTTCGCGGGCGGCTGAGCCCGAGACTGGCATCATGCGTGGGGTGTCACGACTCGGATCCACGCTGCTCGCCCTCGCTCTGGCGGGCGTCATCACGCTCGCGGCCCATGCCGACGACGTGCTGGTCGCGGCGGTCGTCGTGCTCGTCCAGCTGCTGGTCGCGGCCTCGCCGCCGCTGGTGACGTCCACCGGCGACGTCGTCGGCTCGCCGCGGTTCGCGCCTGCAGCGGTCGCCGGCGTCGTGGCCACCGTGCTCACGCTCGAGCCCGACCTTCTCGAGGGGGCCGGGGGAAACTCGGCCGACGTCGTCGGGGTGACCGACACCGGGATGTTCGCCGGGGTGCTGCCGGCGGTCATGGCGGCGGTGTTCGTCGCCCTCGTGGCGCAGATGCTGCGCAAGGACGGTCGTGGCCAGCTGGTCTCGTCCGTCGGGTACGCCGTGACACTGGCGGTCGTCGCGGCCTTCACGGCCGGCTGGCTGGGGGCGGTGCAGTCGCTGGGCGACGCGGACGTCGTGGCCGTCGGTGCCGCGGGACTCGGGGCCGGGCTGCTCGCCTGGCTGCTGCCGATCGACCGGTGGATCTGCCTCAGCGTGTCGACCCTGGCCGGTGCGGCCGCGGGTGCGGCGGTGGCCGCCCTCGTCGACTCGGCCATGACGGTCTTCTTCGGGGTCCTGGTGGGCGCCGGCGCCGCGGTCCTGGCCGTGCTGGGTCAGCTGGTCGGACGCATCATGGTCGGTCGCGGTGCTCATCCCGCGGTCGCCTGGGGCTTCCCGGGGGCGATGGCCGTCGCGTTCGTCGCCCCGATCGTCTACCTGGGCGGACAGCTCATCACGGTCCCCGTCCTGCGCTAGTCGTAGGCTGGACGCGTGACCGGTCCCGTGCTCCTCGGCGCCGCCCTCGTGGCGACGGTGGTCGTCGCCCTGCTGGTGCGATGGAAGAACGGCCGGTTCGCCGCCGCGGCCGAGGACGACACGACCGAGCGGTTGACGGCCGAGCAGATCGGCGCCCCTCTCGGTGAGCGCGCGACCCTCGTGCAGTTCTCCAGCGCCTTCTGCAGCCCGTGCCGCGCCACCCGCGTCGTGCTGGCCGACATCGCGTCGTCGACACCGGGCGTCGTGACGGTCGACATCGACGCGGAGTCGCACCTGCAGCTCGTGCGCGACCTGTCGGTGATGCGCACGCCGACCGTGCTGGTGCTCGACGCCGCCGGGGCCGTCACGACACGGGCATCGGGTCTGCCGCGCCGCGAGCAGGTGCTGGCAGCGGTCGAGCGGGCCGTCGCGGGCCGGCAATAACTGCTGCGATCGCCGCTTGGGTGCCGAATAGTGAGACAGGTATCCGCATGGTGAGACGCACGGGTGTCTGACGCGCTCGGTGTCCCTAGGCTGGTGTCATGTTCCGGACGACACACCTGACGCGCCGACGTGCAGTGGACAACTGCCGCACGCGCTCGTCGCTGTGTCGCACGCGCTGACCGAACGTCCGTCAGTGCCGCACGCCCCCGCCCCTCCGGGCGGGTCGGCCGTGCTGTCCGTCCCAGTGCAGGAGCATCCATGTCCCAGCCCACCCAGGTCGACCCGCGGGGTCTGCGGGTCGTCGCCGGCCTGACCGCGACGGTCCTGGCCCTGGTGCTGGCGATCCCGTCCGAGCCGGTGCGCGTCGTCCTGCTGGGCGTGCAGGTGGTCGTGTTCGCGGTCGCCGCCTTCGTGAGCCTCGCAGCGTCGCCGTGGGCGGTCGCGTACGCGAGGCTGGTCCGCCCGCGCATCGGCCCGCCGTCCGAGCTCGAGGACGCCCGTCCGCCACGGTTCGCGCAGCTGGTCGGGCTCGCGTTCACGACCGTCGCCCTGGTCTCGCTGCTGGCGGGCGCGACGACGGCGGCCCTCGTCGCCACGGCGTTCGCGCTGGTGGCGGCCCTGCTCAACGCGGTCGTGGGCCTGTGCCTCGGCTGCGAGCTGTACCTGACCCTGCGACGGCTCGCGCCGGCCGCACCCTGACCCCACCCACCATCCCCACCAACCAGACACAACCAACGCCCACCGGGCACAACGGAGGTAACTCATGAGCCGCGAATCCGCGCTCGTCACTGCAGACTGGGTCGAGGCGAACCTCGACGACCCCAAGGTCGTGCTCGTCGAGGTCGACGAGGACGCCAGCGCATACGACACCGGCCACATCCCCGGTGCGATCAAGATCGACTGGAAGAAGGACCTCCAGGACGGCGTGCGCCACGACTTCGTGAGCAAGGAGAAGCTCGAGGCGCTCCTGTCGTCCAAGGGCATCGCCAACGACGACACGCTGGTCTTCTACGGCGGCAACAACAACTGGTTCGCCGCGTACGCCTACTGGTACCTGGCCTACTACGGCCACGAGAACCTGCGCCTGCTCGACGGCGGTCGCAAGAAGTGGGAGCTCGACGCCCGTGAGCTGAGCAAGGACGTGCCCGAGCGCGCGGCCACGACCTACACCGCCAAGGACGCCGACACATCGATCCGCGCCTACCGCGACGAGGTCATCGACGCGATCGGCACCAAGAACCTGATCGACGTCCGCAGCCCCGACGAGTTCGCCGGACGCCTGCTGGCCCCCGCGCACCTGCCGCAGGAGGCCGCGCAGATCGGCGGTCACATCCCCACGGCGGGCAACGTCCCCTGGAGCAAGGCCGCGAACGACGACGGCACGTTCAAGAGCGATGACGAGCTCACGGCGCTCTACGCCGGCGCCGGCCTCGACGAGGGCAGGGACACCATCGCGTACTGCCGCATCGGCGAGCGCAGCTCGCACACGTGGTTCGTGCTCAAGGAGATCCTGGGCTACGACAACGTCAAGAACTACGACGGATCGTGGAGCGAGTACGGCTCGCTGCGCGGCGTGCCGGTCGCCCTGGGCGACGAGCCGGGTGCTGCCTGATGTGCGGCGCGGTTAAGGGCGGGCCCTCCCTCGAGGGTGTCGACGTCCAGAACCAGGCAGTCATCCAGGGCGTCGTGACGCGTGACGGCCAGCCCGTCGGCAACGCGTACGTGCGCCTGCTCGATCGCACGGGCGAGTTCACGGCCGAGGTGCCGACCTCGGCGACCGGCCAGTTCCGCTTCTTCGCGGGTCCGGGGGAGTGGACGCTGCGCACGCTGGCACCCAAGGCCGTCTCGGTCGACAGCGCCGTGACGGCCGCCAAGGGCGTCGTGGCAGAGGTCGCCGTCGCCGTCTGACGCATCCGCACCGCCTGAGAGCCCCACCGGAAACGCTCTGGTGGGGCTCTCTCACATCTAGAGCTCACATCTC
>JBEVGQ010000021.1:0-8196 GCA_040511655.1 Aeromicrobium sp. | reverse complement strand
CAACCACCAGGTCGAGCTGCTCGACCTGCTCACCGACCTCAACCGCGCGTCGGGCAAGACCGTGGTGCTGGTGCTGCACGACCTCAACCTGGCGTGCCGCTACGCCGACCACATCATCGCGATGAAGAAGGGCGTCATCGTGGCCGAGGGCCCGCCGCGCGACGTGATCGACGCCGAGGTCGTCACCGACGTCTTCGGGCTCGATTGCGAGGTCGTCCCCGACCCGGTCAGCGGCACGCCGATGATCGTGCCCCGCGGACGCCACCACGCGCGGGCCGAGGTCGTCCAGACCCTCGCCTGACACCGGCGCGCTGGTCGGGCGCATCCGTGGTGGGATGGTCGGCATGGACGCCGACGTCGCGATGTTCCCGCTGGGCTCGGTGCTGTTCCCGGCGATGCCGCTCCCGCTGAGGGTCTTCGAGCCGCGCTACCTGCAGATGCTGCAAGATCTGCTGCCCGACGGCCCCGCCGAGTTCGGTGTCGTGCTGATCGAGCGCGGGCAGGAGGTCGGCGGCGGCGAGAAGCGCTTCGACGTCGGCACCGTCTGCCAGGTCGCCGAGCTGAAGGTCGCCGACGGCTATCTGGCGCTCCTGGGCGAGGGCACGCGCCGCATCGAGGTCGTCGAGTGGACGTCCGAGGACCCGTATCCGCGGGCCCGGGTGAGGGACCTGCCGCCGCTGGAGTGGGACGACGGCCTGCAGGAGCGCTTCGACCAGACCGAGGCGCTCGTGCGGCGGACGCTGGCGCGGGCGAGCGAGTTCGACGACCTGGGCTGGTCGCCGAGCGTCCAGCTCAGCGACGATCCCGTCGACGCGCTGTGGCAGCTGGCGGCCATCGCACCGCTCGGCCCTCTCGACCAGCTGCGGCTGCTGCGATGCCGCACGGCCCGCGAGCTCGTCGACGCGATCTTCGCCGCCACGCAGGACGCCGGCGAGACCTACGACGCGCGGGGGCTGTGACGTGCTGAGACTGCGCAGCAGTGCCGGGACCGTCGAGATCTCCACGCTAGGGGCCGAGCCGCACTCCCTGCGCGACGTGACCGGCCACGAGCTGCTGTGGCAGGCCGGGCCGGAGTGGCGCAGGCACGCGCCGATCCTGTTCCCGATCGTCGGCCGCGTGCCCGACGACACGATCACGGTCGACGGCACGACGTACCCGCTCACCCAGCACGGCTTCGCCCGCGACCTGCCGTGGGACGTCGTCGAATCCGGCGACTCGTCGGCGACGCTGCGGCTGCGAGACGACGACGAGACCCGCGCCCGGTTCCCGTTCGCCTTCCAGCTCACGGCTCGGTACGCCATGGACGACGACGGGTTCGCGACGACCTACGAGGTGCTCAATCCCGGTGAGGTCGCGATGCCGGTCTCGATCGGCTCGCATCCCGCCTTCGCCTGGCCCCTGGAGCCGGACGCCGCCAAGACCGACCACGTCGTCGTCTTCGACGAGGCCGAGCCCGCTCCGATCCGCCGGCTCGACCACACCTTGGTGCTGCCCGACTCGCAGCCGAGCCCCGTCGACGGCACCACCCTGCGGCTCGACCCCGAGCTGTTCACGGCCGACGCGATCGTGATGGACCAGGTCGCCAGCCGCGGCCTGCGTTACCTCGCGCCGTCCGGACGAGGCATCCGGATGACCTGGGACACCGTCGTCGACGTCTTCGTGGTCTGGTCGCGGCCGACCGGCGCCGACCTGCTGTGCCTCGAGCCGTGCGTGGGCGGGGCGGCACCTGTCGACTTCGCGGGCGAGCTGCGCGACAAGCCCGGCATTCGGATCGTCGGGCCAGGCGAGACGTTGAGGCTCGGCTACCGCATCGAGCCGATCATCCCCGGACGGGCCGCACCACAGCCCTGATCGTCAGGGTCGCGCTGGCAGCATGGCGCCATGCACATCACGCGGACGATCGTGGGCGTTCTCGCCGTGGGCGCGCTGGCTGCCGCACTCGATGCATACGTCGTCTTCCACGGAAGCTCGTACCAAGACGTCCTCTACGACAGTGCCGCATCGGCCGACGACATCATCTCCGTCGCCGGTGCCCCGGCGGGCGTGGCCCGTGCGGGCGACGGCTCGGTGCTGCTGACGTTCTCGATCAGTGACGGCGAGGGTGAGGACGAGAAGGGTGCCTGGCGGCTGCTGGATGCCCACGGCAAGGTCGTCCGCTCCGCGAAGGCATCGGCCTACAACGAGCCGATCGGGTTCGACGACGGCTTCGTCCTGGTCGAGGGCTCGTCCGAGACGTCGTCGACCCGGATCGCGCTGGACGGCTCCACCAAGGCGGCCGGCAAGCCCGAGCCGTCGACACCCGTGCGGGCCGGCGACATCCTGCTTCCCGATCCTCAGGCCTGGATCTTCTACCGTCCGTCGGACGGATCGGTGCACGAGGTGCCGCCACCCGGCCGGCACACGCGCTCCGGCGCCTTCGAGTCGGTCGCGATCGATGAGGACGGCACCATCTGGGGAGTGACCGACCGGGCCAGGCGCACGTTCCGCCTCGTCCACTCCGCCGACGGCGGTCGCACCTGGGCAACCGAGACCCGCGTGTACTCGAAGCTCGGAGCACCGGACGATCTCATCGCGAGCCACGGCGTCACGTTCCTGTCGTTCATCGACGCAAGCGACATGGAGGACATCTTCATCGAGGGGATGATCGTCATGGACGGAGGGACGCCACGGCCCTTCACACCAGACGGCGTGTCACTGCGACGACTCGACCACCTCGCGACGGACGTGCTGCCCGACGGGCGACTGGTCCTCGGCCTGGACGCCGAGCGAGGCCCGGCCGGATGGCTCGTCGCCACGACCCCGGCCAACGACACCTTCAGGCCCATGAAGGTGCCGGCGAAGACATCGGACGTGAGGGAGGCGGGCGGGGCTCTGTACGCCTGGGTCGGCGACGGAGGCGACCTGCGTCAGTCGCTCGACGCCGGCGCGACGTGGACGGAGATCGACATCGGCGGCCGGTGACCGTCGTCAGCCGCTCAGGGCCTCGTCGAGCCGAGCCACGAAGAAGTCGGCGCTGTCGCGCGACAGGCACATCGGCGGCTTGACCTTGAGGACGTTCTGACGGTCGCCGGTCGGCTGCACGATGACTCCGAGCTGGAGCATGCGGTCGCACAGAGCCGCAGTCTCTTCGGGCGCCGGCTCGAGCGTCTCGCGGTCGCGCACCAGCTCGATGCCGAGGTACAGCCCACGTCCGTGCACGGCGCCGATGAGTGTGTGCTTCTCGGCCAGCCGCTCGACCTCGCGCCGTAGGTGCTCACCGATGGTGCGGGCGTGCTCCTGCAGTCCGTCGCGCTGGATGATGTCGAGCACGGTGGTGCCGATGCGGCTGCTCAGCGTGCTGCCGCCCGCGGACGAGAAGAAGGTGCCCTGGTCGGCCAGCGCCTGGGCGATCTCGCGCCTGGTGATGACGGCGCCGAGCGGATGGCCGTTGCCCATGGCCTTGGCCACCGTGATGACGTCCGGCACCACACCGTGGTCCTCGTAGCCCCAGAACCAGTCGCCCTGTCGGCCGTAGCCCACTTGCACCTCGTCGGAGATGCAGACGCCGCCACCCGAGCGGATGGCGTCGTACACGGGGGCGAGAAACCCCGCCGCCAGGCCGATCGCGCCGGCATTGCCGTTGCGTGGCTCGGCGATCCAGGTGCCGACGGGGGTGCCGGTCGCGGCCAGGCGCTCGATCTCGGCGACCGCGTCGCGGGCGTAGGCCACGCCGGCGCCTGCACCTCGGTAGGTGCCTCGGTATGCGTTGGGCAGCTCGACCGCGTGCACCCAGGCCGGCCTGGTCTGCTCCGCCCGCGGGTTGTCGGAGGTCGAGGTGGAGACGGCATCCGACGCGACGGTCCAGCCGTGGTACGACTCGGTCACGCACAGGACGTCGTCGCGCGCGGTGAACGCCCGGGTCAGGCGCAGCGCCAGGTCGACGGCCTCGGAGCCGCTGTTGACGAGCAGCACCGTGTCGAGCTCGTCGGGGACGGTTGCGAGCAGGCGCTCGCTGAGCTCGGCGACGGCCGCGTAGTGGAAGCGGGAGTTGGTGTTGAGGCGGCGCCACTGGTCGGCTGCGACGGCGGCCACCTCGGGATGCCCGTGCCCCAGGACGGTCACGTTGTTGACCATGTCGAGGTAGTGCCGGCCGGCCGTGTCGATCAGGTGCTCGCGCCATCCTCGCTCGATCTGCGGCGGCGTTGCGTAGTAGTGGTTCTGCAGGGGTGCGTAGGCCCCTGTGCGGCGCTCGAGCAGGTCGACGTCGGGGCGAGCCGACGTCGGTGCAGCCGGCATCCCGAGCAGAGGCGCCGGGTCGAGCACCCGCGTGCTCCAAGCGGGCAGCTCGGCCGACCGGACGAAGGACGGCGGCAGGCGATCGGCGACGGCGTCGGCCACCGTCAGCCACACGGTGGCGCGATCGGTGGTGGCCAGGGCGTCGCCGGCGACGACCCCGCCGCCAGTGGCGGCTTCCGCAGGCGTGCGCAGGACGACGGCGTGGTCGCGACCCGTCAGGACGATCGCGCCGTCGCGGTGGGTCACGGTGCCGTCGAAGGGCGCCGTCAACGTCACCGGAGAGGTCGTGCGGAGGTCGCAGGCGAGGGCGACGTTCGTGGGCTCGTCGCGACTGTTCGCGCGGACGCGCGTGAGCCGGCCCTCGCCGAAGAGCGTGATGGCTGCTGAACGGCCGGCCGCCGCGTCGCCCAGCGCGCGTTCGTCGTGTGCCGGGCCGTCCTCGAGCCAGGCGCCGTCCCAGAGCACGTCGCTGTCGTGGCCCAGCCGAACCACCGCGGGGGCAGCGTCGGCGAAGGCCCTCACCATGGGCCGCATGCCGCTGGGCGAGGCGGGCACGTCGACCGGACGGCCCAGGGCCAGCCGGATGGCTGCGGTCATGACGGCAGCATCCTGCGCGGCCGGCACCTCGTACATCGCCCACTCGTCGTCGAGCGCAGCAGCGGCGTAGGCGTTGTCGGGGTCGACGGCGAGCTGCTCGGCACCGCTGACCACCAGGGTGGCCCCGCGCAGCACGATCAGCGGCCAGAGCGCGGCGAGCTCGTCGTCGGTCAGGCCTACCTCGGCGTCGAAGGCTGCCACCATGGGCAGGACAGCGAGCGGTCGGTGCGGCTCGTGGCGGAACACCGCGCTGCACGCCACGGCCAGCTCGGCCACGCGCCAGCTGGTCATCACGTCGCCGAAGTCGATGATGCCCGTGGGCTGGAGGGCGCCGACGTGGTCGCGTCCGCCGACGAGGTTGTCGGTCGTCAGGTCGCCGTGGACGGGCTGGGTCGGCAGAGCATCCCGCACCGGACCGAGCGCGGTGGCCACGCGACGCAGTGCCTGCTCGACCGACTCCCGCCGCACGGCGTCCTCGATCAGGTGCAGGCGTTCGGCCACGACCGTCTCGCCGCGGCGCAGGTCCCACTGCAGCTCGCGCTCCATGCCCGGGTGGGTCAGGTCCGCGAGCGCCGTGACGACCTGCCCGGCCAGGTGGCCGATCTGCGCCAACGTGGCGGGCCACGGCGCCCCGGCGGACGACAGGGGCTCGCCGGGCACGAACGTCAGCAGGCGCACGGCGTGCGGGACGCCGTCGATGTCGACCGTGACGATCTCCTCCCCGCCGGGGGATGCCACCGGCTGCGGTGTGGCATGCCCGCGGGCCGCGAGGTGGCGCATGACGAGGTCCTGCGCCTCGATCTCGTCGCGCGTGAAGACCGGGTTGCTGACCTTGACGAGGTGGCGGGTGCCATCGGGTGTCGTCAGGAGCACGTTGCGGTCCTGCTGGCTGCCCAGCTCGACGCCGGTGCCCTCGACGTCGAAGTGCTCGCGCGCCATCGACACGACCTGGTCGACGCTGACCGCCGGACGTGGAAGGCCGGTCGAGACGGGGTCCATGGTTCTCCTGGGCTGGAGGGGACGTCGACTCACTCGACGCGATCACGTCCGATCCTAGGGCATTCTTGCGGATGAGCGAACGTATCGTCAGCAAGAATGTTCCAGCACTGCGGATTCATTCGTCGCCAGGTGGTCTAGGGTGGCCAGGTGACGCGCCCTTCCGACGACGGCCTCGACGCGATCGACCGCCAGCTGCTGACGCTGCTGCAAGAGGACGGGCGCCTGCCGTACTCCGACCTCGCGTCCGCGACTGGGCTGTCCTCCGGTGCGGCCCGCGCCCGGGTGCTGCGCCTGCAAGAGCGAGGGATCCTGCGCGTCATCGGCGTCACCGATCCCCTCCAGCTGGGCTACCGCAGCATGGCCATGCTGACGATCGAGGTCGAGGGCGACGTCGAGCCGGTCGCCGATGCGATCGGCGCGATCGACGCCGTCATCTACGTCGTCGTCGCCGCGGGGCCCGCCGACCTGCTCGTCGAGGTGATCGCCCCCGACCACGATGCCCTCTACGCCGTGGTCAACGACCAGATCAGGTCGGTGCCGGGCGTGCGCGGTCTGCAGACGTTCACCTACTACCGCACCCACACCCACCGGTTCACCTGGGGAACTCGCTAGCCGCGAGCTGATCTTCTTCGTGGACTACGGCGGCATTCTGATGCTGATGGTGGTCGCGCCACTCGTGCTTCAAGCGCGCTCGGATGACGAACCCGGGGTTGTTCACGCACGTGGGTCGCACTATCTGAGTGCATGATTGAGTCAGTGTCCGCCATCGCGGGGCTCGAGCAGGTCGCGTCACCTCCATTGGCTGAGTGAAGGCGTACCGGGTCGCCGCGGCCCGAGATCGAAGGTGGTCAAGAACTGATGGTCTTGCGAAGCGTGCGTGTCAGGCCGCCGAACTCGCTGATCTTCGTGATGGACGAGCGTGTGGGTGTCATCCCGGGCGACAGCAGCATGACTCCTGTCGCCGTGACCTCGTCGTGCGTCACCGTCCCCACACTCACGGAGCTGGACGGCGAGACCGAGATCCTGCTGTCGGACCCGGAGAGCTTCTCGCCAACCCCCGACCTGGCAATGGTCTGGTCGGGCACGCTGCGCACCGCCGGCGTCCTGCAGGTCTCGACCTCGGATGCCGAGGCACTGCTGACGCTTGAGCTGTTGGCGAATGAGACGCCGGTCGTCAGTGTCTGGGCCAATGACCGCAACGAGCCCGATGTCATCTGGATCGTCGTCGACCAGACTCCGGACCGCGACCGTCCGGCCCGGGGGTGGTGGATCTGCAACCGTCTGAAGCCTCGTGAGGTTGCCGATCCACCGCGCGGGGCTTGGGGAACTCGCTAGCCGCGAGCGCGGCGCTCGTACTCGGCGCGCGCGTCGGCGTCGACGTCACGCAGCGCCTCGTCGGCACCGATCGCGTGACCGGCGCCGTTGCGCACCCGGCGTGGCAGGGCGTTCATGGAGTAGAACAGACCCTTGCTCCACGCCGGCACCCACGTCTCGAAGCGCGGCTTCTGCGCAACCTTGACGACCGCCGCCGCGACCTCGTCCGGGCGGACGGCGCGCATGCCCTTGGCCGCCGACACGCCCGCAGCCAGCTCGGTGTCGACGACCGTCGGAAGGATGCACGACACGTCGACGCCGGACGGCGCCAGCTCGGACTGCATCGCCTCGGAGAACCCCATGACGGCGTACTTGCTGGCGCTGTACGTCGCCCCGTTGGCCACGGCGATGCGGCCGACCGCCGATGCGATGTTGATGACGTGACCGTGGCCCCTGGCGATCATCTCGGGCACCACGAGCTTGGTGCCGGTGATGACGGCCCGCAGGTTGACATCGATGATGCGGTCGGTCGCCTCGTCGGTCTCGTCGACCAGCGGCGACAGCGGCATGATGCCGGCGTTGTTGACGAGCACGTCGATGGGCCCCTGCTGCCGGGCGAGCTCGATGAATCGTGCGAACGAGTCGCGGTCGGCGACGTCCACGACGTGTGCGACGGCCCGAGGGCCGGCCAGCAGCGCTGCCTTGGCCGCGACGTCGTCGTCGAGGTCGCCGATCACGACGATCGCGCCTTGGGCAGCGAACCGCCGGGCGGTGGCGAGGCCGATGCCGCGGCCGGCTCCGGTGATGGCGACGACCTGGTTGGTCAACGTGCGGGACATGGCGCTCCTGTGGTCGATGGGGTCAGCGGCGGGTGAGGTGGACGGGTTGCCCGTCCTTCGGGAAGGGCAGCGAGGCGTAGCTCATGGGGGCGACGTAGCCGGGGGTGACGGTCCACTCGTACTGGCGCAGCAGGTGGACGAGGATCGTCTTGACCTCCGCGCCGGCGAAGAA
>JBEVGQ010000020.1:0-2593 GCA_040511655.1 Aeromicrobium sp. | reverse complement strand
CCGAGGACCAGATCCAGGGCCGCGTCAACCAGATCAAGGCCGAGATCGAGAACAGCGACTCCGACTAC
Organism: Aeromicrobium sp.; assembly: GCA_040511655.1. GTDB lineage: Bacteria > Actinomycetota > Actinomycetes > Propionibacteriales > Nocardioidaceae > Aeromicrobium. The sequence continues at coordinate 2,525 of JBEVGQ010000020.1, read as the reverse complement.
GACCGCGAGAAGCTGCAGGAGCGTCTGGCCAAGCTCGCCGGCGGCGTCGCCGTCATCAAGGTCGGAGCCGCGACCGAGGTCGAGCTCAAGGAGCGCAAGCACCGCATCGAAGACGCGGTCCGCAACGCCAAGGCCGCCGTCGAGGAGGGCATCGTCGCCGGTGGTGGCGTCGCACTCGTCCAGGCTGCTGCTGCCGTGTTCGAGAAGCTCGAGCTCACGGGCGACGAGGCGACGGGTGCCAACATCGTGCGCGTCGCCGCATCGGCCCCGCTCAAGCAGATCGCGATCAACGCCGGTCTCGAGGGTGGCGTCGTGGCCGAGAAGGTCACCAACCTGCCCGCCGGACACGGCCTCAACGCCGCGACCGGCGAGTACGTCGACCTGATCGCCGCGGGCATCATCGACCCGGCCAAGGTCACGCGCTCCGCGCTGCAGAACGCAGCGTCGATCGCGGCCCTGTTCCTCACCACGGAGGCCGTCGTCGCCGACAAGCCGGAGCCCGCTCCGGCCGGCGGTGGCGCTCCCGACATGGGCGACATGGGCGGCATGGGCTTCTGAGCCCACACCGCTGACGCAGCACCCCGAGGGCCCCGGCTCCACGCACCGCGTGGGGACGGGGCCCTCGTACGTCCGCCCGTATCCGCGAGTGGCCGCAATCCTGCGGTTCCGAGACGCCGTTTCCCGCGAGACTGCGCCACTCGCGGACCGGGGCCGGGCGGGGTCAGAGCTGGGTGCGGACGTCGCGCAGCTCGGGGAAGAACGTCAGCTCGAGGGCCTTCTGCAGGAAGTGGACGCCCGACGAGCCGCCGGTTCCTCGCTTGAAGCCGATGATGCGCTCGACGGTCTTGAGGTGCCTGAAGCGCCACAGCTGGAAGCTCTCCTCGACGTCGACGAGCTCCTCGCACATCTCGTAGGCGTCCCAGTGCGTCGCCGGATCGGCGTAGATGCGTCGCAGCACCTCGGTGACGCCGGCGTCGGCGGTGTACGGCTGGGCGAGGTCGCGCTCGAGCACGGACGCCGGCACGTCGTGCCCTCGCCGCGACAAGAACCGCAGGAAGGCGTCGTAGATGCTCGGCGCCGCGAGGTCGGCCAGCAGCGCGTCGTGCAGGACGGGATCGTGGTCGAACACCGCGATCATCGCCGGGTTCTTGTTACCGAGCAGGAACTCGACGGTGCGGTACTGCGGTGACTGGAAGCCCGACGCCTTGCCCAGGCTGTCCCTGAACTGGACGTACTCGACCGGCGTCAGCGTCTCGAGCACCGACCACTGCTCGAACATCTGCCGCTGGATCGCCTTGACCCTCGCCAGCCGCTTGAGCGCCGGCGACAGGTCGTCGGCCTCGACGAGCGCTATCGCCGAACGCAGCTCGTGGATGAGCTGCTTCAGCCACAGCTCGGTGACCTGGTGCTGGACGATGAACAGCATCTCGTCGTGGTGGTCCGAGACCGGCTGCTGGGCCGAGAGCAGCGTCGGCAGCCGAAGGTAGCCGGCGTACGTCAGCTCGCCGCGCAGGTCGGTCGCGACCCCGTCCTCGATCGGGCGCACCGCAGAGTGATCTGTCATGCCTGAACCGTATGCCGTCGCGCTCGTGAAAGGGTGAGCACATGGCGCTCATCGAAGCTCGGTCGCTCGGCAAGACCTTCGGCGCGCATCGTGCGGTCGACGACCTGTCGTTCACGGTGCGTCCGGGCAGCGTCACCGGATTCCTGGGTCCGAACGGATCGGGAAAGTCCACGACGATGCGTCTGATGCTGGGCCTCGACCGGGGTGAGGGCATCACGACCTTCGACGGGGTGCCGTTCACGGGCCTCGACCACCCGATGCGGCACGTCGGAGCGCTGCTGGAGGCCAAGCCGTTCCATCCGACCCGCAAGGCTCGCAACCACCTGCGGATGCTGGCCGCGCCCAACGGCATCGACGACCGCCGCGTCGACGAGGTCATCGAGATGGTCGGTCTCACGGGGGTCACCGGCGGACGTCCGGGCAAGTTCAGCCTCGGCATGGGGCAACGCCTGGGCATCGCCGCCGCGCTGCTCGGCGACCCGCACACCTTGATCCTCGACGAGCCCAGCAACGGTCTCGACCCGCAGGGCATCACCTGGCTGCGCAGCCTGCTCAAGCACCTGGCCCAGCAGGGGCGCTCGGTCTTCGTCTCCAGCCACCTGCTGCAGGAGATGGCGCTGCTCGCTGACGAGCTGGTCGTCATCGGGCGCGGCCGGATGCTGGCCAACGGCCCGGTGCACGACTTCATCTCGCACAGCACGCTCGGCAGCGTGACCGTCCGCTCGCCCGACCTCGGCGCGCTGGTGCCGGCCATCGAGGCGATCGGTGCCTCCGTCACGGCCGCCGACGACGGGGTCGTCGTGCGCGGCGCGACCGCCGAGCAGATCAGCGACGCCGCGCACGCCGCGGGCATCCGGCTGCACCAGCTGACGACCCGCGAGGCGACGCTCGAAGAGGCGTTCCTCGAGGCGACCGGGCTGTCGGAGGAGTTCCGCGGCACCCACGGCCAGGACGGCGGAGG
>JBEVGQ010000019.1:0-13194 GCA_040511655.1 Aeromicrobium sp. | reverse complement strand
GACTTCACGTCGCTGTGCGTCGCGATCGAGGAGCTCGGGCGCGTCGACCAGTCGATCGGCATCACGCTGCAGGCCGGGGTGGGCCTCGGCATCACCCCGATCCTCGAGTACGGCACCGACGCGCAGAAGCAGCGCTGGCTGCCCGATCTCGTGGCCGGCCGCTCGCTGGCCGGCTTCGGCCTGACCGAGCCGGGCGCCGGGTCGGACGCCTCGGCGACCAAGACCAAGGCCGTCCTCGACGGCGACGAGTGGGTCGTGAACGGCTCCAAGCAGTTCATCACCAACTCCGGCAGCGAGATCACGTCCGTCGTGACGGTCACCGCCCGTACCGGGACCCGAGAGAACGGCAGCCCCGAGATCTCGGCGATCATGCTGCCGGCGGGCACGCCAGGCTTCGTCGCCGAGGCGCCCTACGACAAGCTCGGCTGGCACATCTCCGACACCCACCCGCTGTCGTTCAGCGATGCCCGGGTGCCGGCCGACCACCTGCTGGGCGAACGGGGACGCGGGTACGCCCAGTTCCTCGCGACGCTCGACGACGGTCGCGTGGCCATCTCGGCCCTCGCCGTCGGCTGCATGCAGGCCTGCCTCGACCTCTGCGTGCAGTACGCCGGGGAGCGGACCACGTTCGGCAAGCCGATCGGTGCCAAGCAGGGCGTCGCCTTCCAGATCGCCGACATCGCCACGATGCTGCGGGCCGGTCGCGCCCTCACCTACCAGGCGGCCGCGCTGAAGGATGCCGGTGCGCCGTCCAAGGAGTTCAAGCAGGCCGCCTCGATCGCCAAGCTGTTCACGTCCGAGTCGGCGGTGACGGCGACGCGCATCGCTACGCAGGTGTTCGGCGGCTACGGCTTCATGGAGGAGTACCCGGTCGCCCGCTTCTACCGCGACGCCAAGATCCTCGAGATCGGCGAGGGGACGTCCGAGGTGCAGCGGATGCTCATCGCCCGTGGCCTCGGCCTGCCGGTCGAGTAGGGCGCAGACGAGTGTCGCTGGTCCCGGAGGTCTCCCGCGACCGGCGCGGTCTGATCGGACGGGTGCGGGGTTGAGCAGGGGTAGACCGACCCGCGACGGTCACCTAGCCTGATCGCACTCTCGGTCCTGTCGGACGATTCTCGAAGGAGGGGCCCATGCCGTCCACGATCGCCGGGTCGCAGCCATGACGATCTGCGACGGACAGTGGTGACCTCGTCCAGTGCTCCCCAGCACGGGGGTCGGACCGACCGATACGCGTCGGTCGACTACCCACGCCGCCGCGAGCTCCGTCCCTTCAGTGGGTCGGGGCGGACCCCGAGACGCTCGGCGCTCGCTCGGGTCGTGAGGATTCTCGAGAGAGGGACGAGTGCCCTGCTCGTCGGCTCGAAAGGGAGTGGCAAGACACGCGCATCACAGGACATCGCCGACCTTCTCCGCACCAGCGGTCGCACTGTGGTCGAGGTGTCAGGTCGACCGCACGCCTCGTACCGGCTCCGAGACTGGCGTCGATTGCCGGCCGAGTCGGTGCTCATCGTCGACGACGGTGCGGTGCTCACGTCCGAGGATCTGGCCGGGATCGCTGATCGTTCTGCCTCAGCGGCCTGCGTCGTGCTGTTCATCATGGATCTGCAGCGCTCCTCGGATGCCGGCGGCGCGACCAGGGCGCTGTTGTCGATGTGGCGCGACGGTCTGCTGCAGCGCATCGACCTGCCCGGCCTCCAGCACGGTGAAGCATCCGCACTCGTCGACGAGCTGACGGGTGGCGAGGTGCTCGACGACATGTCCAGGGAGGCCATCGTCCGGATGGGCAACGGGAGTCCTCGCCTCATCTGCGAGATGACCGAGGACGCGCTCGAGGCCGGTACTGATTTCTACCGGCCGCGCAGCATCTTCTCGCTCGTCGACGGGGGCGTCTCCGCCCGCGTGCGCGATCTCACCGATCCCCTCATCTCCCGTCTCGACGACGAGGGCAGATACTCGCTGGTCATGCTGGCAGCCCTCGGACCGACGCCGCACGTGCGCGCCGCCGAGCTTGTCGGAGCAGCCCAGCTCGATGAGCTGCTCTCCCACGGCTTGGCCCGCGGTGCCGGATCGGCCCTCGATCGGGTGACCGCCGATGAGCTCCATGCTCGGTCGATCCTTGCTGACTGGAGATACTCGCGGCGCTTGGCCGGGCACGACCGGGTGCAACGTGTCCTGGTCGCCGAGCTGTACTCGGGCGGGAGGCTGCTCCCGCCAGAGAGCCTCATCCTCGGCCTCTACTGGTTGGACCACCTGCCAGGTGAGCTTCAAGGCATGTCGCTGGAGGCCGACGTGGTGGGCGACACTTTCCTGAACGCGGCCCACATGGCGAATGTCTCCGGTCTGCCCACCGAAGGGCTGCGGCTCTCGGGCCGGGCGCTCGACTGGCTTCCCTCGATCGGTGCGATGCTGCAGTACTCGCGCTCCCTGGCCATGCTGGGCGACACCGACGGAGCCCTGCACAGCCTGAACCTGGCCACGGGTGCCGAGCCCGACGGCAATCGGCAGGCCGAGGTGGAGAGATGGCGCGCCCTGCTGGAGAAGTCGCTCGACGCCCCCGCACAGGGCACCGCATCATGGTTGGCGCGCGTCGGAGGCACCCAGCCCGATCGACGGGTCGTCCCTCTCGGAGAAGGGCGTGCGCACCAACCGTCGGTGCTGCAGTCCGGGACCGACCCGTATCAAACGACCCTCGACGACCCGGCGGCACAGCTGTCGACTCGGATGTACGCAGCGGCCGCTCTGCTGGCCAGACGCGGTCTGCTCGATTCGCCCAGCGAGGTGATGCGCATCCTGGATGCCGGCGACAGGCTGCACCGGAACGTGCCGTACAGCGCCAGTCGCCCCCTCTCGCACGTGCTCCGCGACGCGAGCGCCCTGTACTTCCTCGCCTCGTCGACGATCCGGCTGGAGGTGGGTTTCTCGTGGATAGACGTCGCTCGAAGGGTCGGCGCGTTCGCCGATCGTGCCGCTCGCTTCCAAGGCCAGCTCTCGACGATCGACCAGTGCGTCGTCGGTCTGACGGCGGGCACGATCGCCATCTTGGACGGACGGCCGGAGCATGCCATCGCAGATCTCGAGATCGTGGAGAGCATGCTCGACGCCACCCACCCCGTGGAAGTACATACGCAGACGAGCCTGATGCATGCCGTCGCGCTCGCCGGGCTGGGCCGGACCGGAGAGGCGATCGAACGCCGCCGCCGCGCTGATCGTCGCCTCATCGCATCTTCTGTGGCGCTGGGCTTCGTCGACGACATAGCCGAATTCGTGATCCTGCGGGCGAATCGTGACCTGGCCGCAGCCGCTCGTCACGTGAGCTGGATGGCGCAGGACCGCACCGGTCCGGCTATCGGACGCATCTACGCGGCATGCACCGGACTGACGGTGGGAGTGCCCGCTTCTGTGTCCTTGCGGTGGATCGCGGACGTCTGCGCCCGTGAGCTGAGTCCGATGCAAGATGCCATGGTCGCGCTCCTGCAAGCGAGCGCGACCGAGAACGCCGACGGCGTCGAGGCCGCGGCACTGGCTCTCGAGACGTTGGGGAGCCAGCGGGGAGCGTCTGACACCTACCGCCTGGCAGGACGACTGCACGTCGCCGACGGCCACCCGGAGGCTGCTCGCAGGTGTTTCGAACAGTGCGAGCGCCTGAACGGCAGCGTCGAGCACGTGACGACCCACGTCGACCGGCATGCCGATCCGGCCGACTTCGCGGGGGGAATGGACAAGCTGACCCCCCGGGAGCTCGACGTCGTTCGTCTCGTGGCGCAACGCCTGACCAACCGGGAGATCGCCGAGCGGTTGTTCCTCAGCATCCGGACGGTCGAGTCGCACGTGCTGCAAGCGCGCACGAAGGTGGGGTCGGCACGACGACAGGATCTCGGTCGGCTGTTCACCGAGTGGGAGCGCTCGAGATCTGCTCGGCCGCCCTCGTGACCGGTCGAGGACCGCAGATCCCAGTACTTTCTACTGGTGACAGGGTGAAACCTCACTCCTAGCCTTGAGCCCAGATGTGGCTGACGAGTGGAGAGAGTCTCCTCGCGCACGGCATCGATGCTGCAAGGGGATCCCATGACGACAACCACGACGCGCCCAGCCACGGCAGGTGCATCGCCCGATCGGCGGCTGCTCAGCAGGCGGGTCCGCGCGATCCTCGCCGGTGGCCTGGTGCTGGGGATCGGCGCGGCGGTCACCCTGGCAGCCTGGAACGACTCCGAGTTCGCCACGGGGACCTTCGGGTCCGGAAGCTTCGGCATCGAAGGCAGCACCAATGGGACGGCGTTCGCCGATCACCCGGCAGAAGGAAGCGCAGCCGGACTCACCTTCGAAGTCAGCGCGGGCGATCTCGCGCCCGAGGAGCCGGTGTACGCGGGCTTCGCCGTTCAGCTCGCTGCGGGCTCCACCACGGCGGCCACCGTCGACATCTCGGCGAGCAGTGCTGCTGCCATCGCGCCCTCGCTGACCTATTCGGTGGTCAGGACGACGGCGTTCGGCTGCACCGCTGCAACGTTCGCCGCGGGCACAGCACTGGTCACCGACGCCGCGACGACCGCGAGCACCGCCGCCGACATCTTCACCCTTGCCGCGGTGACCACGCCCACGAACCTGTGCTTCAAGGTGACCCCGGCCGCGAGTCTTCCGCAGGGGGTCGCAGGTGGGCCGGTCGTCTGGGAGCTGGCGGCTGAGTCGACGACGACCTTGCCCTAGGCGATGGGACGTCACGCGCATGGGCGCTGCCGGCCCGGGAGCCGCTTCACCCGGGCTCGGGCGGTGCTGGCCGGTGCCTTGGTGCTCGGCATCGGCGGGAGCCTCACGATGGCGGCGTGGACCGACGACGAGTACGCGTCAGCTGCGTTCGCGTCCAGCCGCTTCGTCGTCGAGTCACGCACGGCCTCGTCGGCGTGGACTTCGCACGAGGAGGGGAGTCCGGCCGCCCTGGCATTCAGTGCCACCGCGATGTCGCCGTCGACCTCGTACTTCGCGCACGTCGACGTCCGTACGACGGCGGCCACGACGGTGGGCGGCACCGTCGCGCTCGAGAAGACGTCGTCCGCGGCGGGGCCCTTGTTGCCGGCGCTCGAGTACCGAGTCGTCCCGATCTCCGCCACGGTCACGTGCGCAGCGGCAGCGTTCGCAGGCCAGCCGTACGTGGCGATCTCGTTGACGTCGGTGCCCAGTGCCTCGGCGGCCCTGCTCGCGTCGTCCGCGTCCACCGCCCGGTTCTGCTTCGAGGTGCGCATCAAGAGCGGCTCGTCCGGTGACACGTACCAGGGCACGACTGCGGCCGTGACCTGGCAGTTCGCAGCCACATCGAGCTCGTGAGAGCGACCGCGATGGACCTGCACGCGCAGCATGGACACGCCGGTGAGGACGTGCTCACCGGCGGAGCGAGACGCTCGGTGCGGGCATTCCTGGGCACCGTCGCCTTGAACATCGCCGCGCTCGGGGGAGCGATCTGCATCGTGCTGGTCATCGTCGCCATCAGCCTGAACATCACGCTGATCATGTTCAAGACGGGCTCGATGAGCCCTACCATCCCCACGGGATCGGCGGCACTGGTTCGAGAGATCCCCGCAGCGGACGTCGCCATCGGCGATGTCGTCACCGTCGACCGTCTTGGACAGCTGCCGGTGACCCACCGCGTCACCCGTATCGAGGGAACAGGGGATCTGCGGACTATCACGCTGAAGGGCGACGCGAACCGCTCGGAGGATCCGGCGCCCTACCAGGTCGAACGGGTGCGCGTCGTCCTGGCGTCGGTGCCCAAGCTGGCCTACGCGATCGTCTGGCTCTCGAATGCCTGGGTGCTCGGCACGATCACGCTGGCGGGTTCGTCGTTGGTCACATGGGCCTTCTGGCCGCGATCGCCGCGGAGACCCCGCGAGCGCATTCCTGCGGTGGGTGACCAGCCTCGGACCGCCGGCGGTCCCCGCCACGTGCTGCGGCGCACGCGCCGCTCCAGGTGGCGCTGGGCGTGGGGCGCCGTGGCGATCGGTGTCCTGGTCGGCGTTGGCTCCGCCGTCACGGCGCCAGGTGACGCGGCATCGGCTGAGCCGCGCGAGCAGGTCGTCCGTGGCTCCCATCTCGTGCTGACGTCGTTCGACGACCCGCAGCGGATGCGTCAGCTGGCACCGGGCAGCTCCGCGGTGTGGGAGCTCGGTGTGGCCGCCGAGGTCGATGAGCCCGGGACCATCACCGTGAGGTGGTCGGGGTCAGGCCGCGCCGAGCTCGGCCTGACCATGACAGTGGACTCGTGCAGCATGCGGTGGCAGGGAGCGGTGTGTCCCGGAGATGTCGTCCCGCTGATCGCTGACCGGGAGATCCCCGTCGACGAGGTGCCTCGGCCGCTCATGGCCTTCACCACGGACGTCGTGGAGTGGATTCGCTTCGAGGTCGCCATGCCGGACACCTCGAACGCTGCAGACGCGCCGGTGACGCTCACCGCCTTCGTCGAGGGTGCGGGGGACTCGCTCACGGTCTCGCCGGGAGGCGGCTCTACGTTGCCCGATACGGGGAGCGGACTCCGGCGGGCGGCCCTCTGGGCAGCTCTGGTTGCTCTCGCCGTCGGGATGGCTGTGGCGGTCGCCGGACGGCCGGGCCCGACGAGGGTCGGTCCGTGAGCGGGCCCCGTCCGCCGTGCCGCGATGCCCGCCTGGGGAGGCAGGGGCGGGTCGATCCCGGTGGTGCGCGTCGTCTGCTCGGCTGGGGACTTGCCGCGGCACTGGCCTTCGCGGCGGCGCCGGCCTCGACCGCGGCGACCTGGTCCGATACCGATGTCAGCGCGGGGTCCTTCACCGCGTTGACGGTGCCCCGGCCGGCCTTCAGCGCCTGCACCGTCTCCCCGGGTGTCTTCGGCGCATTCGGGTCCTTCACGATCACGTGGAGGCCGCCGCCCGGGTACGGCGTGGCAGATGCGGTCTACGCGGTCGACTCTCGGGCTGCGTTCGACAGTCCCACGCCTGTGCTGCCCATCACGACCGGACCCGACGCCAACGGCGACTACCGGTCCACCTTCGTGGCCGGGCTGCTGGCTTTCCTCGGTACGCGGGTCTACCTGGGTATCCAGATCAAGGACACGTCCGGATGGAGGTCCAGCTACCGGGTCGCGCGTGGCGACATAGCGGTGTTGGCGATCAACTCGGGATGTGTGCTGCTGTGAGCAACCGCTTGCTCCTCCCCGATCGGCCAGTCGGCATGGGGATGTGCCCGACCCGCCAGTGTGGGGCTGTGTCAGGTGCTGTGTCGGAGGCACACCGGGATGTGGTGGCGCGTAGTGGCGGTCGGGAGAACCTGATAGCGCGGGCCGCTCTGCTTGTGAACGGCCGCACGCCGGGAGGCCCTGAGTGAAGAAGGTCCAGTCGACGACGGCGGCGGCGCAGATCGCCGAGTCAGCCCGGTGTGAGCAGGCGCTGCTGTTCCTCGGTGAGCCGGGGATCGGCAAGACGCAGCTGCTGAGGGACGCTGCCGCTGCCTCGGTCGTGCGGGCCGTCATGGTGAGTGGGCAGGCGCGAGAGACCGCGTACCCGCTGTCGGGCTTCGCAGCGTTCGTCAACGCGTTGTGCGCCGGCCGAGAGATCGGGTACGACCGGGTGGAGATGCTCCAGACCCAGGACCCGACCCGACGGTACGAGCTCGTCCAGAACCTGATCCTCGACATTCGCGGCCTACACCTCGAGCCGACACTCATGCTCGTCGACGACATCGATGACATGGATTCGCGCAGTCAGAGGTTGATCGGAACCCTCGCCGGCCACTTGCAGCGCACCGGGGTGACCATCGTCGTCACAGCGCGACCGTCGGACGTGTCCGAAGCGCTGCACACCTTCTGGGCGCGAGAGCTCGCGCCGGTGTCGGTCGAGCTGTTGACGAGGGCCGTTGTCGAGACGTGGCCGCGGATCGACCCTTCGGTGGTGCGCATCTTGGCTGGACACGCCGGTGGCAACCCTCGCGTGCTGGACGAGCTGCTGGCACAGGCGGCGGCAGAGCGGACCGATCACAGTCCATGGCTGATCCTTCCGCCGCGGCGTACCCCCACCACGGACACGATCGCCGAGAGTGTCGTTGCTTCTCTGCAAGCGCCGGAACTGCGGATCATGGAAACTGTCGCGCTGGCTCCCCTGTGTCATTCCGAGATCCTCATCGAGTACGACCAGGATGCCGCGTACGTGGTCGAGGACCTGCTCGATCAGCGGCTGCTGAGCAGCCATGGCCTGTACACCTCGGTGGCCGATCCCCGGGTTCGTTCGTACCTCAGGTGGAGACAGACGGCCCAGGTGCGCCGCGAGCGCAGCGCGGAGCTGCTGGCGATCGCCGAGAGGCTCGGCAGGTCGACCAGCTTGTTCTACCGCAGCTGGACAGACCCGGGCGACACCGATGTGGGTGGGTTGCTGGAGGTGGCAGTCGAGCTCGTCGCCCTGCATCGCATCGACGAGGCCGTCGAAGTGGCCGAACGCGCCCTGCGGTTCGCGACGCGCATCCAGGACCACCTTCCGGGGCTGGCCGCACTGTGCGAGGCGTTCATGGCTGCGGGCGAGCTCGTCCTGACCCTCCGGTACGGCGACGCTGTCGGCCCGGGCCCTGCGACGGCCGGGCGCCTGCAGCTCGCTGCCCTCACGCTGACCGCTCAGCTCTTCCACACCCAGCTCGGGCGTGACGAACAGATCCAGGCACTCGTGTCCTTGCACGCCAGGACCGACCCGGAGGGCGCAGCAGCGCTGCTCTACCCGGCCGTCCTCCTGCACAACGAGCGATGGGAGACCGATGAGACGCGGCAGCTTCTCGCGTCGATGGACGACTTCCAGGCGGTCCTCGGCTCACAGGCCAGGGAGTGGATGAGCGCTGCCGTCCGGTGGACCGATGCGATCGACGGCACCGTCGTCGGATCGATCGTCACGCAGGAGTGCCGGCCGGGCGAGACGTCACCCCAGGTGCTGTACCTGCTGGGCCGTGCCTCGACGTTCGGCGAGGACTATGCGAGCGCGAGACAGGTCCTGACCCTGGCCCTGAACACACCCAGCATTCCGGACCCGGTGTTCGTGAGCTCGGCTGCCTACGGGCTGATCGCCAACGAGATCCTCGCCGGCGAGTTCCACCGAGCGCGCATCGCGATCGAAGAGTGGATCGACCACGCGCACTGGATCAACAGGTCTTCGTCGACCAATTCCCTGATCCGGGCCTGGTACGAGTACTCCGGCGGGCGGTCTTCCCCGGCAATGGACCTGCTCGACTCGGTCATCGAACGAGCCGCGCGCACGGCCGGTCAGGCCCTGCGGGCGCGGGCGTTGGCCCTTCGCGGAACCATCGAGCTGCTGGAGGACGACCCGGAGTCCGCCGTGATCGACCTGCGCGAAGTCACATCGCTGTCGATGCGGTTCAACAATCCGGTGTTGCTCCGGCACTGGGGTGACTACCTCGAGGCCTGTATCCGGACCGAGCGGATGGACGAGGCGCAGGCCGTGCACGAGGCGCTGGCACAGCGGCTGGTAGATCACCGCTCTCGCTGGGGGCACCTGGTCGGTGGTCGGATGGCCGCGATGATCGCTCGAGGCGTCGAAGGGGTGGCGCTCTTCGAGCACGCCGTCAGAGAATTCGCAGTCGGCGAGCAGCAGTACGAGCTCGGCCGCACCCTCGCGTGCTTCGCCGACAGGCACGATGAGTTGGGCCAACCGGCTTCCGCACGGCGCCGCCGGCTGGAGGCGCGTGCAGCCTTCGAACGAAGCGGGGCGCAGCCGTGGATGGTCGCGATGTCCCGGCACGCAGGGCTTCGCGGTGAGGCCGGCGTGCTGGACCAGCTGTCGGCCGAGGAACGTCAGATCGTCCGCCTCGTCCAGGATGGTCTGCGCACCCGCGACATCGCCGACGCGCTCCACCTGGCGGGTCGCACGGTCGAGCTGCGCCTGACACACATCTACCGAACGGTCGGAGTGCGGTCCCGGGCGCAGCTGATCGCCGAGCTCACCCCGTAGAACCTGTCCGCGACCTTGCCGTGGCGTGCGGTGGTGCCGCGCCGTTCTCGCGGGCCATTGGCGCGGTGTTGCGGGCGACCGCAAGCTTCCCGCAGCCTCGTTGACCGGTCGTCTCACAGAGCCGGATCGTGAGGTGCACAGGCGTCGACCGACGCCGGAACGACTTCCGCGCAGCAAGGCAGGGGTTCACTGTGAGCACCCATATCCAGTCTCAGCTGGCACAGCCATCGGTCGACGAGCTCGACGACCAGACGCTCCTGGGTCTGGTCCGCGATGGCAGCCACGAAGCGTACGCGAGCTTCTACCGCCGGTATGCCGGGCCGACCAAGCGATTCGCACGGTCTCTCGGGGCGGGCGACGAGGCCGAGGACGTGGTCGCCGAAGCCTTCGCCCGAGTCTTCGAGAAGCTCAGGCAGGGGCTGGGCCCGGAACGCTCGTTCGCCGCGTATCTGTTCACGGCGGTCCGGCACGAGACGTACCGACGTAGCGCTGCGCGCAGGCGCCTCCGGCCCACCGACGACCAGGCCGTCCTCGAGTCGGCCGTGCCCTTCGGCGTCGGCCACCTCGATGACTTTGACAGATCGGTCGTCAGAGCCGCCTACGATGCCCTGCCTGTGCGTTGGCGTGTTGCGCTGTGGATGGCCGACGTCGAAGGGTACAAGCCCCGAGAGCTCGCTGAGCACCTGGGACTGACGCCCAACGGCGCCTCGGCGCTGATCTACCGGGCGCGATCAGGACTGCGTGAAGCCTATCTGCAGCAGCATCTGTCTGCCGACGTCTCCGATCAGCGGCCGTGCAGCACGGCTCGTCGGAGCTTTGCGGCGGTGTTGCTGCGCACCGCCACGGAGCGAAAGCAGAAGGAGGTCCACGCGCACCTAGCGGCCTGTGCCTCGTGCATGAACGTCTATCTCGAGGTCGGTGACCTCAACCCCTCCGCTGCCTGAGGTGTCGTGTCACCAGAGAATCAGGAGAGCCGGTCAGGCCACTCAGGCACGGCGCCGTGTCATCTCCCGAGCATCGCGCGGCTGTGCGCTCTAGAGCGCGCTCATCTTCGCGCAGGGCAGCGGGATGTGCTTGGCCCCCTCGCCGAAGTCGACCTGGGCCGACGTCGTGCCTTGCAGGCTGATGATGCGACCCATGCCGTAGGTGTCGTGCGAGACGCGTGCTCCGACCTCGTACACCTCGTGCTCGACCTCCGGTCCGGCCTGGAAGGGACTGGATGCGTGGTAGCGGCGCTTCCGCGGTGTGGTTGCCATCGTCTGTCCATCTTCGCACCTTCGGGAGTCAGGCACCAACAACCGACCTAGTTCGTCTGCTCCCACAGGTCGGTCCAAGCGATGCCCAGGTCAGCCACGAGCAGGCGCAGCAAGGGCAACGACAACCCGACGACGTTGTGGTGATCGCCCTCGATGCCGGACACGAAAGCGCCGCCGAGGCCGTCGATCGTGAAGGCGCCTGCCACGTGCAGTGGTTCGCCGGTGGCGACGTACGCGTCGATCTCGGCGTCGGTGACCTGCGCGAAGTGGACGATCGTCGAGGCCGTCTCGAGGAACTCGTCGGGGCCGCGGCGGACGCTGTGACCCGTGTGCAGGACGCCGCTGCGTCCGCGCATCCGCCGCCACCGGTCGGCAGCATCGGCCGGCCCGTCGGGCTTGCCGAGGATCTCGCCGTCGAACGCCAGCACCGAGTCGCACCCGATGACGAGGGCATCGTCGTCGCCGAGGCGCTCGGCGACCGCACGACACTTCAGCTGGGCCAGCGCAGCCGCGAGGTTGCCGGCGTCGGTCGTGGTGATGCTGTCCTCGTCGACGCCTGACACGACGACCTCGGGGACGATCCCCGCCGATCGAAGGGTCGCGAGCCGAGCGGGGGACTGCGACGCGAGCACGATCCTCATCGCAGCGCCTGCTCGTCGTAGCGCTGGCGCACCGTCTCGAGCCGCCGGTCGTGCAGCAGCGACGAGATCAGTGCCTCGGAGCCGCCCACGCCCGTCCACGTGCCCTCGACGCCCGTGGTGACGAACCACGCATGGTCGGCAGGCCACATCAGGTTGGGGCTGTTGATGTCGCGGGGCGCGCCGCTGCCGTAGCTGGCGGCGCCCCACCGGCCGGCGTCGACCAGAGGTCCGCCGAACAAGAAGTGGGTCTCGCCGTTGGCCGTCAGCAGCGGCCCGTCCATCACGTGAGGGGCAAAGGCCGGCGGCGGGGGAGCGGCGGGCTTCTCGCGGGTGAAGATGCGGCCTGGCCACTTCGGCGATCCGGAGAACGCGGTGAGGAAGCTGGCCGCCTCGCCGCCGTGGATGTCGCCGTAGCCCTCCCACAGGGCGAAGAAGCAGTCGCCGGGTGTGGTCGTGTGGTCTGCGAGATCGTCGACCAGCGCCGCCAGCAGCGGGTCGTCGAGGTGACCCTCTGCGCGGTCGCCGTCGGCGTTCGAGGTGTGCAGCACGCGGACGTAGGCCTCGAAGCCCGATGGTCCGAGGCGCGCGCGAAGACCCGCGGGGGCGGGGTCGTCCACGAACCAGTCGGCTGCCGACACGTCGGACAGCGGGCGCAGCGTCACGGGCTCTCCCAGTCGTCGGCGACGTGGGCGGAGGGCCGCGCGTCGAGGTCGGGGTGTGCCAGCAGCTCGTCGATCACGGCGCGCGACCCGCCGATGCCGATCCAGTCGGGGTCGACGTCCTCGGCCAGGAACCACGATCGGTCGGTCGGCCACGCCAGGTGCAGGGCTCCTGCGGACGACCACGCGTCCGCGTCGTCGATCGCACCGGTCAGCAGGTGGTACGACCGCACTGAGAGGCCGGAGTGCGGCCGGGCGCCGTCGAAGAGGTGCAGCCGCGCTGGCTGCGTCATCAGGGCCTCTGCGGGGTGCCCGTCGAGGTATCCCGAGCCCTCCCAGAAGCCGAAGAACGCCGTGGTCGAGCTCGTGTGACGCATCAGCACCTGCCGCACGCGGTCGAGCACCTCGGTGTCGTCGACATAGTGCTCGTCGTCGGCGTCGAGGCAGAACCACACCCGCGCGTAGGCCTCGAAGCCTGGGGGACCCATGAGCGCGACGGTCCACCAGTCCGCGGAGCTGTCGACGAAGAAGTCGGCGACGGACAGGTCGGTGACGGGCTGCAGAGGCACCGTCAGCGGCCGAAGGCGGAGCGGCGCCACTGGTCGGGGCCGAACGTGTGCGGGGCCCGCACCTGGCGGGCGGGGTGGCCCCACTCCGACCGCAGCCGGGGCTTGGTGCG
>JBEVGQ010000018.1:0-4435 GCA_040511655.1 Aeromicrobium sp. | reverse complement strand
AGCACCCGTTGGCGGACGCCCTGCTCGACGTGGTCCCAGTCGTCGGCCTCGATGAGCCGCGGCGCGATGTCGAGCGGGAATGGTCTCTCCTCGCCCTCGACGCCGAAGGTCACCCCCTGCTCGAGGTACGACGACGCCAGCGAGTCGGCCCGCAACCGGACCTCGTCGGCACCCATCGTCTCGAACGACGTGTGCACCTGTCCGTAGCTGGGCCGTACCTCGGTGCCCTCGAACATCTCGTCGAATCCTGCAACCGGGCCGTAGCCGTCGAACAGCTCTGAGGTTTCCACGTCCTCACCGTAGGACAGATTTGCTACCTCTGTGTTTCAGCGCCCCGCGACGGGCGCTCCGGCTACGATCTGGACAGGTTCTACCGTCGGGAGGCGGTGCGGGATGTCGGATGCATACGTCCTCGTGCTGAACGCGAGCTACGAGCCGCTGCAGCGCGTCTCCATGCGCCACGCCATCAAGATGCTGGTGCGCGAGGTCGCCGTCATCGAGGAGGCCGCGACGGGCCGGTTCGGTCCGTTCCCGGTGCCCAAGGTGCTGAGGCTCGTCCGCTACGTCGTGACGCAGTGGATGCACCGCCGGTCGAACCTGTGCACCAAGTCGGCCATCAAGGCCCGCGACAAGATGTGCGCCTACTGCGGCGGCAAGGCCGAGACGGTCGACCACGTCGTCCCGCGCAGCCGGGGCGGCGCGCTGACGTGGGAGAACGCCGTCGCCGCCTGCCTGCGCTGCAACCATCGCAAGGCCGACCGCACGCCGTCCGAGGCGGGCATGACCCTGCTCGTCACCCCGCAGCAGCCGCAGTACACCGTCCTGATCTGACCATTACGTCCCCCTCGCTTCGCTCACGGTCGGCCGCGAGCGGCCTCCCTGGGGAACGAAGGGTCTCGTTCGCCAGGGAGCGCAGCGACCCTGAGGCCGCAGGCCGAGGCGAACCCCTGTGGACATCAGTCTTGCCGTGCGCCCGGCTGACGTCGGAGCATGCCGAATGCCCTTCACCTACGTCCTCCTCTGCGCCGACAAGACTTACTACACCGGCAGCACCTGGGACCTCCTCCACAGACTCCAGCAGCACCGCTCCGGTGAGGGCGCGGAGTACACGAAGCGACGACTGCCCGTCAGGCTCGTGTACTTCGAGGAGTACGAACGGATCATCGAGGCCTATTACCGCGAGAAGAAGATCCACGGGTGGACCCACGGCAGGAAGCGCATGCTGGTCAGGGACGGGCCCGGCGTGCGGGTCGATGACGACGACCGGCCGTTCGCGCAGAGCTGAGGTAGTTCACCTCGCTTCGCTCACGGTGACGCCACCCCTCGTTCGCCAGGGAGCGCAGCGACCGTGAGGGCGAAGCCCGAGGCGAACCACCCGATCAGGCTCACGTCAGTCCCCCTCGCTGCGCTCACGGTCGGCCGCAAGCGGCCTCCCTGGGGAACGGGGCAGGGTCTACAGGCCGACGGACTCGTAGATGTCGTCGAGGGCGTCGAGGTAGGCACCTTGGTCGTCGCCGACCTTCTGCTGCACCTCGGCCGACTTCTTCTCGACGACCGCGGCGACCTCCTCGTACCGCGCGTTCCACTTCTCGGCCTCGATCTGCCAGTAGCCGCACGTGTAGAAGTCCGACTGCGGCCAGCCGAGCTCGCGGCGCAGGTGACGGCGCACGGCCCGGCTGGCCCGAGCCTCGCCGGCGAGCCAGACGTACCGGTCGGACGAGGGCAGCTCGCGAGACGTGACGGCGTCGGCGAGCGCCTCGCAGATGTCGGTGTCCTTGGCCACGACCTGCCAGGTCAGGTCGACGTCGGCGGGGCTCGGCAGCGAGATCTCGTCGGCGGCATCGGTCAGCACCACGTGCACGATGGCCTTCTGCTGCGGCGACAGCCCGCGCAGGATCCGGGCCAACGCCGGCAGCCCGGTGATGTCGGCGACGAGCAGCTGCCACGGGACGTCATCGGGCGCGGCGTACAGCCCGTGCGGCTCGATCAGGCCGACCTGGTCTCCGGGGCGGCAGCGGCGGACCCAGTCGGACCCGACCCCTTGGTCGTGCAGGGCGATGTCGAGGTCGATCTGCGTCCGGCCGTCGATGACGCGGTGGTCGGAGATCGTGTAGACGCGGAAGTCGGGCTCGACCGCGCCCTCGGCGTACGTGATGTTCCACTTCTCGTCGATCTGGGGCAGCGCCAGCTCGGCACCCACCGGTGGGATCAGCACGCGGATGTACTCGTCGGGGACGCCCGTGGTGGCGTAGTCGTCGAGGTCTCCGAGGGTCACGGTGGCCAGGTGGGCCGACAGCTGTCGCCGTCCCAGCACGGTCGCGGTGTACGTCTTCACAGTCAGGTCTTCCTGATGGGGTGCAGAGTAAGGCAAGCCTAACTCATCGGGCACCGAGCCTGTACGGCTGCGGTTGGTAGCGTGGTGCGGTGACGACAGCCTCCCCGCACGGCCCCCTCGACGTCCGGCCCATCAGTGCCGACGATCACCTCGCCTTCGTGCGCAGCCGGTCGTCGGTCAGCTTCTTGCAGACGCCCGCGTGGGCCGCGGTCAAGAGCGAGTGGCGCGGCGAGTCGATCGGCTGGTTCGACGGCTCCGAGCTCGTCGGCGCTGCCTTGGTGCTCTACCGGCAGCTGCCCCGGGTCAAGCGCTACCTCGCCTACCTTCCCGAGGGCCCCGACATCGACTGGTCCGACCCCGACCTCGCGCGCTGGCTGACGCCGATGGCCGCGCACCTCAAGAGCCAGGGCGCGTTCGGCATCCGCATGGGACCGCCCGTCGTCACCCGTCGCTGGAACGCCGGCACGATCAAGCAGGCCATCGCCGATCCCGTGCTCGCGACGCTGTCCGACGTGCCCGCCGACGTCCTCGACGACGACGCGATCGGCGTCGCCTCGGCCCTGACCTCCCTGGGTTGGAAGGAGATCCCCACCGAGGGCGGCTTCTCGGCCGGTCAGCCGAAGTTCAACTTCCAGGTGCCGCTCGAGGGCCGCGACGAGGACGCCGTGCTCGCCGGCATGAACCAGCTGTGGCGCCGCAACATCAAGAAGGCCGCGAAGGCCGGCGTCGAGGTCACCCGCGGCGGACGCGACGACCTCGCGGCCTTCCACACCGTCTACGCCGAGACCGCCGAGCGCGACCACTTCACGCCGCGGCCACTGTCGTACTTCGAGCGCATGTGGGACGCCATGACGTCCGAGGAGGCCGACCGCCTCGTGCTCTACCTCGCCCACCACGAGGGCGACCTGGTCGCGGCCACCACGATGGTGAGGGTCGGCCGGCACGCCTGGTACTCCTACGGCGCCTCGACGACCGAGAAGCGCGACGTGCGCGGCTCGAACGCGATCCAGTGGCAGATGATCCGCGACGCGATGGCCGCCGGTGCGGCCACGTACGACATGCGCGGCATCACCGAGACCCTCGACACCGACGACTCCCACGTCGGTCTCATCCAGTTCAAGGTGGGCACGGGCGGCGAGGCCGTCGAGTACCTCGGCGAGTGGGACCTGCCGCTCAACCGTGCCCTTCACGCCGGTTTCACGGCCTACATGCGGAGGCGCTGACATGGCATTCGAGCTCGACGTCGATGCGGCACGCTGGCGCCGCCACCTGGCCACCGTGGCCGAGGCGAACCCCGGCATCGTTCCGGTCATCAAGGGCAACGGCTACGGCCTGGGGCGCAGCCTGCTGGCGATGGAGGCGACGGCGCTCGGTCTCGACACGATCGCCGTCGGCACCTACGCCGAGGTGCCCGGTGCGCTGGCGTCGTTCGCCGGCGACGTCATGGTGCTGACGCCCTGGCGACCGTTCTTCACCGACGTGGTTCTTGACGACCGGGTGATCCACACCCTCGGACGCGTCAGCGACATCGCAGCCCTCGCAGACTCGGCACCTGATGCGCGGATCCTGCTCGAGGGCGAGACGTCGATGGCGCGCCACGGACTCGACCGCCACGAGCTCGCGGCCGCCGTCGCAGCGCTGGGCAGCCTGCGCGTCGAAGGCTTCGCGATCCACCTGCCGCTGCGCTCGATGGCCGGCGGCAACGCCGCGGAGGCACAGGGTTGGGCCGCCGTGCTCGAGACCTCGCAGGTCGACACCACCACGCTCTACGTCTCGCACCTGACGCCGGGCGAGACCGCCGCCCTCGCGGCCAGCCGCCCGCAGCTCGACGTCCGCCCGCGCACCGGCACCTCGCTGTGGCTCGGCGACCTCGGCGCGCTGTCGGTGCGGGCGACGGTGCTCGACTCCCACCTCGTCGCTCGCGGCGAGCACATCGGCTACCGCCAGCGCGCGATGCCGCGTGACGGGACGCTGCTGATCATCTCCGGCGGCACGAGCCACGGCATCGGACTGGAGGCGCCCAAGGCGTCGTCGGGCGTCGTCGGGCGCGGCAAGAGCCTGGCCAAGGGCGGCCTCGAGGCGGCGGGGCTCTCGCTCTCG
>JBEVGQ010000017.1:0-12586 GCA_040511655.1 Aeromicrobium sp. | reverse complement strand
CGGGCTCGATCCTGATCCCGAAGGGCGAGTTCCTCAACGGCAAGGCGCTCGAGCAGCTGCCCAGCGACCAGCAGATCGTGCTGCACTGCAAGTCGGGCGTGCGGTCCGCCGAGGCGCTGGCGGTGCTGAAGGGCGCCGGCTACAAGGACTCGGTGCACGTCGGTGGCGGAGTCGTGGCGTGGGTCAACCAGATCGACCCGAGCCAGCCGACGTACTGAGCCCCTCGACGATGGGCCTGACGTTTTCGCAGACACGCCGACGGCGTGTTCGCAGAAACGTCAGGCCCAGCGGTGGTGGGACGGATCAGTAGGACTTGGGCAGACCGAGGCTGAACTGGGCCACGAAGTTGAGCGCCATCTCCCGGCTGACCGGCGCGATGCGCGACAGTCGCGACCCGGCGAGCATCTGCACCAGACCGTACTCGTTGGCCAGGCCGTTGCCGCCGTGCGTCTGGATGGCGCGGTCGACCGCGTTGCAGACCGCCTCGCCGGCGGCGTACTTGGCCATGTTGGCGGCCTCGGCGGCCCGCATGACGTCACCGGCGGCGTAGAGCGCTGCAGCCTTCTGCGTCATCAGCCGTGCCATCTCGATCTCGATGTGGCTCTGCGCCAACGGATGCGCGATGGCCTGGTGCGCGCCGATCGGGGCGTCCCACACCGTGCGCTCCTTGGCGTACTCCGATGCCTTGGCCAGCGCCAGCCGCGCCGTGCCCAGCGCGAACGAGGCAGCCATGATGCGCTCGGGGTTGAGCCCGGCGAAGAGCTGCTCGATGCCGGCTCCCTCCCCACCGATCAGGGCGTCGGTCGGCACCAGGACGTCGTCGAAGAACAGCGTGAACTGCTTCTCGGGCGACACGATCCCCATGTCGATCTCCTGGTACGTGAAACCCTCCGAGTCGGTCGGCACCAGGAACAGCGCGGGCTTGAGCTTGCCGCTGCGGGCGTCCTCGGTGCGGGCGACGACGAGCACGTGACTCGCCTCGTCCACCCCGGAGATGTAGGTCTTGGTGCCGGTGAGCCTCCAGCCGTCCGCCTCGCGGAACGCCGTCGTGATGATGCTGTGCGAGTTGGAGCCGGCGTCGGGCTCGGTGATCGAGAACGCGAACGTCGAGGTGCCGTCGGCCAGGCCCGGCAGCAGCGCCTGCTTCTGCTCGTCGCTGCCGTACTGGGCGATGATCGTGCCGACGATCGCTGGCGAGACGACCATCAGCAGCAGGGGGCTGCCGGCAGCTGCCAGCTCTTCGCAGACGGCCGCGAGGTCGCCGATGTCGCCGCCTCCCCCGCCGTACTCCTCGGGGATCGCGACGCCGAGGAATCCGTTGCGACCGGCCTCGGCCCACAGCTCGGTCGTCTTCTTCCCGGTGCGAGCGGCTTCCTCGAAGTAGCCGCGACCGTACTTGGCGCCGAGTGCCGCCACGGACTTGCGCAGCGCGATGCGCTCCTCGGACTCGGTGAACGCGATGGTCATGGCTTCTCTCCTTGTGGGCTGTCGCCCGTCGAAAGGTCGATCACCGCGAGGACCGCCCCGGACTCCACCTGCGAGCCGGCCGTGACCGAGAGCTGAGTGACGACGCCGTCGGTCGGCGCCGTGATGGTGTGCTGCATCTTCATGGCCTCGAGCACCACGACGACATCGCCCTTGCGGACGTCCTGGCCGTCCGCGACCGCGACCTCGACGACCGCGGCGGGCATCGGCGCGAGCAGTGATCCCTCGGCGACGACGTCGGCGGGGTCGACGAACACCGGCACCGGCACGAGGTCGACCGAGCCGTGCGGACCGTCGACGTCGACCGAGCCGCTGGCGACCGCGACGTCGTACGTCTCGGTGACCCCGTCGACGTCGAGCACGACGCGTGTCGGGGTGGCCTCGACCACCGTGACGCCGTCCAGATCGTGCAGCACGAGACCTGCCGAGTACGAGATCGTGAGATCTGGCTCGTACGTCCGCGTGCGTGGCTGGCTCGGCACGTTGCGGTACGCCGTCGGGATGCGGCCCAGAACCTTCGCGCCCGTCGATGCGGAGGTCGCCTCGGCGAGCGCTGCCGCGGCCGCCGCCCTCCGCACCTGCCCCTCGTCCATCCGGGGCGCCGTCCACGCCTCGAGGCGGTCGTCGAGCAGCGTGGTGCGCAAGCGTGCCGCGGCGAAGTCGTCATCGGCGAGGATCGCGCGCAGGAACTCTCGGTTGGTCGTCACGCCGTGGATGCGCGAGCGGCGCAGCACGCCGCCGAGCCGCCGGACGGCCGTCGACCGGTCGGGGCCGTGGGCGACGATCTTGGCGATCATGGCGTCGTAGTGGATGCCGACGACCGAGCCGGCCTCGACGCCCGAGTCGACCCGCACGCCGGGGCCGGGCGGGACGTCGAACGTCCGCAGCGTGCCGGTCTGCGGCTGCCAGTCGTCCGCCGGGTCCTCCGCGTACAGCCTGACCTCGACGGCATGGCCGGACGGCGGGGGCACCTCACCGACCAATGGACGTCCCTCGGCGACGGCGATCTGCAGGGCGACGAGATCGAGCCCGAAGACCTCCTCGGTCACGGGGTGCTCGACCTGCAGCCGGGTGTTCATCTCGAGGAAGAAGACCCGGTCGTCGCCGTCGCCTGCGGGGGCGACCATGAACTCGACCGTGCCCGCGCCGACATAGTCGACCGCCTTCGCCGCGGCGCGGGCCGCGTCGTGCAGGACGGCCCGGACGCTGTCGGACAGACCAGGGGCCGGCGCCTCCTCGACGACCTTCTGGTGACGTCGCTGGATCGAGCAGTCGCGGTCGCCGACGACCCACACCGTCCCGTGGGTGTCGGCCATGACCTGCACCTCGACGTGCCTGGACGCCTCGAGGTAGTGCTCGACGAAGACTGTCGGGTCGCCGAACGCCGACGCGGCCTCGGCGGACGCCTGCTCGATCGTGCGCCCGACGTCGTCGACGTGCCTGACGATGCGCATGCCGCGGCCACCCCCGCCCGCCGACGCCTTCACCAGCACCGGAAGGTCCGAGGACGTGATCGCGTCGGGCTCCAGGCGTCCGAGCTGAGGGACGCCCGCGTCGAGCATCAGCTCCTTGGCGCGGATCTTGTCGCCCATCGCGTCGATGGCCCGAGGTGTCGGCCCGATCCAGGTCAGCCCCGCCGCCTCGACGTCGCGCGCGAACTGGGCGTTCTCCGACAGGAAGCCGTAGCCGGGATGCACGGCGTCGGCACCGGCCTTGAGCGCCGCCGCGATGACGAGCTCGCCCCGCAGGTACGTCTCGGACGGCGCGCTGCCGGGGAGCCGGACCGCGACATCGGCCTCGGCCACGAAGGGCGCGGACGCATCGGCGTCCGAGAACACCGCGACGGTCGAGATGCCGAGGTCGCGGCACGTGCGGAACACCCGCCGAGCGATCTCCCCCCGATTCGCCACGAGCACAGATCTGATCACGAAAGAACCCCTCGAAAGTCTTGGAAGAACGCAGGCACAGGCCGAGCGAGCGCAGCGAGCGAAGGCAGGCGCCCGTGCGAAGCACGGCAGCGGTGAGGAACGAACCGCTGGAGCGGCGACGGAGGAGCCGCGCGCTTCATAGGCGGAACACTCCGTAACCCTCGGCACCATGGACGGGTCTGGTGTTGATGGCGCTGAGGCAGATGCCGAGGATCGTGCGGGTGTCGCGGGGGTCGATGACTCCGTCGTCGTAGAGCATCCCCGACGTGAAGTACGCCAACGACTCCTTCTCGATCTGCTCCTCGATGTAGGCGCGCATCGCGACGTCGCCCTCCTCGTCGTAGGGCTGGCCCTTGGCCTCGGCGGCCCCGCGGGCGACGATCGAGATGACGCCGGCGAGCTGTGCCGGACCCATGACGGCCGACTTGGCGTTGGGCCAGCTGAACATGAAGCGCGGGTCGTACGCGCGTCCGCTCATGCCGTAATGACCGGCTCCGTACGACGCGCCCATCACGACCGACAGGTGCGGGACGGTCGAGTTGCTGACCGCGTTGATCATTTGGGCGCCGTGCTTGATGATGCCGCCCTGCTCGTACTCGGCGCCGACCATGTAGCCCGTCGTGTTGTGCAGGAACAACAGCGGCGTGTCGATCTGGTTGGCCAGCTGGATGAACTGCGCCGCCTTCTGTGCCTCCTCGCTGAACAGCACGCCCTGCGCGTTGGCGAGGATCCCGACGGGGTGACCGTGCAGGCGGGCGTAGCCCGTGACCAGCGACGTCCCGTAGAGCGGCTTGAACTCGTCGAACGGCGCCGACCCGTCGCGGGTGCCGTCGACGATGCGCAGGATGACCTCGCGCGGATCGAACGGGATCTTGAGGTCGGTCGGGACGATGCCGAGCAGCTCCTCGGGGTCGTGCAGAGGCTCGGCGTACGTCGACTCGGGCGTGACGCCGTGCTTGCGCCAGTTGAGGTTCTTGACGATCGAACGTCCGATGCGGATGGCGTCGCGCTCGTCCACCGCCAGGTAGTCGGCCAGGCCCGACTGGCGGGCGTGCATCTCGGCCCCGCCCAGCGACTCGTCGTCGGACTCCTCACCGGTGGCCATCTTCACCAGCGGGGGTCCGCCGAGGAAGACCTTGGCTCCCTCCTTGACCATCACCACGTAGTCGCTCATGCCCGGCACGTACGCTCCGCCGGCCGTCGAGTTGCCGAAGACGAGGGCCACGGTCGGACGCCGGTCGGCACTGGCGCGGGTGATGTTGCGGAACGAGCGCCCGCCCGGGATGAAGATGTCCTTCTGCGTCGGCAGGTCGGCGCCGCCCGACTCGACCAGGTTGACGGTCGGCAGCCCGCACTCCTCGGCGATCTGCGCAGCACGCTGCACCTTGCGCAGCGTGCTGGGGTTGGTCGAGCCGCCCTTGACGGTGGGATCGTTCGCGACGACCAGCACCTCGACGCCCTCGACCACGCCGATGCCCGTCACGACGGACGCGCCGACCGCGAAGTCGGTACCCCACGCGGCCAGGGGCGACAGCTCGAGGAACGGCGCATCGGGGTCGATCAGCAGCTCGATGCGCTCGCGCGCCGTCAGCTTGCCGCGTCGGTGGTGGCGCTCGATGCTGCGCTCGCCGCCGGCGTCGACGGCCAGACGGTGCTGCGCGGCGAGGTCGGCGACGCGCTCGAGCATCCGCTCGCGGTTGGCCCGGTAGGTCTCCGAGGTGGTGTCGACGGTCGTCTTCATCACAGTCCCATCAGCTTGGCGGCCAGATCGGTCATGACCTCGGTGGCGCCGCCGCCGATGCCGAGGATGCGGGCGTCGCGGTAGTGACGCTCGACCTCGGACTCGCGCATGTAGCCCATCCCGCCGAAGATCTGGACGGCCTCGGAGACCACCCACTCGCAGGCCGCGACCGAGACGTTCTTGGCGACGACGGCCTCGAGCAGCGGCCCTTCGGTCGCTGCGCTCCCTCCCGCGACTCCGTCGCTAGGGACCGACGAGGCGAGGGCGGCCTTCTCGACCGCCTCGCGGGTCAGGGCCCGGGCGGCGGCGGTGCGGCTGTGCATCTCGACGAGCTTGTGGCGGATGACCTGGCGAGTGGCCAGCGGCTTGCCGAACGTCTCGCGCTGCTTGGAGTACTCGATCGCGAGGTCGAGCGAGCGCTGCGCCGTCGCATAGGCCTGGGTCGCGAGGCTGAGCCGCTCGTTGACGAACTGGTTGACGATGAGCCCGAAGCCGCCGTCGACGTCCCCGACGATGTTGCTCGCCGGCACCCTCACGGCGTCGAACGTCAGCTCGGCGGTGTCGGAGCAGTGCCAGCCCATCTTGCGCAGGGGCTTGGAGACCGTGAAGCCGGGCAGCCCCTGGTCGATCACCAGCAGGCTGATGCCGCCGAAGCCGCTGCCACCGGTACGCACGGCGGTGGTGACGAAGTCCGACCGCACGCCCGAGGTGATGAACGTCTTCGCGCCGGTGACGACGTACTCGTCGCCATCTCGCACGGCTCGCGTCGTCAGCCCCGAGACGTCCGAGCCGCCTCCGGGCTCGGTGATGGCGAGCGAGCCGATCTTCTCGCCCGCCAGGGTGGGACGCACGTAGCGGTCGACGAGGTCGGCGTTCTTGCTGTCGACGATGTGCGGGATCGCGATGCCGTGCGTGAACAGGCTCGCGAGCACGCCGCTGGAGCCGCCGCCCGCCAGCACCGCCTCGGTCATGATCGTCGCGTCGACGACGTCGCCACCCGAGCCGCCGACCTCCTCGGCGAAGCCGATGCCGAGCAGGCCCGCCGCGGCCGCCTTCTGGTGCAGCTCGCGCGGAAGCAACCCGGCGTCCTCCCAGTCCGGCAGGTGCGGGGCGATCTCCTTCTCGGTGAACGACGTGACCATCTCGCGCAGGGCGATGCGTTCGGGGGTGTTCCAGACGTTCACGGGGAGGCCTCCGCGGCAGGATCGAGCAGCAGGACGGTCGGGATCTCGCAGACGCGAGCACGGAACCACTCGCCGACGCCCTTCGCCTGCGGGTCGAGACGAGTGGACGATGCGACGCCCTCGCCGAGCAGGCCGTGCACGACGATGTTGACCGCGCGCAGGTTGGGCAGGAGGTGGATGTCGATGTCGAGAGTGGCCGCCTCGGGCAGCAGCTCGCGCACGGTGTCGACGTCGAGGAGATCGACGAGCCACGCATAGGCGTCGTCGCGGGCGGGATGGTCGGCCGGGATCCAGACGCCGATGTTGGCGTCGCCGCCCTTGTCGCCCGATCGGGCATGCACCAGACGTCCGAGCGGCGTCCGCGTCGTCCCCCCCGGCTCCGCGAGCGGCGCAGCTCCGCGATTCTGAGATGGCGATTCGTGCGAATCTGCGCCACTCCCCCGCAAGCGGGAGGTGCCCCCAGCCGACGGGTTTGCGTCACTCGGCGGCGGGATGTCCTCGCGGCGGCCGTCGGCGTGGACGACGACGTGCGGCACCTCGGTCTGAGGGACGTAGGCGGCGCGGTAGACGCCGTAGGGCGTACCGGCCGCCGGGGGGCGGGAGACGCTGAAGCCGGGGTACGACGCCAGGGCGATCTGGATGGCCGCATCGCTGAAGGCCCGTCCGACCGGCTCGGGGGCGTCGCTGCGCACGTTCAGCCTGAGCAGCGACGTCGCCCGTGCCTGGGTGTCGGGGTCGCCTGCGTCGGTGCGGTCGAGGTGCCACTCGACGGTGTCGGGACGGGTGCCGGCCGCGAACGCCGCCTCGATCTGCTGCCTGACGAGCGCCGCCTTCTGCGGGACGTCGAGCCCCGTCAGCAGGAACTCGACGGAGTTGCGGAAGCCGCCGAGCGCGTTGAGGCAGACCTTCGTGGTGGCCGGCGGCGGCTCGCCGACGACGCCCGAGATCGCCACCCGGTCGGGCGCGACCTGGCGCAGCGACATCGAGTCGAGCTTGGTCGAGACGTCGGGGCCGAGGTAGAGCGGTGACTGGATCTCGTACACCAGCTGGGCTGTGACCGTGTCGACCGTGACGGCCCCGCCCGTGCCCTCGTGCTTGGTGATGACGACCGATCCGTCAGCACCGATCTCGGCGATCGGGAACCCGAGCGGAGTCGACATGTCGACATGAGTGAACCCGGAGAAGTTGCCCCCCGTGGCCTGCGTGCCGCACTCGATGACGTGGCCCGCCACGACCGCGCCCGCCAGCTGGTCGAGATCGTCCCTGTCCCAGCCGAAGTGCGCGATGGCCGGGCCGACCACGACCGAGGCGTCGGTGACGCGTCCGGTCACGACGACGTCGGCGCCCGCCCTGAGCGCCGCCGCGATGCCGAAGGCGCCCAGGTACGCGTTGGCCGTCAGCGAGTCGGTGAACCGCGCACTCAGGTCGTCGCCCTCGACGTGGGCGATCGAGAGCTCGAGGCCCCGGTCGGCGGCGATCTCGCGCAGCCTCGCCGCGAGCGCGGCCGGGTTGAGCCCGCCGGCATTGGCCACGATCCGCACGCCGCGCTGCTTCGCCAGCGCCATCGACTCGGTCATCTGCCGGACGAACGTCTTCGCGTATCCGAGCGACTCGTCCTTCATCCGGTCGCGGCCGAGGATCAGCATCGTCAGCTCGGCCAGGTAGTCGCCCGTGAGGTAGTCGAGGTCGCCGCCCTCGAGCATCTCGCGCATCGCCGAGAGCCGGTCTCCGTAGTAGCCCGAGCAGTTGCCGATGCGGACGGCGTCCGTGGTCATCGATCGGCCAGTCGGACGGGATCGGCACCGGGCAGGCCCGCGAAGGCCTGGACGATCGTGAGCCAGTGCGCGGCGTGCTCGCCCTCGGCCGTCACGTCGACGTCGTCGAGGTGGCGGCGCCGAGTCGCGAGCAGGGCGAAGTCGTGGCCCGACCCCGTCACGCGCTCGGCGGCGTCCGCCGCGCCCCAGGCCCAGGTCTCGCCGTCCGGCCCGGTCAGCTCGACCCGGATGTCGACGCCCGGATCGGGCTCGTCGCGCACGAGGTAGGTGTAGCCGCGGGCCCGCACGCCGATGTGGCAGACGTGCTTGGCCCGCCCGGTCTGCGGGATCGTGATGCCCAGCGCCTCGCCGATGTCGTGGCCATGCGCCCAGGTCTCCATGATGCGCGCGGTCGCCATCGAGGTGGGGCTCATGGGCGGCCCGAACCACGGCACCTTCTCGCCCGCGGGCACCGCGCGCAGGGCAGCGTCGAGCTCGACCCGGCCCGCACGCCACTCCAGCAGCAGGTCGCCGGGCGGGAGGAGAGCGGTCTCGGCCGACTGGGCGTCGACGAACCCGGTGGGATCGGATGCCGCGTCGCGCAGCATCGCGCCGAAGGCCTCGGGATCGGTCAGCGCCGTGAGCGACGCCAGGTCGGTCCAGTGCAGGTGGGCGACCTGGTCGGTCACGGTCCACCCTTCGGGCGTCGTGACGGTCGCCCAGGCGGGCTCGGCCAGGCCGGCGACCCACTGGTCGAGCTGCATGCTCTCGGCGGTGAGGTCGGACAGGACGTCGTCGAGCGTGCTCATGCGGTCGCCTTCCACGATGGCTCAATCACGATGGTTTCAATCACGATGGGTCCAGCTCGCGCTCGAGGACCGCGGCCCACGAGTCGAGGACGGTCGCACGACGAGCGGCGTCGTCGCTGAGGGAGGCCGCGAGGCCGAGGCCACGGACGAGGTCGAGCGTCGCCTGCACGAGCTGCCGGTTGTCACCCCGACTCTCGTCTACGTCGAGCAGCTCGACGGCGTAGGCGTGCGTCTCGCGTCCGATGCGCCGCTCGAGGGGCGCCACCGACTCGCGCAGCTCGGCGTCGGTGCGGGCGGCCACCCACAGCTCGAGCGCGGCGAAGAACACCGGCGACACGAACTGGGCCGCGAGGATCTCGAGCACGCCTCGGATGCGGTCGTGCTCGGGCAGACCCTCGGCATGGCGGCGCATGTCGTCGCGCCGACGGTCGGTGAGGTGCTCGACGGCCGCAACGACCAAGGCCTGCTTGCTCGGGAAGTGGTGCAGCTGCGCACCGCGACTGACACCGGCGCGCTGGCTCACGACGGTCGTGGTCGTGCCGGACCAGCCGAGCTCGACGAGCGAGTCGACCGTGGCCTCCATCAGACGTAGGCGCATCGCGCGGGTGCGCTCACCCTGGGACGTGCGGGAGGCGGTCTCGGTCGTCACCCGAACACCATGCCTCGCCGACCCACAAACAGTCAAGCCTGATTGTTTTGTTCGACCGCTCCGGCGAGACCGACGTACCGACCACCAGGGTCACGGGAGACCGACATGCTCGGTTCTCCGTGGGCTGGCGTCCGCGTGCCGCCGGCCCCACGGAGAGCCGGCCTGGGGCACGTGGCCTGGACGTCGTAGTTGCCACGGGCGACCTTCTCGCCTTCAGTGCGGAACATGGTGGTCTCGTTCTTCCTCTGCGACGCTCGGCGTCGGTGCTGGATCGATGCGTCTCGAAGGTAGCGAGGATGCGGACGTAGGCGCTGTCATCGTTTTCGACGACACCACAGGCCACGAGTCACCCGGGTCGTCGTGCGGCGACCCCATGGCGCTCGCCGATGCCGACGAGGGATGAACGGTCCGACCAAACATAAGAACGCCCTCACAGCGGTCTCACGGGGCACTCACCTCGGTTCGGTTTCCTGAGGTCATCGAGAACGATCCCCGATTCCCCAGCACCAGGAGAACATCATGCGCACGACCGTCCGAACCCGCTCCACCCTCCGTCCCCGTCTCGCCGCAGTCGGCCTGACCGCCGCCCTCGCCCTGACCCTCGGCGCATGTGGCGGCAGCGACGACGAGGCCCTCTCGTCGGCCGATCGCGACAAGGCCTCGGCTGCCGCCCTGAAGTACGTCGGCGGCGGCGCGGTCACCGACGCCGAGCGCGGCGACGGCGACGACCCGTACGCGTACCAGGTCGAGGTCACGTTGCCCAACGGCACCGACATCGACGTCGAGCTTGACGACTCCTTCTCCGTGACCAACAGCCCGCCGAAGGCCGCCGAGCTCGCCACCGACTCCCCCTCGGCCACCCCGCCCGCCGACCCGAGCGACGCTGCTCCGTCCGCGGCAGGCTCCGGCGACGACCAGCCCCTCACCGGCGACACCCTGGCCAAGGCCAGCGCCGCGGCTCTGAAGGCAGCCGGCGGTGGCAAGGTCACCGAGACCAGCGGCAGCGACGACGCCGACCACGCCTACGAGGTGGATGTGCTGATGCCCGACGGCCAGGACCTGACGGTCGAGCTGGACAAGAGCTTCACGGTCACGAAGATCGACCGGTAAGGCCGATCGACCGGTAAGACAGGGCGTCAGGCTCGGATAGGCTCTGGTGACCCAAGATTTTCGCTGAGAGGGATCTCCATGAGCGACCACACTCCCGTCCCGCCGCCACCGCCACCACCCCCGGCCGCTCCGTCGACGGCGCCCCTCGGCGCCTCAGCCGTCCCCCCTCCGCCGCCGCCTCCGCCGCCACCGGTTGACAGCGCGCCGGTCGCGACCGGCGGGGGCAAGGGTGGCCGCGCCGCCATCATCGGCGGCATCGCCGTCGCCCTGGTGGTGGCCGGCGGCATCGGCGCCTACGCCGTCTACAACCGCCTCAGCGGAGGCGGCACCCAGCCGCACGACGTGATGCCGGCCTCGACGCAGGTGTACCTCCGCCTCGACCTCGACCCCTCGGCCAGCCAGAAGATCAACCTGTTCAAGCTGCTGCGCAAGGTCCCCGACCTGGCCGACGAGATCGGCATCAAGAACGACGAGGCCGACATCCGCGAGCTGGTCTTCCCCAAGATCCTCGCGAGCGAGTGCAAGGACGTCGACTACGACAAGGACGTCGAGCCCTGGCTCGGCGACCGCATCGGCGTGGGCGCCAGCATCAAGGACCGCACCGCCCTCATCGCGGTGCAGACCACCGACGAGGACAAGTCGCGCGCCGGCATCAAGAAGCTGTTCGCCTGCGCCGACGAGAAGTACGGCATCGCCTACCGCGACGGCTACGCCCTCATCGCCCCCACGCAGGCCGAGGTCGACAAGGCCGTCGCCGCGACCGACAAGGCGACGTTGGGCGACAACAAGACGTTCTCGAACGACGTCGACGCGCTGGGCGACCAGGGCATCGCGTCAGCCTGGGCCGACCTCAAGAGCCTGGCCGACCTGCCCGAGGCCAAGGAGGCCCTCGGCCCCCAGCTCGGCGAGCTCGTCAAGGCCGGCTCCGTGGCGACCACGCTGCGCGCCGACGGCGACGCGATCGAGGTCGCCGTGCTGGGCGGGATGTCGCCGACCAAGGGCGACGGCAAGGTGGCTGCGCTCGGCAAGCTGCCGAGCGACACCGTCGCAGCCCTGTCCGTCTCGGGCGCCGGCAAGCAGGTGGCCGAGGGCTTCGAGTCGTTCCTCAGCGAGTTCGAGCGTCGGTCCGCGGTCGTCGACGACACGGTGAGCAGCACCCCGTCGAGCGCGCTCGTCGACCCGATCAGCACGATCCCCGCCCCGACCTCCGCGACACCGACGTTCCCGGCGCCGTCCAGCCCGTCGCCGTCATTCGACCCCGACGACCCGTTCGGCAGCGATCCCACCGACCCCAACGGGGGCGGCCTCGGTGACGACTTCGGAGATGACTTCGGCGGCGACGGATTCGGTGGCGGCTTCGACATCCAGCGGTTCATCGACCAGATCGAGCTCGAGACCGGCTTCAAGCTGCCCGAGGACCTCGAGACCCTGTTCGGCGACAACCTCACGCTGGCCATCGGGTCCAAGAACCTCGAGAAGCTGCCGACGCTCTCGGGG
Organism: Aeromicrobium sp.; assembly: GCA_040511655.1. Taxonomy (GTDB): domain Bacteria; phylum Actinomycetota; class Actinomycetes; order Propionibacteriales; family Nocardioidaceae; genus Aeromicrobium. The sequence goes on along the minus strand of JBEVGQ010000017.1, from coordinate 429 downwards.
CCCGAGGCCCTCAGCGGCCTCGACGTGGCGCTCGCGCTCACGTCCGAGAAGGCGCCGGCGCTCGACCTGGTCGAGCGCATCGCGGCGCAGGCCTCGAAGGCCGGCGTCCCGCTGATCACCTCGCCCACCGACGACGGTGCGGTGCTGGCGAGCAACCAGGGCGCGGCCGACGCGATCACCGATCCCAAGGGCTCCCTCGGCGACGAGAAGGCGTTCCAGAGCGTCATCCCCGACGGCGACGAGGCCTCGACCGGGCTCTACGTCAACATCGGCACGATCCTCGACAAGCTGCTCGAGGCCGATCCGCCGGCCGACGTCCGCAAGAACATCGAGTCCGTCTCGAAGCTGTCGGCGGTCGGCATCTCGTCGGGCACCCAGGACGGCCGTGCCATGACGCGGATGCGCGTGTCCTTCCGCTGACGTGCGCTG
>JBEVGQ010000016.1:0-14378 GCA_040511655.1 Aeromicrobium sp. | reverse complement strand
CCCGACCAGCGCCAACGCTGGTCGGGGGCTCTTTCTTGCGAGGAGGGTCGCATCCGGTCGCGGAGCGCTACCGTGGGGTCACGAGCTCCCGGGGACGACTCCGAGCGCGGGAGATCTTAGGAAGGGCGTGGCGGCCATGGCCGAGACGCAGCATCGATTCATCGGCCGTTTTGCGCGCGTGCTGGCCGAGGTGCACGGGGTCGAGCCCACGTCGTACCGCCTGTGCGAGGCGGGACGACTGATGCTGGGGGCCGAGGGCGCGGCGCTGACGCTCATGACCGGTTCGCAGTCGATGGTCGTGGCCGCCGCCACCGACGACGTGGCCAGCAGGCTCGAAGACCTGCAGGACGTCGTCGGCGAGGGCCCGAGCCGGTCGGCCTTCGAAGCGGGTGCCGTGCAGGTGGCCGACTTCACCGCCGCCGGCGGCGGAGAGTGGACGCTCCTGCACGAGCACGTCGGCCGGCTCGGCTTCAACGGCGTCATGGTCGCGGTGCCCCTGCGCCCCCATGACACGATCATCGGCACGCTCACGACGCACGCGCCGGCCGCGCCCGGACCACGCGACCTGCGGGGCGCCGCACTCCTGGGTGTCGCCATCGGCACGGCGCTGCTGCAGGATCCGGCGATCGGCACCCGCGACGACGGCCTGGCCGAGGGATGGGCGGGGCGTGCCCAGGTGCACCAGGCGACTGGGATGATCATCTCCCAGACAGGGGTCCGCCCCGAGGACGCCTTGGCGCTGCTGCGGGGTCAGGCCTTCGCCAACAACGTGAGCATGGTCGACATCGCCCAGCAGGTCGTCCAGCGTCACATCAACTTCCGGGACTTCACGATCGAGGGCGACTGATGGACATCGCACGCGCGACGCAGGCCTTGGCCGACGCGTCCTCGTCCCTGACCAGGGCGCACGACGTCGTGGGCTCCCTGTCGGCTCTCCTCGAGAACTGCAAGACGGGTCTGGGCGTCGACGCCGGGGGCGTGCTGGTCATCGCGCCGTCGGGACGGCTCGAGCTGCTGGCGGCCTCGAGCCACCGTGCCCTCGAGCTCGAGGTGCATCAGCTGCACGTCGGCGGGGGCCCTTGCGTCGAGGCCTTCGAGACCCGCACCACGGTGCAGGCGCACTCGCCCGAGCAGCTGTGCGGGCGCTGGCCGTCGTTCGCCCCGACGATGCTCGAGGCGGGACTGCTGTCGGTCCACGCCGCTCCGCTGGTCTGGCACGGCACCGTGCTCGGCGCGATGGGCCTGTTCCGTCGCTCGGACGTCGCGTTCTCGCCCGACGAGGACGCCGTGGCTCGTGCCTTCGCCGACATCGCGACGATGTTGGTGCTCAACGTGGGCGAGATCGACGCGTCGAGGCTGGCCGAGCGACTGACCGAGGCGCTCGACTCGCGCATCGTGGTCGAACAGGCCAAGGGCGTGTTGGCCGAGCAGCAGGCGATCGACATGGCCGAGGCGTACGACCGGCTCGTCCGCGACGCGATCGACCACGGACGTCAGCTCACGTCGTGGGCGGCGGAGGTCGTGGCGGGCGCCCAGTGGCGGAAGGCCTGACCGTCCGTCAGCGCCCCGACGCAGGACGAGGACATCCGTCCGGTGAAGGTCGCCGGCAGGAGGGCCGTCCGCGCTTCGCCTTGTGGGCGGCCCCCGAATATGGTGGTGTTGAGGATGCCGACGGCCCGGCCCGTGGTCGGTGGTGCCGAGGAGGACTGGATGTCGCCGATCGACGATCGCAGCCTGCAGCAGCTTCTCGACGACCTGGCCGACACGCCGACGACCGGTGAGACCGTCCAGCAGGCCGTCGCCTTCGCGGCTCAGACCTTGGCGACGCCGTACGCCGGCGCCACCGTGATCCGGGACCACGTGCCTCATCTGGAGACCGTCAGCCCCACCCACGGCACCGTCCGCCGCGCCGACGAGCTGCAGGATGCGCTCGACGAGGGCCCTTGCATCGATGCCGCTGTCGAGTCGCGCACGGTGGTGTCGAACGACCTGGCCTCCGACCGCCGCTGGCCGAGCTGGGGTCCGCGGGCGGCCGAGCTGGGGCTCGAGAGCGTCCTGTCGAGCGAGATCCATGCGAACGGCCGGCGGGTCGGTGCTCTGATCATCTACGGGTCGCCCGGTCACGCGTTCACTCGTGAGCACGTGGAGGTCGGGGCCGTGCTGGCGCAGCAGGTGTCGGTGGCCCTGCGGTCCGCGCAGCGGATCACGGGCCTGCGCGCCGCCCTCGACGCGCGCACGGTGGTCGGGCAGGCGCAGGGAGCGCTGATGGAGCGCTACGGCGTCGACGCCGATCGCGCGTTCTCGATCCTTCGACGGCTCTCGCAGGAGCGCGACGTCCGACTGGTCCAGGTGGCCCGCGCCGTCCTGCTGCAGGCCCTCGACGGGGCCGGGCATCGTGGGCTGGACGACAAGATCCCCAGATCTGCCGAGTAGAGCACCGAACCGGACGCTCAGAAGCGTGCGGGGCTCCGCAGATCGGGGCTGGAGTCTCGCCTACGTGGCGGGGGCGGCGGGGTCCTCGCCCGCCCAGGTCGACGGCGGATCGCTGGTCGGGAACGACTCCTCCGACATCTCATCGACGAGGTCGTCGTCCTCCCAGCCGCCCTCGGGCGCGTTGGGCCCGGGCTCCCAGGGCTCTGCGTCGTGGCTGGTGGCGGGACGGTCTGCTGATTCGGTCATCGGGTTCCTCCCCATCGACAGGACCCGACCGAGCGTATCGGTCGGGTCCTGTGGGGGTGCCGGTCAGGCGACGATCGAGGCCTGGTCGGAGGCGCTCGTCAGCTCGATCTTGCGCGGACGTGCCTTCTCGCTGAGCGGGATCGTCAGCGAGAGCACGCCGTGGTCGTAGCTCGCCGAGATGCGCTCGGTGTCGATGCCGTCACCCAGCGTGAACTGCCGCATGTAGCTGCCGGTGCGGCGCTCCTGCGCGATCCACTGCGCGCCCTCGTGCGTGGAGGCCGTCCGCTCGGCGCGGATCGTCAGCACGTGCCCGTCGAGGTCGATGTCGATCGAGCCCGGGTCGACGCCTGGCAGGTCGGCCGTCAGGACGTACTGGTCGCCGTCCCTCAACAGGTCGACCGGCACGGCGCGCGGGCCCGTGCGCAGCGGGGTGCGGCCTCCGGTGAGGCGGTCGAGCTCGGCGAAAGGATCAAAGGTCATCGCGTTCATGTCAGATCTCCTTCCAGAAGGGGTGAGTTCTCGAGGTTGAGTCGATATGACTCAACTACGAGACTTTTGTAGACACCTCCGTCGCTCCGTTCAAGCCTGACAAACCAAGAATTCGCTGAGAGCCGAGAGGGCCGTCTGTCCTGGACAGGTGGCGTGACGAGCGCGAATGGTTCGGCATCCGGGCTTCGGGTACGCACGCGTCATGAGTGTCAACACGCGCACGATCAACACGACCCCTCAGCGGGTGTGGGACGTCCTGTCCGACGGCTGGACCTATCCCCTGTGGGTGGTCGGCGCGTCGCGGGTCCGCGAGGTCGACGAGTCGTTCCCGGCGGTCGGCTCCCGCATCCACCACTCGGTGGGCGTGTGGCCCGCGCTGATCGACGACACCACGAGCGTGACCGAGATCGAGCCGCAGCGGATGATCCGGCTGCAGGCCCGCGGCTGGCCGCTGGGCGAGGCCGAGGTGCAGATCGAGCTCGCCGCGGCGGGCGCCGGCACCGAGGTCACGATCCGCGAGCAGGCCGTCGCCGGCCCGGGTGTGCTGGTGCCCGAGCCGCTCAAGGGTCTGACGCTCAAGTGGCGCAACACCGAGACGCTGCGCCGGCTCGCCTACATCGCCGAGAACCGCCCCACGACCACCAGGAGCACCGTATGAAGGCACTGACATGGCAGGGCACCGAGAAGGTCTCGGTCGAGGAGGTCCCGGACCCCCGCATCGAGCAGCCCACCGACGCGATCATCAAGGTCACGTCGACCGCGATCTGCGGGTCCGACCTGCACCTCTACAAGGTCCTCGGCCCGTACCTGCACCCCGGTGACGTGCTGGGCCACGAGACCATGGGCATCATCGAAGAGGTCGGCTCCGAGGCCGGCGACCTGGAGATCGGCGATCGCGTCGTCGTGCCGTTCAACATCTCGTGCGGCCACTGCTGGATGTGCTCGCGTGGCCTGTTCGCGCAGTGCGAGACCACGCAGAACACCGAGCACGGCAAGGGCGCGTCGCTGTTCGGCTACACCGACATGTACGGCGCGGTGCCCGGCGGCCAGGCCGAGTACCTCAGGGTTCCGCAGGCGCAGTTCGGACCGATCAAGGTGCCCGAGGGCGTTGCGGACGAGCGGTTCCTCTACGTCTCGGACGTCATCCCGACCGCGTGGCAGGCCTTCGCCTACGCCGACGTCACCGAGGGGCAGACGCTCGCCGTCTTCGGGCTCGGTCCGATCGGGCAGATGACCGCTCGCATCGCCAAGCAGGCGGGCGTGCGCGTCATCGGCGTCGACCGGGTGGCCGAGCGGCTCGAGCTGGCCCGCTCGTGGGGCTTCGAGGTCGTCGACATCGACCAGGTCGACGACGTGCCGTCGGCGATCCTCGACCTCACCGCCGGACGCGGTGCCGACGGCACAGTCGACGCCGTGGGCATGGAGTCGCACGGCAACCCGATCGCCGAGAAGGCGATCTCCGCGGCCGGGCTGCTCCCGGACGCCGTCGCCAAGCCCGTGATCGACCGCCTTGCCATCGACCGTCTGGACGCGCTGACCACCGCCATCAAGTCGGTGCGACGGGGCGGGACGGTCTCGGTCAGCGGTGTCTACGGCGGCGAGGTCGATCCCATGCCGCTGATGGAGATGTTCGACCGCGGCATCACGATGCGTCTCGGCCAGTGCCACGTCAAGCGCTGGACCGACGACATCGTCAAGGTGCTCGAGCAGGACGCCGACGTGCTGGGCACCGAGTCGCTCGCGACGCACCGGCTGCCGCTGAGCGGGGCTCCCGGCGCGTACGAGATGTTCCAGAAGAAGCAGGACGGCTGCATCAAGGTCGTGCTCAAGCCGTGACGCGTGGCGCACGCGTCATCGTCGTCACGGGCGCCTCGAGCGGCATCGGCAGGGCGACCGCCCGACAGGCCGCCGAGCAGGGCGACCACGTGGTGCTCGTCGCCCGCGGACGAGCGGCCCTGGAGGTGGCAGCCCAGGAGTGCCGCAGCAGGGGCGCTGCGTCGGTGATGGTCGTGCCGACCGATGTCGGCGACGACGCCGCGGTGGCCGACTGCTTCGCGCAGGTGCTGGCAGAGCATCCCGTCGTCGACGCCGTCGTGCACTCCGCCGGGGTCGTGGCCTACGGGCGCACGGAGCAGATCCCCGCCGACGTCTTCGACGGCGTGCTGCGCACGAACCTGGTCGGATCGGTCAACGTCGCCCGCCACGCGATGCCGGTGCTGCGACGGCAGCAGGCAGGCACCCTCGTGCTGATCGGCTCGCTGATCGGTCACATCGCCGTCCCGTCGATGAGCCCCTACGTGCTCAGCAAGTGGGGCGTCCGCGCGCTGGCTCGGCAGCTGCAGGTCGAGAACCGCGACCTGCGCGGCGTGCACGTCGCGTACGTCGCGCCGGGTGGCGTCGACACGCCGATCTACGAGCAGGCGGCCACCTACGACGGCTACCTCGGCCGTCCGCCCCCGCCGGTGGCCGGCCCCGACAAGGTGGCCCGCATCGCCTTGCGCCGCCTCGACCACCCCCGTGCTCGTACGCAGGTCAACGTCTCGAACGACCTGATCCGGTTCGGCTTCAGCGCCCTTCCGGGCGTCTTCGACCGCCTGGTGGGGCCCTTGTTCCGCCTCGCCGCGATGGACGGCACGACGCCGGTCGGGGCGACGCCCGGCAACGTCCTCGCGTCCGTCGAGGAGGGCAACGAGCCGCGCGGCAGTCAGGGCAATCCTCTCGTCGGCATCGTCCGCAACGCGTCTGCGCTGGTCAGGGGAGCGACGAAGAGGTCCGCCGCATGACCGCGCCCAGCCACGACGCGGTCGTGATCGGGGCCGGCCCCAACGGGCTGGTCGCCGCCAACCACCTGGCGGACGCCGGTTGGTCGGTGCTCGTGCTGGAGGCACAGGACGACGTGGGCGGGGCGGTCAGGAGCGCGCGCGACGTGCATCCCGACTTCGTCCACGACACGTTCAGCGCGTTCTACCCGCTGGCCGAGGCCTCCCCGACGATCAGGTCGTTCCGTCTCGAGGACCACGGGCTCACGTGGGTGCACGCGCCCGCCGTGCTCGGGCACCCCTTGCGCGACGGCGGGTGGGGGATGCTGCACCGCGACCGCGAGGTCACGGCAGGACTGTTCGACCAGGCGCACGCCGGAGACGGCCAGGCCTGGCTCGAGCTGTGCGCGCAGTGGGACCGCATCGGCGACCAGATGGTCAAGGCGCTGCTGTCGCCCTTCCCGCCGGTCAGGAACGGCGTGGGGGCTCTGGCGCGGCTGCGCAGCGTCGGCGGGCTCGACTTCGTCAAGACCATGCTCACCCCGGCGAACGAGGTCGGCCTGTCGCGCTTCGGCGGCGTCGGCCCTCGCCTGGTCATCGCGGGCAACGCGGGCCATGCCGACATCCCCCTCAATGCGCCCGGCTCGGGACTCATGGGCATCTTGATGTCGATGCTCGGCCAGACCGTCGGATTTCCCGTGCCGCAGGGCGGTGCCGGCGAGCTGACCCAGTCGCTGCGTCGGCGGTTCGAGTCGCTCGGCGGCGAGGTCAGGTGCTCCGCCGAGGCGGTGCGGATCGAGGTCGTCGACCGGCGCGCCACCGCCGTGCTGACCGCCGACGGCGAGCGATTCGCCGCCGGACGCGCCGTCGTCGCCGACATCGTCGCGCCGCACCTGTACGGGCGGCTGCTGTCGTCGGACGACCTGCCGGCGCGCACGCGGTCGGCGATGCGGTCGTTCGACCTCGACCCGTCCACGGTCAAGGTCGACTGGGCGCTCGACGGACCCGTCCCGTGGGCCTCTGCACCGCCGTTCGCGCCGGGCACGTTCCACGTGGCCGACTCGGTCGAGCAGATGACCCAGGCCCACGGGCAGGTCTCGGCCCGCCTGATCCCTGAGGCGCCGTTCATGCTGGCCGGCCAGATGACGACGTCCGACCCGACGCGCTCGCCCGCCGGCACCGAGTCGCTGTGGGCCTACACGCACGTCCCGCAGCACTCGGTCGGCGACGCCGGTGACGGGTCGGTCCGGGGCGAGTGGGACCGCGGCGACTGCGAGCGCTTCGCCGATCGCATGCAGGCGCGCATCGAGGCACTGGCCCCCGGCTTCGGCTCGCGCGTGCTGACCCGGCGCGTGCTGGGGCCGCGCGAGCTGGAGGCGCGCGACGCCAACCTGATCGGCGGCGCCATCAACGGCGGCACGTCGCAGCTGCACCAGGAGCTGATCTTCCGTCCAGTCCCCGGCATGGGTCGTGCGGAGACCCCCGTGCGCGGGCTCTACCTCGGCTCGGCCTCGGCCCACCCGGGCGGTGGCGTGCACGGGGCCCCCGGCATGAACGCCGCACGGGCAGCGATCGCGCACAGTCGCATCCGCCGCCTGACCGGCGGCCTCCTGCGCTGACCCCCGAGGCAGATCTGCGGAGAAGTGCACCACATTCGAGGTGAACAAGGGTGCGCAACCCCGTAGATCTGGGTCGGGTGTCTGGGGTGGGTCAGGCGCCGGCGTCTGTGGATCCGCCGGGAGGGACGGGCGCCTCGGGGCCAGTCGCGGGCGCACCCTCCTGCACGGGATCGACGGGATCGTTCTGTCCCTCGTCGGCGGCGGGGTTGGCGCTCTCGTCAGGTGCCTGGGTCATGATCTGCTCCTCGTTCGGCTGGTGGGACGTGCGGATGCGTACCCCAAGGGGGTTCGACGAATCCCACCACCCGGGGACGTCATCCCGGGCGTGCGCAGTCAACGGGAGAACTGGCACGGACCCCAGCTGGCGGCCGAGACCACCCAGCCACCGCTGTCGGTCGGGGAGACCACGGCGGTCCAGCCCGAGCCGCCGTCGTTGGTGAACTGCATCGTGCCCTCGTTCGACGTTCCTTCTTCGACCCAGCCGCCGTCGGGCGGCGATGGCCTCCCAGCGAGGTGATGATCGCCCCACACGCCGATGGCCATCTGCGGGGTGACCTCGCCGGGGACGCTGGTCTCGATGTCATACGCCGACGTCCGGCACTCCTGTGCGCATCCCGAGATCAGCAGCCCTAGTGCGATCACGACAGACACAGCTGTTCGTATCGTTCGCATCTCAGCTCCCGTCGATGGATCAGAAGAGCACCCGACGCCCGCGCAGCTCCACGATCGTCTCAGGTCGTCGTGTCATCAGGCGTCCTCGCGACCCACACGATGTGCATGTTTGGGCTCCGGGACCGGGGGTAAGTGTCGGGCGGTCGCGAAGATCGACGCACTCGATCCGACGCACCACCCGCACACGAGGACGGCGGGCCTCCGGCTCACGCAGACGGACCGGCCCGCCCTCCTCATGTCGGGCGTCCGTCACGCCTCGCGGGCACGTCGTGCACGACCGCGCGCCCGTGGGCATAATCATGTGCCAGGCGTGAAGCAGTCGCGCCGGCCGGCAGGCCACGCAGTGACTTCGAGGCGATCGGACGGCGACATCACCCATGCGCAGCACCTGGACGTCCAGCGAGGTGGGTCGCGACCTCGCGGCCGTCGACTGGGCCTCGACCACCTTGGGCGATCCGGACGGCTGGCCCGTCAGCCTGAAGGCCGCGGTGCGCATCCTGCTGTCGTCCAAGTTCGCGATGTGGATGGCGTGGGGCCCTGAGCTGACGTTCTTCTGCAACGACTCGTACCGCCGCGACACGCTGGGCGACAAGTACCCGTGGGCGCTCGGCCGTCCGGCCCCCGAGGTCTGGTCGGAGATCTGGGACGACATCGGGCCGCGCGTCCGCACGGTCGTCGAGACCGGCGAGGCGACGTGGGACGAGTCGCTGCAGCTGCTGCTGGAGCGCAGCGGCTTCGTCGAGGAGACGTACCACACGTTCTCGTACAGCCCCCTGGCCGACGACGACGGCCGCATCGAGGGGATGCTCTGCGTCGTCAGCGAGGTGACCGAGGAGACGATCTCGACCCGTCACATGACGACGCTGCGCGACCTCGGTGCCCGCACCACGGGACGGCACTCCGAGGCCGAGGCGATCGCCGCGGCGTGCGAGCAGATCGATGCCGATCCGTTGTCGCTCCCGTTCGGGATCGTCTACCTGCTCGACCCCGCGGGTCGGGAGCTGGTGCGTGCCTGTGCCGCCGGTGTCGATGGTGATCACCCCATGGCACCGGAGACGATCGCCCTCGACGACCCGGCGCCGGTGTGGCCGGCGGCCGCCGCACTGGCCGGTCGCCAGGTGCTCGTCGACCTGGCGGACCTCCCGCACGCCCCGCCGCCCGGACCGTGGCACCAGCCTCCCGCGCAGGCCCTCGTCGTCCCCCTGGTGGGCGCGGCGTCGAGCGAGCCCTACGGCTTCCTGGTCGCGGGGCTCAGCCCGTTCCGTCCGGTCGACGACGTCTACACCGGCTTCGTCGACCTGTTCGCCGGCCAGCTCTCCGCGGCGATCAACGCGGCTCGCACGTTCGACGGCGAGAAGCGTCGCGCCGAGACCCTGGCCCGGCTCGACCAGGCCAAGACCGACTTCTTCACCAACGTCAGCCACGAGTTCCGCACGCCCCTGACCCTGCTGCTCGGACCGGCGTCCGACGCGCTGAACGACCCGGGCCTGGCCCCCGACGACGTCCAGCGTCGACGCTTCGACGTCATCCACCGCAACGGGCAGCGGCTGCTCGAGCTCGTCAACAGCCTGCTCGACTTCTCGCGCCTCGAGGCCGGCGGCATCACGTCGCAGTTCGAGGTCGTCGACCTCGAGCGCGTCACCGAGCCGCTCGTCATGATGTTCGAGTCGGCGGCGGAGCAGGCCGGGCTGTCGCTCGAGTTCGACACCGAGCCCTTCTCGTCCGACTGCTACGTCGACGTCGAGCACTGGGCCAAGATCGTGCTCAACCTGATGTCGAACGCCTTCAAGTTCACCTTCGACGGCGGCATCTCGGTGACGCTGCGCGAGGACGACGGGCACGCGGTGCTGGTGGTGCGTGACACCGGCTCGGGCATCGCGGCCGACGAGCTGCCGCACCTGTTCGAGCGGTTCCACCGCGGCCGCAACCAGGCGTCGCGCACCCACGAGGGCTCGGGCATCGGGCTGGCGCTGGTCGCCGAGCTCTCCCGCCTGCACGGCGGCGAGGCCAGCGCCACGAGCGCCGAGGGGGTCGGTACCGAGATGACGGTGCGCGTCCCGCTCGGCCGGGCGCACCTGCCGTCCGCCGAGGTGACCGACAGCGCCGAGCCGCGCACCGCGGGGGCGGCCGCTCCCACTGCGCTCGTGTCCGAGGCGAGGCGCTGGCTCGCGCCCGAGGCCGACGCGCCGGCACCCGCCGGACCCCTGGACGACCACGTCGCGCGCGTCCTGGTGGTCGACGACAACCTCGACATGCGCGGGTACGTGGCCGACCTGCTGCGCCAGCGCTACGCGGTGACGACGGCGTCCGACGGCATCGACGCGCTCGAGCAGATGCACCAGGGCGCCGTGCCCGACCTGGTCGTCACCGATGTCATGATGCCGCGGCTCGACGGGTTCGGGCTGCTCAAGCGCATGCAGGCCGACTCCCGCACCACGAGCGTCCCGGTCATCATGGTCAGCGCCCGGGCCGGCGAGGAGGGCACCGTCGAGGGGCTCGAGGCCGGCGCGGCCGACTACCTGGTCAAGCCCTTCGCGGCCCGCGAGCTGCTGGCGCGGGTAGGGGTCAACCTCGAGCTCGACCGGGTACGCCGCATCCGCGCGACGCTCGAGCGCAGCGAGGCGCTGCTCGACCAGGCGCAGCACCTGGCCAAGGTCGGCAGCTGGGAAGTCGACCTCGAGGGCAGGACCGTCACGGGCTCCGACGAGCTGCTGCGCCTGATCGGCCGCTCACGCGCCGAGTTCGAGGCGATGGACTTCCCCGACGTGATCGCCGGCGTGGTCCACCCCGACGACGCCGATCGGGTCACCCACGCCCTCGCCTCCTTGACGGTCGGAGGGCTCGCCTCCTTCGACCAGCGCATCGTCCGCCCCGACGGCACCGAGAAGCTGGTCACGGTGCGGGCCTCCCTGCAGGGCGACGAGTCGGGCGCTCCGCGCACGTTGCAGGGCTCGATGCAGGACATCACCGAGCAGCGCGCCGCCGAGCAGGCGCTGGCCGAGGCGCGGGCCCGTGAGGAGGCGGCGCAGCGCGAGCACTCGATCGCCGAGCAGCTGCAGCGCAGCCTCCTGCCGGCCGAGACCTTCGAGATCGAGCACCTCGACGTCGCGACCTACTACCGGGCCGGCGTCGAGGGGACGTACGTCGGCGGCGACTGGTACGACATCATCCACCTCGACGGCCGCCGCACCGCGATGGTCATGGGCGACGTCATGGGACGTGGTGTGCGGGCGGCGTCCGTCATGGGTCAGCTCCGGTCGGCCGTGCGTGCCTTCGCGACGCTCGACCTGCCGCCGCACGAGGTCATGCAGCACCTCGACGTGCTGGTGCAGGACCTCGCCGGCGACCAGATCGTCACGTGCGTCTACGCCGTGCACGACCCGGCCGCCGAGACCGTCCGGTACGCCAACGCAGGTCACCTGCCGCCGCTCGTCGCGGCACGCGACGGGGCGGTGCGACGCCTCACCGCGGGCGGCCCGCCGCTGGGTGCCGGCTACGGCGACGTGCCGACCGAGGAGGTCGACCTGCCGGCCGGCGCGACGATCGTGTTCTACACCGACGGCCTCGTCGAGCACCGCGGCCACGACATCGACGAGGGCATCCTGGCGCTCGAGCGGCACATCGACTGGCACGGTGGCTCGTCGCTGGTGGGCGTGCCCGAGTCGATCGTCGACGCGCTCCTGCCGCAGGGCCCCGACGACGACGTCGCCATCCTGATCGCGCGCGCCGTCGCGACCGACGACGAAGTCACGATGTCGATGCATCGCGACACCGGACGCGCCACGGTCGCCGAGGCACGCCAGTTCGTCCAGTCCAGCCTCCAGCAGTGGCACGTGCCGGAGGTCGTGATGCGCGACCTGGCCCTGATCACGAGCGAGCTGGTCACCAATGCGATGGTCCACGGCGGCGCGCCCGTCGACCTGCGGCTCCAGCGCAGCGGCGCTCGCGTGCTGCTGGAGGTGCTGGACGACGCGGCCGGCATCATGCCGCGTCCGCAGGACCCCGATGACGACGACGAGCACGGGCGGGGCCTGCGCATCGTCGAGACGCTGTCGGACGAGTGGGGCATGCGCACGACCGATCAGGGCAAGTGTGTGTGGAGCGCGCGGACGTGGGCGTCCGCCGGAAGGACGGAATCATGACCGAGCTGACGTTCACGCACGACGAGGTGGCGGGCCGGACGGTGCTGGCGGTCGCCGGCGAGATCGACACCCAGACCACCGACGAGCTGCGGGGCAAGGTCGACGAGCTCGACGTCTCGCACCGCACGCTCGTGCTCGACCTGCACGCTGTCGAGTTCGTCGACTCGAGCGGGCTCGGAGCGCTGCTCGGCATCAAGAAGCAGCAGGACCGCGGCGGCGGCACCCTGCTGCTGACCCGGCTGTCGGACGCCGTCGCCCGCATCATCGAGATCACCAAGATGGACCGGGTCTTCGAGGTGGTGTAACCAGATCTGCGGAGAAGCGCACCGGATCGGATGGCAGATTCGGTGCGCAACCCCGCAGATCTGGGCTGGGTGGGTGCGGCTCAGGCCGGGAAGCGCTCCCAGACCCGGTGGCTGCCGAGCAGCGTCACGAGGTTCGCCATGACGTCGCCCGCGTCGTCGCCGACGTAGACGCCGGCCGGGGCGGCGGGCAGGCCGCTGGCCTCCAGCGCGGCGACCGTGTCGCCCCACCCGCCGATCGCCTTGCCGTGCCGGTACGCCTCCGACAGCAGCAGCGCGGCCCGCGGGTCGAGCATGCCGGTGCTGGGCGCCCCGGCCTTCGCGTCGGCCGACGGGTCGGCGTCGGGGGCGGCCGCCGGCGAACCGGCGAGCACGACGGCGTCGAGCTCGATCGAGCGGACCGTCACCCAGGTGCGCTGGACGACGACCGGGTCGCCGCTGCCGTCGTCGAGCGTCCCGCCGTGCGAGGCGATGACGAGCGGCACCATCTTCGCGGCGAACACCGCGTCGCGGACCTCGCGGACGCCGCCGAGATCGTCCAGACCGTCCGGCACGACGATGCCGACCATACGGCCGTCGGTCGGCCATGTCTCGCCGATCTGCGAGAGCGCGGGGCTGGGCGTCTCGTCGACGAGGGCGATCGTCGGCTCGGGCGCCGGAAGCCCCAGCGCGTCGGCGACCTTCTGACAGAGGTCGGCGTCGATGTTGGCCAGGGCCACCAGCTGACGCTCCTTGATCGCCTGCTCGTAGCACTTGCCCAGCTCGAAGGCGTACGACTGCTTGACGTGGGCCTGCTCGACGGGCGACAGGCTCAGGTAGAACAGCCGGGCCTGGCTGAAGTGGTCGTCGTACGACGCGGGTGCCTCGCGCACCTTGGTGGACGCCTCGACGGCCTGCGGCACGTCGATGAACGCGCTGACGTCCTCGCCGGCCAGGAAGGGGCACCCGCCGTCGATGCTGTTGGGCTTGTAGGGCGCGATGCCGGAGTGCACGGCGTCCTGGTGGTACCCGTCGCGCAGCATGTCGTTGACGGGTGCGTGCGGCCGGTTGATCGGGATCTGGTCGAAGTTCGGCCCGCCGAGGCGGGTCAGCTGCGTGTCGAGGTACGAGAACAGCCGTCCCTGCAGCAGCGGGTCGTCCGTCGCGTCGATGCCGGGCACGAAGTGGCCGACGTGGAACGCGACCTGCTCGGTCTCGGCGAAGTAGTTGCCGGGGTTGGCGTTGAGCGTCATGGTGCCGACGATCTGCACCGACGCCAGCTCCTCGGGCACGAGCTTGGTCGAGTCGAGCAGGTCGATGCCCTCGAACATCTGGTCGGGGGTGTCGGGGAAGACCTGCACGCCGAGGTCCCACTCGGGGTGCGCGCCCGACTCGATCGCGTCGGCGAGGTCGCGGCGGTGGAAGTCGGGGTCGACACCCGCGGCGATCTGCGCCTCCTCCCACGTCAGCGAGTGCACGCCGAGGCGCGGCTTCCAGTGGAACTTGACCAGCGTCGTCTCGCCCTCGGCGTTGACCAGGCGGAACGTGTGGACGCCGAAGCCCTCCATCCTCCGGTACGAGCGCGGGATGCCGCGGTCCGACATGTTCCAGATCGCGTGGTGCTGCCCCTCGGTGTGCAGCGAGACGAAGTCCCAGAACGTGTCGTGAGCGCTCTGCGCCTGGGGGATCTCGGTGTCGGGGTGGGGCTTGCCCGCGTGGATGACGTCGGGGAACTTG
>JBEVGQ010000015.1:0-6311 GCA_040511655.1 Aeromicrobium sp. | reverse complement strand
GACTCCGCCTGAATGCCAGACCACTCGGCTTTCTCGCCGAGTCTGGGCCGGGCAGAAGAAAGACCCCTGACCAGCGTCTGCGCTGATCAGGGGCCCTTCTCGTCCCGTGGCAGGTGCAGGGTTCGAACCTGCGTAGGCTGAGCCGTCTGATTTACAGTCAGATCCCTTTGGCCACTCGGGCAACCTGCCGGGGTGTTGCCGGGGCAACGACGAGCAAGCCTATCGCAGCCGATTAGGCTGAGTGAAATCAGACCCGCCGTACGCCGCACCGAGGAGCACCCATGGCCGACTCGTCCTTCGACATCGTGAGCAAGATCGATCGCCAGGAGGCCGACAACGCGCTCAACCAGGCGGTCAAGGAGATCCAGACCCGCTACGACTTCAAGAACACGGGCGCCGAGATCACGTGGAGCGGCGAGTGGGGCATCGAGATCACCGCCAACGCCGACGAGCGTGCACTCGCGGTGCTCGACGTCTTCAAGGACAAGCTCATCAAGCGCGGCATCTCGCTCAAGGCCCTCGAGGACGGCGAGCCCCGTCAGTCGGGCAAGGACACCAAGATCAACTGCACCTTCGGCGAGGGCATCAGCCAGGAGCAGGCCAAGAAGGTCTCCAAGCTGATCCGCGACGAGGGCCCCAAGGGCGTCAAGGTGCAGATCCAGGGCGACGAGCTGCGCGTCACCAGCAAGAAGCGTGACGACCTGCAAGAGGTCATCGCGCTCCTCAAGGGTGCCGATCTCGACTTCGCGGTGCAGTTCACCAACTACCGCTGACCCCACCCCGCTGGGCGCCGGCGCTCGCGACGTGGCGCGACGTCTCGATCAGGTCTCGCAGGCGGGCTTCCTGGACGGCCTGCTCGGCCCTCAGATCCTCCAGGGCGACCGTTCGCGCGAGCGCGTCGGCGATGCCGAAACGCTGGACGATGTCGCGCAGGCGGGAGAGCTCTCTCGCCTGCGCGGCGTTCTCGAGCGCCAGCCGCCGAGCCATCCGTCTCGCGCCGATGATCGGCACCGTGGGTTCGTGGGCGGCTGACTGACGTGAAGGGTCGTGAGACATGGGCGGCCTTTCGGTTCAAGTGGCACGATGCGGGCGCGGAGCCCGCGGTCATACCTACTTGTCACAGTTGGCCGCCCGTTCTTTCACGAACGGACGGACTAATTCGTCACAGTCCCATGTGCTTGCCGGCGTCGCGCAGGACGTCGGTGAGGCCGGCGACGATGTCGTCGAGCAGGGCCGCGTCGCTGATCAGCGGCGGGGCGATCTGCAGGACGGCGTCGCCTCGGTCGTCGCAGCGGGCGATGAGCCCGGCCTCGCGCAGCCGCCGCGGCAGGAAGCCGCGCAGCAGGTCGTCGCGCTCGGCCTGGTCGAAGCGAGTCGCCTCGTCGTCCTTGACCAGCTCCATCGCCCAGAAGAAGCCGGCACCGCGGACGTCGCCCACGATCGGCAGGTCGAGCAGGTGCTGCAGGCGCGCCTGCAGCGGATCGGCCTGCGCACGGACGTTCTCGAGCACGTGGTCGCGCTCGATGATCTCGATGCTCTTGGACGCCAGCGCCGCACTGAGCGGGTGGCCGCCGAAGGTGATGCCGTGGCGGAACACCTTCTTGTGTTCCACCAGAGGAGCCACGACGTGGTCGCGGGCCAGCATCGCGCCCATCGGCGCGTACGCCGAGGTGAGGCCCTTCGCGACGCTGATCAGGTCGGGGGCGACGCCCTCGCGCGACGACGCGAACCACTCGCCGATGCGTCCGAACCCGGTGATGACCTCGTCGGCCATCAGCAGCACGCCGTAGCGGTCGGCGATCTCACGCAGGCCCGTCCAGTAGCCGGCCGGCGCCGTGAAGCAGCCTCCCGCGTTCTGCACCGGCTCGGCGATGATCAGGGCGACCTCGTCGGCGCCGGCCGCGACGATCGCGTCCTCGACCTCGGCCAGCAGGCGGGCGCAGAACGCCGCCTCGTCGTGGCCGTCGTCGGCGCGGAAGCGGTTGGTGTTCGAGACCTTGGTGACCTCGACCGGCGGCGTGCCGAAGCCCTCCTTGAACGGCTGCACGCCGGTGAACGACAGCGCGCCGAGCGTGACGCCGTGGTAGGCGCGATCGCGGGCGATCGCCTTGGTGCGCTGCGGCTGACCGATCGCGATGAAGTGCTCGCGCACCATCTTCCAGGCGGACTCGACCGACTCGGAGCCGCCGCCGGTGAAGAAGACGCGGTAGTCGTCGGCGGGGGCGAGGCTGCTGATCTTCTCGGCGAGGTCGATCGTCGCGGGGTGCGCCGTGCCCCAGCTGGTGTTGAACGCCATGGTGGTCAGCTGCTTGGTCGCGGCCTCGGCCATCTCCTGGCCGTACGAGTATCCGAGCTGCGAGCAGAACAGGCTCGACAGCGCGTCGATGTAGCGGCGGCCCTTCGTGTCGAAGACGTACGGCCCCTCGGCCCGATCGATCACGAGGAGGTCGTCGATCTCCTGCTTCGAGAAGTGCAGGATCAGGTTGTCCTTCGCGGACTGCTGGAGAAGGTCATGCCGAGGGTTGGGGCCGGTCGGGTCGGAGACGGTCATGCTCACACCTCTCGTGTGTCGGTGGCGATGATGTGCTGGGCCAGCTCGGCGCCGATGCGCAGGGCCCCGTCGACGTGCTGGAAGCCCAGGCCGGCGACGTCGGAGCTGCCGAACTGGATGGGGCCGACCGGCTCGCGCAGGCGCGGGCCGAACCGGGTGAGGCCACCGAGGTCGAAGCTCGTGGCGTAGGCCCCCTGGCCGAGCTCCTCGGACGTCCAGTCGCTCTCGTAGTACGACGCCGGTGTCAGCGCCTGCTCGCCGTAGTAGGCCGCGAGCGACGTCAGGATGGCGTCGCGGCGCTGCCCGGCGTCGAGCCGCAGCACCTCGTCGGCGCGCTCGTCGGAGACGAATCCCACGAGGGTGCCTCGCGGGTCTCCGTGGTTGGTGTTGTCGTAGGCCTCGTGCACCAGCTGGTACGGGCTGAAGACCGTGCCCGAGAGCCCGGCGTCGCGCCAGAACGGCGTCGGGTACGTGATGTGCAGCTTGATGACCTGCCCGAACGACTGGTGCTGGCGGGCCTCGCGCTGCGCGGCCGGCAGCGGCGGCTCGAACCGGATGCGCGAGACCGCGGTCGGCGGAACGGCCACCACGAGGTGGCGCGCCGACACCGTCAGGTCGCCCGTGACGACCTCGACACCGGCGTCGCTCCAGCGCACGCGCTCGGCGTCGTGGCCGAGCCGGACGACGTCGCCGAGCCGCTCGGCCAGTGCCAGCGGTACGCGCTGCAGGCCGCCGACGACGCGCTTGTCGAGGATGAACTCGGAGTCGACCAGGTTGCTGAAGCTGCCGGCGCTCGCGGCCATCTGCACGGCCTGCAGCGCCGAGAAGGCGTGCGCGGGCTTGGTCAGCATGGCCTGGGCGATGAACATCGCGATGTTGTCGATGGCCTCCTGCTCGTCGCACTGGTCGCCGAGCCACGTCGCGAAGCTCACCTCGTCGAGCTCGCCGGCGAAGGGGGCGTCCCACGGGCGGTCGGGATCCATCTGCTCGGCGAGCGAGTCGAGCAGGTCGGTCAGCCGCACCATCTCCTTCTCGACCGCCGACGGCACCGGCAGCTGCTCGCCCTCGAACGTGCGGCGCTCCCCTGTGATGCCGATGTAGACCGATTCGCCCTCGCGGTATCGCGAGAACGTCTCGAGCCCCAAGGCGTCGATCGTGCGCAGCAGCTCGTCCTGGTCGGGCGACACCCACTGGCCGCCCAGCTCGAGATCGACCCCGTCGACCTCGTCGGTCCACAGACGGCCGCCCACTCGGTCACGTGCCTCGAGCACGACGACCGAGCGTCCAGCCTGCTGGAGGGCGTGGGCTGCGGACAGGCCGGTCGCGCCGGCTCCGATGACGACGACGTCCACTGCTTCGCCGATGCTTGTCTGAGTCATCTCATGCCTCCACGTTGCTCATGACGTGCTTGACCCGGGTGTACTCCTCGAGCCCGTACGCCGACAGGTCCTTGCCGTGCCCCGAGGCCCCGAACCCGCCGTGCGGCATCTCCGAGACGAACGGGATGTGGGTGTTGACCCACACGCAGCCGAAGTCGAGCTCGGCGGTCATCCGCAGGGCTCGTCCGTGATCCTTGGTCCACACACTGGCGGCCAGGCCGTAGGGCACGTCGTTGGCCATCTCCTGGGCCTGCTCGTCGGTCGAGAACGGCTGCACGGTCAGGACGGGCCCGAAGACCTCCTGCTGCACGATCGCGTCGTCCTGGCGGACTCCCGAGATCACGGTGGGCTGGAAGTAGAAGCCGTTGCCGTCGAGGCGCGAGCCGCCGGTCTCGATCGTGGCGTGGTCGCCGAGACCGGCGATCATCCGCTCGACGGACGCGAGGTGGCCGGCGTTGTTGAGCGTGCCGTAGGCGGCCGACTCGTCGTCGGGCGCTCCCGGCACGGAGGCCTTCGCCTGCTCGACCAGCAGCCGCAGCAGCTCGTCGTGGACGCTCTCGTGCACGATGACGCGCGTGGCCGCAGTGCAGTCCTGGCCGGCGTTGAAGAAGCCGCCGACCGCGATGCCCTCGGCCGCCTCCTGCAGGTCGGCGTCGGCGAACACCACGGCCGGCGCCTTGCCGCCCAGCTCGAGGTGGGCGCGCTTGAGGTTCTTGGCCGCCGAGACGGCGACCTCGATGCCGGCGCGCACCGAGCCGGTGATGGCGACGAGGCCGGGCACCGGGTGCTCGACCAGCAGACGCCCGGTGTCGGCGTTGCCGTTGACGATGTTGAAGACGCCGGCGGGCAGGATCTCACCGGCGATCTCGGCCAGCCGGACGGTCGAGCGCGGCGTCGTGTCGCTGGGCTTCAGCACGATCGTGTTGCCGGCCGCGAGCGCGGGGGCAATCTTCCAGATCGCCATCGCGAAGGGGTAGTTCCACGGCGTCACCTGCGCCACGACGCCGATCGGCTCGCGGCGGATGCTCGACGACAGCCCCTCGACGTACTCGGCGGTGGCCTTGCCCTCGAGCAGCCGCGCGGCACCGGCGAAGAAGCGCAGCTGGTCGACGCCTTGGTCGATCTCCTCGGTCGCGATGTGCGACTTGATCTGACCCGTGTCACGCGACTGCAGCTCGACGAGCTCGTCTCGCGCGGCCTCGACCGCGTCCGCGATCTGCAGCAGGGCGAGCTGGCGGGCCTTGGGCGTCGTGCGCTTCCAGGTCTTCGACGCCCGCTGGGCCGCAGCGAACGCCGCATCGACCTCGGCTGCCGTCGAGATCGGCGAGCGACCATCGGGGCGTCCCGTCGCGGGGTCGACCAGCTCGATGAAGTCGGTCGCGGCCGAGTCGACCAGGGCGCCGTCGACGTAGTTCTGAATCAGGTCAGTGTTCTGGGTGACGTCCGTGATGGGTGCTGTGGTCATGACGTGGCTTCCTCGTGGTCGGGCAGCAGGACGTAGATCTTGCGCAGGGTCTCGTAGACGATCCAGTGTGTGCGGTCGCCGGCTCGCAGACGCACGACGGTGCCGGCGGCCAGCGCGATGCTCGAGCCGTCCTCGAACTCGACCCGACCACGCCCCGACAGCACCACGAAGACCTCGTCGACCTCGACGTCGGTCACGACGCCCGACGTGATCTCCCAGATGCCGAGCTCGACGCCATCGGCGTCCGACAGCGGGAGCGTCCCCGTCGTGGGGCGCCCGCCCAGCACGTCGGCGGCGTCGACGGGCTCGTGCTCCAGCGCCGCCGTGCCGGCGTCCTGCACCAGGAGGCGGTCGGCCGCCTGTTCGACCGTCGTCACGAGTCGAACCCCAGGCCGAGGCGGTCCAACGTCCGCAGCAGCAGGTTGCGCTGTCCCTCGCGGTGGTCGGCGCGGTCGAGCGACCACTTGGTCGCCTCGATGCCGATCTTGGCGAACGGCTCGGGCGGGAAGGGCAGCGGCTTCTTGCGCACCATCTCGAGCTGCGTGCGCGGGGTGTCGGCGCCTGCCAGGCGGTCGAGCATGACCTCGGCCGCGAAGCGGGTCGCTGCGACGCCCAGCCCCGTGAAGCCTGCGGCGTACGCCACTCGTCCGCGGCGCGCCAGCCCGTGGAACGCGCAGAACTGCGTCGACGTGTCGACGGCGCCGGCCCACTGGTGGCTGAAGCCGATCCCCTCCAGCTGCGGGAACGTCGTCAGGAAGTGCGACGCCAGCGTGCGGTACGACCGCTCGCGGTCCTCGTACTCCGGACGCACCCGGCGGCCGGCGTGGTAGACCGCGTCGTACCCGCCGTAGAGGATCCGGTTGTCGGCGGTGAGGCGCGAGTAGTGGAACTGGTTGGCCAGGTCGCTGAGCCCCTC
>JBEVGQ010000014.1:0-9960 GCA_040511655.1 Aeromicrobium sp. | reverse complement strand
CGACGCTCGAGCTCACGCATGACCTCGGATCCGAGGTCGGACTCGCGGCGCTCGTAGGCCTTGAGCGCGTCCTCGGCGATCGTGGCCGTCAGCGACTCGCGGCTCAGGCCCTCGCGGCCGCCGGCCTCGTCCTCGACCTGCTCGATCGTGACGCCGACCGGGTAGAGGGTGCCGAGAGCGGTCCACAGCTGGCCGAGCTCCCACTCCTCGGGGAAGCCTTCGGTGGCGCCCGTGACGTAGGCCGCGGTGACCTCGCCGATCATCGAGCGGACCCACTCGTTCATGTCCTCGCCCTCGAGGACGCGGCGGCGCTCGGCGTAGATGACCTCGCGCTGACGGCTCATGACGTCGTCGTACTTGAGGATGTTCTTGCGGGTGTCGAAGTTCTGCGCCTCGACCTGTGCCTGCGCCGAGGCGATGGCTCCGGTGACGCGCTTGTTCTCGATCGGCACGTCGTCGGGGATCTTCATGGTCTGCAGCACCCAGTTGACCCAGTCGGCCTTGAACAGGCGCATCAGGTCGTCCTCGAGCGACAGGTAGAAGCGGGTCTCGCCGGGATCGCCCTGACGTCCGGACCGTCCACGCAGCTGGTTGTCGATGCGGCGCGACTCGTGACGCTCGGTGCCGATGACGGCCAGTCCACCGGCCTCGGCGACCGCGACCTTCTCGGCCTTGACCTGGTCCTCCATCTGCTGGAGGGTCGCGGGCCAAGCCGCCTCGTACGCCTCGGAGTCCTCGAGCGGGTCGAGGCCCTTCTTGCGCAGGGCCGCATCGGCCAGGAACTCGACGCTGCCGCCGAGCATGATGTCGGTGCCTCGACCGGCCATGTTGGTCGCCACCGTGACGGCGCCCTTGTGCCCGGCCATCGCGACGATCGCGGCCTCGCGGTCGTGCTGCTTGGCGTTGAGCACCTCGTGCGGGATGCCGCGCTTCTTGAGGTGCTTGGACAGACGCTCGCTCTTCTCGACGCTGGTGGTGCCGACGAGGATGGGCTGGCCGGTCGCGTGGCGCTCGACGATGTCCTCGACGACGGCGTTGAACTTGGCCTCCTCGGTGCGGTACACCAGATCGGGCTGGTCGACGCGCGCCACCGTGCGGTTGGTCGGGATGGGCACGACGCCGAGCTTGTAGATCTTGTCGAACTCGGACGCCTCGGTCATCGCCGTGCCGGTCATGCCGCTGAGCGTGTCGTAGAGGCGGAAGTAGTTCTGCAGCGTGATCGTGGCGAGGGTCTGGTACTCCTCGCGGATGCGCACGCCCTCCTTGGCCTCGATCGCCTGGTGCAGGCCCTCGTTGTAGCGACGTCCGTCGAGGATGCGGCCGGTGTGCTCATCGACGATCAGCACCTCGCCGTCGATGACGACGTAGTCCTTGTCGTTCTTGAACAGTTCCTTGGCCTTGATGGCGTTGTTGAGGAAGCTGATGAGCGGGGTGTTGACCGCGTCGTAGAGGTTGTCGATGCCGAGCTGGTCCTCGACCTTGTCGATGCCCTCCTCGGTGACCGAGATGGTGCGCTTCTTCTCGTCGACCTCGTAGTGGACGTCGATCGTCATCGCTCCGACGATCTTGGCGAACTCGCCGTACCACTTGACCTCGTCCTCGGTGGGGCCCGAGATGATGAGCGGCGTGCGCGCCTCGTCGATCAGGATCGAGTCGACCTCGTCGACCACGGCGAAGTTGTGCCCACGCTGCACGCAGTCGGCGATGTCATCGGCCATGTTGTCGCGCAGGTAGTCGAAGCCGAACTCGTTGTTGGTGCCGTACGTGATGTCGGCAGCGTACGACTCGCGGCGCTCGCTGGGCGTCATGCTGGGCAGGATCTGGCCGACGGTGAGACCCAGGAAGTGGTGGATGCGTCCCATCCACTCGGCGTGGTACTTGGCCAGGTAGTCGTTGACGGTGACGACGTGGACGCCCTTGCCCGACAGCGCGTTGAGGTAGGCCGGAAGCGTCGAGACGAGCGTCTTGCCCTCGCCGGTCTTCATCTCGGCGATGTTGCCGAGGTGCAGTGCCGCACCGCCCATGATCTGGACGTCGAAGTGCCGCTGGCCGAGCACGCGGAACGCGGCCTCGCGCACCGTGGCGAAGGCCTCGGGCATCAGGTCGTCGAGTGTCTCACCCGCCTCGAGGCGGTCGCGGAACTCCTGGGTCATCCCCTGCAGCTCGTCGTCGGTCATCGCGCGGAACTCGTCCTCGATCGCGTTGACCTGCTTGGCGATGGCCTCGAGCTGCTTGAGGACCTTGCCTTCGCCCATGCGAAGAATCTTGTCGATGACCTTGGGCACGAAAATGCACTCCTGGAACGGCGGTGGCCACACAGCGGCAACTGATGTGGACGGTAAGCCTTGTCAGTCTAGGCCAGAGGTCAGGCAGGTCGTGAGTTCCCCGGCCAGATCACCCGTGGCAGGCGGCTCGACGGCGTCGAGCCCGAGCCAGCGGGCCATGAGCCGCAGCTCGGCGGCGAGCTCGGCGGCGGTGTGCTCAGGAGCGTGCGGCTCGGCCCACGCCCCGAGTACCCTCAGCACCCCTGCGCGCCGGTCGGCCTTGAGATCGACTCGGGCCACGAGCCGGTCGCCGAGCAGGAAGGGCAGGACGTAGTAGCCGTGCACCCGCTGGTGCGCGGGCACGTAGATCTCGATGCGGTAGCGGAAGTCGAACAGCCGCTCGGTGCGCGTCCGCTCGAAGACCAGCGGGTCGAACGGGCTGAGCAGGGCCCGCGCTCGCACCGCGCGAGGCCGTACTGCGTCGCGGTGCAGGAACGCCGGCCTGTTCCATCCGGCGATCGTGGCCGGCAGCAGCTCACCCGTCTCGACGAGGTCGACGATCGCGGCCTTCGTCTGGGCCGGCTCCATGCGGAAGTAGTCGCGCAGGCACTGCAGCGTCGCGACGCCGAGGGCCGAGGCTGCGTGGGCCACCAGCACCCGGTGCGCCTCGGCGTCGTCGATCGGCGGCGCGTCGAGCTGCGCCCGAGGTATCACGCGCCCAGGGACGTCATAGACCCGCTCGAACGCGGAGTTGCGGCGGGCGGCGGTCACCTCGCCCTTGAAGAACAGGTACTCGAGGGCCATCTTGACCTCGGACCAGTTCCAGCCCCAGTGACCTGTCTCGCGCGGCACGTCGTGCTCGATCTCGCGAGCCGTCAGCGGACCGCGCGACTGCACCTCTTGCAGCACCCAGGCGACGAACTCGGGCTTGTCCTGCCCGATGCGGCGCGGCCCTCCCCACGCCTTGGTGTCGGCCGTGGCCATGCGGAACCGGAACGCCTGCCACAGTCGCACGTCGACCAGCGCAGCCTCGTGGGCCCAGTACTCGAACAACCGCCGCGGCGACCGTGAGGAGGCCCGGTGCAGCAGCTCGACGTCGTACGCACCGAGCCGTGAGTACAGGGGCAGGTAGTGGGCCCGTTGCAGCACGTTGACGGAGTCGATCTGGAAGAAGCCGAGACGCTCGACGACGCGCGCCACGTGTCGTGCCGTCACCTGGCCGTCGAGACCGGGCCGCGGACGGGTGAAACCCTGAGCCGCCAGCGCGATGCGGCGTGCTTGGAGGACCGACAGGTGCTGGGTCACCACGTGCGACCGGTCAGGGCACGTCGTCGACGAGCTTGCTGCGCACGGCGTACATGGCCGCTTCCATGCGCGACTTCATCTGCAGCTTCTCGAGGATGTTGCGGATGTGGTTCTTGACCGTGTTCTCGCTGATGAACAGCTCTTCGGCGATCTCGCGGTTGCTGAGCCCCCGCGCCACGTGGCGCAGCACGCCGAGCTCGCGTGGCGTCAGGTTGGTCGTCGGCGCCGGGCTCTTGGACATCTGGACGAACTCGTCGAGCAGCTTGGTGGCCATGCTGGGGCTGATCAGCGACTGCCCGGCCGCCACCAGCCGCACCGCCTCGGCCACCTGCTCGTAGGTGGAACCGTCCTTGAGCAGGTAGCCCGAGGCGCCGCTGCGGATGGACTCGTACAGATCGGACTCGTCGTCGCTCGCGGTCAGCATGATGATGCCGGTGGTCGGCGACATCTGCTTGATCGCGGCGCAGACCTCGACCCCGCTGCGTCCGGGCATGCGCACGTCGAGCAGGACGATGTCGAACGGGTTCTCGGCAACGAGCTCGAGGGCCTTGTCGCCGTCGTCGACCTCCTCGAGCTCGAGGGTGTCATCGGCGCCCAGAACCATCTTGACGCCGCGTCGGAAGAGCTCTTGGTCGTCGACCAGGAGGACGCGAATGCTGTCGGCCCGGGAAGTCACGCCATGATCATGCCACGGCAGAGGGGCACGTGCGCGACAGACTCATGCAAGCCTGTCACTCGACGACGTCAAGGTGGATGACCCCGTAGTCGTAGCCCCTGCGCAGGTAGACGACGCTGGGCCGCATCGAGTCCTTCTCGAGGAACAGGTAAAAGTCGTGCCCCACCAGCTCCATCTCGTACATCGCCTGCTCGAGCGTCATCGGCGAGCCCTGGTGGGTCTTCTCACGGACGACGAGCGGGCTGTCGCCCTGGACGTCGATCGGGCCGACCTTGGTCCACGGCACCTCGTCGGACGACGGGTCGTCGACCACGAGGTCCTCGACCGGCAGCGCGGCCGTGGCCTCGGACACCGAGATGGGCCGCTTGTCGCCGTGGTGGATGCGCTTGCGGTCGACGGCCTTGCGCAGCCGTGACTCGAGCTTGTCGATGGCGGCGTCGAGGGCCGAGTGCTGATCGGTGGAGCACGCCTCGGCTCGCACGGCAGGCCCACGGGAGCGCAACGTCATCTCGACCTTGGCGGCCTTGTCGTGCTGCCGCGGGTTCTTCTCGTGGGTGACCTCGACCTCGACCCGGTTGATCTTCTGACGGGAGTCGTACTTCTCGAGCCGGAGGAGCTTTTCCTCGACGTGCTCCCTGAAGCGCTCGGAGATCTCGCTGTTGCGACCGTTGACGACAATTTCCATGGGGACTCCTCGTGTCGTTGTCACGCTTCTGGAGCGCTGCTTCATGCCATGTCTAGGACGTTAGTCCACCCCGATGCCGGAGACCACCCTTGGCCCGAAGTTCATCCGGAGGTCTCAGGAACGACGCGGCGTGGCAGCGATCACCGCGATGCCGGCAGGCCTCCGGCCCGCTGCCGACAAGGCCCTGACCGCTTCGGACGCGGTCGCGCCGGTCGTCCAGATGTCGTCGACCACCACGATCTGTCGCGGCGACGAGCCGCTGCGCGACCGCGCGACCAGGGCACCCTCGAGATTGACGCGACGACCCTCGGCGTCCAGCCCCGCCTGGTCCTCGGTCGTCCGCGTGTAGCCCAGCGCCTGCACGACGACGGTGTCGACGCCGACGCCCCGCAGCAGTGCCGCGGTGGCGCGAGCGAGCTCGTCGACGAGGTCTGAACCCCTCGCCCTCCTGCTGCGCCGCGACGTCGGGACGGGCACCAGGGCCAGCGGCAGCGTGCCACGGACGTGCGGCACCACGGCCGCCGCGAGGTGGTGCCGCAGCACGTCGGTGAGCCGCGAGACGCCCTCCTCCTTCCAGGCCAGGATCGTGCGCCGCAGCACGCCGGCGTTGACACCCGCTGCCACCACCTGGACCTCGTGGGGGTGCCGCAGCGGACGCGGCACCACAGCCGGCCGGACCGGCACGGGATCAGGACGCAGCTCGAGGCCGCACGACCGGCACAGCAGCAGCGCCGGACCTCCGCACCCGGCGCAGCAGGCGCCCAGCAGCAGGTCGGCAGCGGGGACGATGAGCTCTTGCACCCGCCGAGCGTCCCTCGTCCGACGAGGCCCGCGCCACCGTCCGGCCGGCTGCCTGTGGACTCAGCGCCCGATGGTCAGCGCCGTCGTGGGCGGCGTGTCGAGCATCCGCCACGACCCTCCCGGCGGCAGGAACCACAGCCGCTTGCGCCGGTCCGTGACGTAGAGCAGCGGCGAGCGGTCCTGGCCGATCGCCAGCGTGTCGGCCCCGACGTCGGGCAGCAGCGAGCCGCTGCGAGACACCTGGCTGGTCGTCTCGGAACCGTCGATCGCGACCTGGTAGATCTGCGCCCCGACCTCGCTGTCGCCGAGGAACGCGAGCTCTGTCGTCGAGGCCCATGAGGCCGACCGAGGCGACTGAGCCGTGGTCGCGACGCGCACGGGGTCCTGGAGCCCGGCGATCCGGTCGGTGGCGTCGCGCACGATGCGTCCGACGTAGAGGGCTCGTCCGTCCGGGCTCCTCGTGGTGACGGCGTAGCGGGCTCCGTCGGGCGAGAGCTTGAAGTCGGTGACGTCGAGGGACGCCAGACCCGCTGCCGGGATCGTGGTGGTCACGCCGTCGTCCTCGACGACCCGGACGCGCACGGCACCCGCGGGGCGGTCGACCAGCCACAGCAGCCCGTCGGAGTCCCAGTCGGGGCCGACGAAGCCCTGTCCGCGGATCGTGCGAGCCGTCTTGCCCTGGCGGGACGTCAGACGGACCTCGTCGCCGCCCGGCAGCACCCCGGCGACCCCGGACTGCGACACCGCGATGCGCCGGGCGCCGCGTGCGTCCTTGCCCCAAGCGCCGCTCATGGGCCTGAGCTCGCCGTCGTCGGCCTCGACGACCCGCCCGTCGACCACCGCGTACGCGCGGTCGCGGGCGGTGCTGGGCCCGAAGCCGCCCCAGGCCTGGACCGGCTGCACCTCGTCGCCTCCCGCCGTCAAGGCCGTCGCCCCGCCCACCACCTGCACGCCCTCGACCCCGGGCACCTGACGGAGCGTCCACACCAGCTGGGCGGAGAGCCGGTCCTTCGACGAGTCGGGCAGGTCGGCGAAGTCGTCGGTGAACTCGACGTCGGCGACCCCCCGGGACGACACGGGGACCGACGGCCTCAAGGCCGCGCGCTCCGGCATGAACGTGCGGGTCGCTGTCTGCGCATCCGCCGCCGGGCCGCCGGCCAGGCTCGCCGCCAGCGTCGTCGCCAGCTGGTCGCCGACGACGAGGTAGACCGGGTCGGGAACCAGACGACGTCCGGGGCGGTCGAAGAAGTAGAGGTCGAACGGCCGGAAGTAGTCGGTGAAGAACTTCTGGTTGACCAGCAGACCGTCCTGGGGATCGGCGATGCGCCACTGCCCGTCGACCCGCTCGAGCGTATAGGTGACGGCCCCCGGCGCCTCGACGCCGGTATAGCGTCCCTGGCGGTCGAGACGGGCGTCGTCAGTGAAGCCCAGGCGCACCGTGACCGCCCCGTCGGGTCCCCCGGGTGGGTCGCCGCCGGCCGGGACATCCGCCGCTCCCGCGACCTCGGGCTGCGAGTAGATGCGCACCTGCGTCGTCGGGCTCCAGCCACGCGCCGCCTGCGGCGTGAGGAAGGACGCTGCGGTGCGCGACGACGCCGGGAAGGCCAGCATCGCGTCGAGGAAGCCGCGGACGATCTGCTCGGGCGAGGCCCCCGGCAGCGGGCGCGCCGGCGTGTAGCGCACCGCGCTCTGGCCGAGGTCGTCGGCCGCGGCGACCTTCGTGACCGGGCCGGACGTCGGGATGCCGGCGCACGCCGACAGCACCAGCACCGCGACCAGCGCCCACGCCGCCCGCATCGTCCTCGCCGACCTGCTCGACGCGCGGCTCATGCGTACACCGACTCGATGGGCGGGCGCTTGGCCGATCCGTCCGGCTTGGGGATCGTCAGGATGAACTCGCTGCCCTCGCCAGGGCGGCCCCACGCCTGGAGCGTCCCGCCGTGCAGGGCGGCGTCCTCGCGCGAGATGGCCAGGCCCAGGCCCGTGCCGCCCTGCGTGCGGGCCGGATCGGCACGCCAGAAGCGGTCGAACACCCGCAGGTTCTCGTCTCCGGTGAGGCCGACGCCGAAGTCGCGGACGGCCAGCGACACCGATTCGGCGTCCTGTGCGACCTCGATCTCGACGACGTCGGAGCCGCTGTACTTGGCGGCGTTGGCCAGCAGGTTGCGCACGATCCGGTCGATGCGTCGCATGTCGGCCTCGACGATCGCGGGGGTGTCGGCACCGACGAGCCTCACCTGGATGCCGGCGCGCTCCAGCAACGGACTGCGCGCCGCCTCGCGGGCCACCTGGGCGAGGTCGACCGGGTCGAGCTCGAGCCGTGCGGCACCGGCGTCGAACCGGCTGAGGTCGAGCAGGTCGGAGAGCAGGCTCTCGAAGCGGTCGAGCTCGCGCTTGAGCAGCTCGGCCGATCGCGCCGTCTGCGGGTCGAACCGGTCGCGCGAGTCGTACAGCACCTCGCTGGCCATCTGCACCGTGGTGAGCGGCGTGCGCAGCTCGTGCGAGACGTCGGACACGAACCGCTGCTGCAGGCGCGACAGGTTCTCGAGCCGCCTGATCTGGCTCTGCAGGCTGGCGGCCATCTGGTTGAACGACGTGCTGAGACGCGCGATGTCGTCCTCGCCGCGGACGTGCATCCGCTGCTCGAGGTTGCCGCTGGCGTAGCGCTCGGCGATGCGGCGGGCGAGCCGGACGGGGTCGAGCACCTGCCGCGACACCAGCCAGGCGACCCCGCCGACCATCACGATCATCGCCAGCCCGCCGAGCAGCAGGGCCCGGCGGACGAGGTCGAGCGTGTCCTGCTGGTCCTCGAGCGAGAAGAGGTAGAACAGCGCGTAGGTGTCGCCGCTGCCCGGGGCCCTCAGCTGGCTGCCGACGACGACCGACGGCTGGGTCGTCGACGAGCCCAGCAGCGCCAGGTCGGAATAGCGCCAGAACGTGCCCGAGCCCGATCGCACCGCGTCGGCGAGGTCGGTCGGGACCGAGTCGGGCTCGACCGCGGCGGACGACCGGACGGGCACCTGGCCGTCGTCGGTCAGCAGCGGTCCCTCGAGCACGAGCTCGTACGTGCGTTGCGCACCGCGCGTGCGGGTGAGGGAGTCGACCATCTGCGTCAGCACCTGCGACTGCGTGGACTGGTCGGTCTCGACGGTCGCGTCGAGCTGCGTCTGCGCGTAGTCGAAGCCTGAACGCGCCTCCGAGACCGCCGCCTCTCGACGACTGTCGGCCAGGCCGTCGGCGACGTCTCGCAGCAGCGCCCAGCCCGTGAACGCCACCACCAGGGTGCTCAGCACGATCGTGCTCGTGACGACTCGCGTCTGGATGGACCGGCGCCAGATCCGCACCAGGCGGCCCATCAGGCCACCGTCATGAGCCGGGGAGGATGGCCTGGTAGCCGACGCCACGCACGGTACGGATGACGCGCGGGTTCTCGGCGTCGTCCTCGATCTTCGATCGCAGACGAGTCATGTGGACGTTGACGAGCTTGGTGTCGCCGGGGTGGTGGTAGCCCCACACCTTCTGCAGCAGCGTCTCGCGGGTGAAGACCTGTGACGGATCGCTGAGCAGGCACGCGAGCAGGTCGAACTCGAGCGGCGTCAGCTCGAACGGCTCGCCGTTGCGCGAGACCGTGTGACCGGCCGGGTCGAGGACGATGTCGCCGAACTGCAACGGCTCGGCCAGCTGGTCGGAGCGGCGCAGGCGGGCCCGCACCCGCGCGACCAGCTCGGTGTTCTTGAAGGGCTTGGTGATGTAGTCGTCGGCGCCGGCCTCGAGACCCGCGACGACGTCGGGGGTGTCGGCCTGGGCCGTCAGCATGATGATCGGCACCTCGGACGTCGCGCGGATCTGCCGGCACACGCTCATGCCGTCGAGGCCCGGCAGCATCAGGTCGAGGAGGACGACATCTGGTTTGAACTGCGCGAACGCCGCCATGACGCGGTCGCCGGACCGGCACACCGCAGCCGTCAGCCCCTCCCCCTCGAGCACGATCGTCAGCATCTCGGCCAGGGAGGCGTCATCGTCGACGACGAGGACCCGATCACGCTTGGTGCGTCGATAGCTCATGCCCGCACCTCCCTCGAAGACCCCACCCTAGGGAGCCGCCGGCATGGCCTCAGCCACATGGATCGCTCGCTGCGCTCGCTCATGCCGGCACCTCCCTCGAAAACCCCACCCTAGGGAGCCGCCGGCATGGCCTCAGCCACATGGATCGCTCGCTGCGCTCGCTC
>JBEVGQ010000013.1:0-3519 GCA_040511655.1 Aeromicrobium sp. | reverse complement strand
TCTCGGTGATGACGATCTCGTCGCCCTCGCCGACCCGTCCGGCGTCACCCAGCACACGAGCGACCAGGTTGAGCGCCTCGGAGGCGTTCTTGGTGTAGACGACCTCGTCGCGGCTGGGCGCGTTGATGAACGCGGCGACCTTGTCGCGTCCCAGCTCGAACGCGGCGCTGGCCTCGGCCCCGAGATGGTGCATCGCGCGGGCCACGTTGGCGTTGTGCAGACGGTAGTGGTCGTCGATCGCCTCGATGACCTGCAGCGGCTTCTGCGAGGTGTTGGCGCTGTCGAGGTAGACCAGCGGCAGGTCACCGGGGAGGCGACGCCCCAGGATCGGGAAGTCACCCCGGATCCTGGCCACGTCGAACGCGGTCCCCTCGACGACGGTCACAGCGCGGCAGCCTTCACGTACTTGTCGTAGCCGTTGGCCTCGAGCTCGTCGGCGAGCTCGGGTCCACCCTGGTCGGCGACGCGGCCCGCGACGAACACGTGCACGTAGTCGGGCTTGATGTAGCGCAGGATGCGCGTGTAGTGCGTGATGAGCAGGACGCCGCGATCGCCCTGTTCGCTGTAGCGGTTGACGCCGTCGGACACGACGCGCAGGGCGTCGATGTCGAGGCCGGAGTCGGTCTCGTCGAGCACCGCGAACTTGGGGTTGAGCAGCTCGAGCTGGGCGATCTCGTGACGCTTCTTCTCGCCACCGGAGAAGCCCTCGTTGACGCTGCGCTGGGCGAAGTCCTTGTCGAGGGTCACGCGCTCGAGGGCGGCGTTGACGTCCTTGACCCACGTGCGCAGCTTGGGAGCCTCGCCGTCGATGGCGGTCTTGGCGGTACGCAGGAAGTTCGCGACCGAGACGCCCGGCACCTCGACGGGGTACTGCATCGCCAGGAACAGGCCCGCACGAGCGCGCTCGTCGACCGACATCGAGAGGATGTCGACGCCGTCGAGCGTCACCGTACCGCTGGTGATGTTGTACTTCGGGTGGCCGGCGATGGAGTAGGCCAGCGTCGACTTGCCGGAGCCGTTGGGCCCCATGATGGCGTGCACCTCGCCGGTCTTGACGATCAGGTCGACGCCCTTGAGGATCTCCTTCTCGCCCTCCTCGGTGGTGACCGAGACGTGCAGGTCCTTGATCTCGAGTGTTGCCATGTTCAGCTCCTGGGGGTGGAGAGATCGACCATCACGGTGTCTCCCTCGATCTGGGTGGAATAGGTCGGTACGGCCTCGGTGGCCGGAAGGTTGAGCGCCTCGCCGGTGCGGACGTCGAAGCGCGAGCCGTGCAGCCAGCACTCGATCTCGCAGCCTTCGACGTCGCCCTCAGAGAGCGGGATCGCGGCGTGCGAGCACTCGTCGCGGACGGCGTAGACGTCGTCGCCGTCACGGACGAGGGCGATCTCCTCGCCGTCGATCTCGACGGCGAGCGCTCCCCCGTCCGGGACGTCGGCCAACGGCGCCGCTGCTACGAACGGCATCAGTCGATGCGTCCCACGTGCTCGGCGAGCTCGGCCTCGATCGAGGCGACGAGGCGCTCCTGCAGCGATGGCACGCCGATGCGGCGGATGATGTCGTTGAAGAAGCCGTGCACGACGAGGCGGCGCGCCTCCTCCTCGGGGATGCCGCGGCTCTGCAGGTAGAACAGGTGCTGGTCGTCGAAACGGCCAGTGGTCGAGGCGTGACCGGCACCCTCGATGTCACCGGTCTCGATCTCGAGGTTGGGCACCGAGTCGGCCTTGGCCCCGTCGGTGAGCACGAGGTTGTCGTTGCTCTCGTACGTCAGGATGCCCTCGGCCTCCTTGCGGATCAGCACGTTGCCGATCCACACGGTGTGCGCATCCTGGCCCTGCAGCGCTCCCTTGTACTCGACGTTGCTCTTGGTGCGCGGCGCGGTGTGGTCGGCGAACAGGCGGTGCTCGATGTGCTGGCCGGCGTCGGCGAAGTAGACGCCGAGCATCTCGACGCTGCCGCCGGTGCCCCGGTAGTCGGCCGACGTGCTGGCGCGCACGACGTCGCCGCCGAGCGAGACCGCGACGTGACGGAACTCGGCGTCGCGTCCGACCGTGGCGTGCTGGGTGACGACGTGGACGCTGTCGTCGTTCCAGTCCTGGATCGTGACGAACGTCAGGTGGGCGCCGTCCTCGACGACGACCTCGATGTTCTCGGCCCAGGTGGCCGAGCCGTCGTAGTCGACGACCACGACAGCGCGCGAGAAGCGTCCGGCGCGGACCAGAAGGTGGCCGGCGCCGGCCTTCTCGATGCCGGCACCGTGCAGGCGGATCGTGGTGGGCTGCTCGATCTCGGCGTCGGCCGGGATCGTCACCTCGAACACCGAGGTGGCCGCGGCCCAGGCACGCGCCGAGACGCGGTCGACGGGCACGTAGCCCGAGGCGCCACGCGCCGAGTCGCCGACAGGCACCGAGACGGCCGTGACGCCGGGGGCGGCGTCGACCTCGACCGTGTGGTGGTCGCCGTCGAGCGGCGCGTCCTTGTGCAGGTCACGCAGACGCTTGAGCGGGGTGAACCGCCAGATCTCTTCGAGACCCGTCGGGACGGGGTGGTCGTCGAGGTCGAACGATCCCTCAGGGTGCAGGTGTGACTCGACTGGACTCAACTCGAGAACCTGCGCCATGGAGTCTTGGATTGCCTCGGGGCCATCCACGAAACTAGACGTCGTCATCCGACAGCACCCTCCATCTGGAGCTCGATCAGGCGGTTGAGCTCGAGGGCGTACTCCATCGGCAGCTCGCGCGCGATCGGCTCGACGAACCCGCGGACGATCATCGCCATGGCCTCGTCCTCCTCCATGCCGCGGGACATGAAGTAGAAGAGCTGGTCGTCGCTGAGCTTGGAGACCGTGGCCTCGTGGCCGAGCGTCACGTCGTCCTCGCGGACGTCGACGTAGGGGTAGGTGTCGGAGCGGCTGATCTGGTCGACGAGCAGCGCATCGCACTTGACCGTGCTGGCCGAGCCCTCGGCGCCCTCGAGCACCTGCAGCAGGCCGCGGTACGACGTGCGTCCGCCGCCACGGGCGACCGACTTGCTGAGGATCGAGCTGGACGTGTTGGGCGCCGCGTGCACCATCTTGGCGCCGGCGTCCTGGTGCTGACCCTCGCCGGCGAAGGCGATCGACAGCGTCTCGCCGCGGGCGTGCTCGCCCATGAGGTAGACCGCGGGGTACTTCATCGTGACCTTGGAGCCGATGTTGCCGTCAACCCACTCCATCGTGGCGCCCTCTTCGCAGACGGCGCGCTTGGTGACGAGGTTGTAGACGTTGTTCGACCAGTTCTGGATCGTGGTGTAGCGGACGCGGGCGCCCTTCTTGACCACGATCTCGACGACGGCCGAGTGCAGCGAGTCGCTGGAGTAGATCGGGGCGGTGCAGCCCTCGACGTAGTGGACGTAGGAGTCCTCGTCGGCGATGATCAGCGTCCGCTCGAACTGGCCCATGTTCTCGGTGTTGATGCGGAAGTAGGCCTGCAGCGGGATGTCGACGTGGACGCCCTTGGGCACGTAGATGAACGAGCCGCC
>JBEVGQ010000012.1:0-4343 GCA_040511655.1 Aeromicrobium sp. | reverse complement strand
GCCTCCAGATATGTGACATCACGTATGTGACATCGACGATGAACAATAGCGTACCGCGAGTATGTGAAAAGTCCAGAGCAGCGGACGAACGCGCGTCGATCAGACGTCCTGCGGCGCCGCGGCTACCGTGACGCCCGGGACGGAAGGGTGGCGATGGACGCGATGACGCTCCGACGGATCGAGCTGCTGCGTGCGCAATGGCGGCAGATGTGGCCCGAGTCGTGGCACGACGGCGCGCTGCGCGACGAGATGATCGATCGTCACGCCTGGCTCCATGCAGCGTCATCGCAGCCCGGCGAGTGGGGTGTGGGGCCGACCTGGCCGGCGTCCCCGTGCCTGCTCGCCGAGCAGGTCGTCCGGGACCACCTCGACGGCGGGGTGGTCGGGCCCTTCGCACCGGTCGTGTCCCGAGCCGGCGCTCGCCCTCTGCGGGTGGAGCGCTCACGTCCCGGGTGGCACCTGAGCGGGGTGGCGGCGGTGCCGTGGTCGCCTGCGCCTCGGTCGCTCGTGGTGGCCGGCCTTGACGAGGGAGACAACGCGGTGGTCGCCCTCGTCGAGCTGGCCACCGAGGGCGTCGCGGCGGAGCGTGTCGCCGGCGCGCTGGCGACGGTCCGCTTCGAGGATGTCGCAGTGCCGGAGCAGCGCCTTGCTCACGCCGCCGATGCGGGTGCCGAGCTACGTGACCGGCTGACCGTGCTGGCTCTGATGGGTGCCGTCGACGACGCAGGCGACCGGGCGGGGTCCGGCCGCTCGCGGGCCGACGTCGACCTGTGTCGTGCTGCGGTGGGTGTGGCCGTCAGGTCGGCAGGCGCCGGGCAGCCGCTGGTGCGTCAGCACGACGTGTCGGCCGCCGCGGTCGTGGTGCTGCTGACCTGTGTGCGCCTCGGGGTCGTCGCCGAGGGCCTCAGCGACCTGACGTGGCACCGCGAACGGCTGGCGCCGCTGCTGTGACCTCAGCCGTCGGTGGGGTCCGGCTGGGTCGCGGGCTCCCGATCGGGGTGCGTGCCGGGCTCGGCCTCGGGCAGCACCTCTGGGAAGGCGGGATCGGGGAGTGCGGGAGCCTGCGGCCCCTCGGTCTCGGGGTCGTTCTCGTCGGGATTGGCAGTCTCGCCGGGGGTGGCGGGCTCGGGCGGGGCGACGGTCATGATTCCTCCGTGGTCGGTGTCATGCCGCCGTACCCCGCCCGCCCCGGCGCCAATCACCGTCGTCAGCCCTGGCGGGCCTTCAGGCGCGGGTTGTTCTTGTTGATGACGAACGTGCGTCCGCGTCGGCGCACGACCTGGGAGCCCGGCTGGTTCTTCAGCGAGGCGAGGGAGTTGCGGACCTTCATGTCTGTCCTCTCGGGCCGGGACGTACCGGCATAGATGACAACGGTTCTCACCTGCGGACTATTCCCAGGGCTGGTTGCCGCGACCTTGCTTGATCGAGCCGCGGCGCTTCTTGGCGTCGAGCCGGCGCTCCTTCGACCCGCGGGTCGGCTTGGTCGCGCGTCGGGGGCGCTGCGGGACGACGGCTCGCGCCAACAGCTCCTCGAGCCGTACGCGGGCGGCCTCGCGGTTGCGGTGCTGCGAGCGGTACTGCGACGAGACCACCGTGATCGTCCCGTCGACCAGGCGTCCGGCCAGGCGGGTCGCGGCGAGCTCCTTCTGGGCAGGGGAGAGGGCCGCGCTGTCGTCGAGCGACCAGATGAGCTCGACGCGGGTGTCGGAGGTGTTGACGTGCTGGCCGCCGGCGCCCGACGAGCGGGAGAACCGCCACGACAGCTCGTTGTCGGGCAGGGCGAGCCTGCCCGACGTCGGCCGGGGCGCGTCGTGCGTCATCGCCGGTCGGACTCGGCGTCCGCCAGGATCAGGTACATCGCCTTGCGGGCGTCGTCGACGACCGCGCTGGCCTTGGCGCGCTGCTCGGGGGTGCCGGCCTGGGCGACCTGCTTCCAGGCGGTGATGAAGCCCTTGAGGTTGTGCGCGAACTCGTGCATCTCGTGGGACTGGTCACCCTTGGCGGCCTCCCACGGGGTGCCGAGCTCGTCGCGGCGCTCGTCGACGTAGGTCGTGCCGTCGGCCGTGAGGGTCGCGGTCTTGCGTCCGTCGACGCGCTCGAACGAGATCAGGCCCTCGTCCTCGAGCTGCTGGAGCACGGGGTAGATCGAGCCGGGGCTGGGAGTCCAGGATCCCTCGCTCCTCTCGCCGATCTCCTGGATCAGCTGGTAGCCGTGCTTGGGCCCCTCGGCCAGCAGGAGCAGGGCGGCGGCGCGGACGTCGCCGCCTCGTCCGCCGCGCCGACGTCCGCGTGGACGGCCGGGGCCTCCTGCACCGAAGCCGGGTCCGAACCCGAGGTCGCCGTCGAATCCACGGTCGGGGTTGTGCCGCCCGCGACGCCGGCCTGCGGGGTGATGATGCTGTGAGAAGTCGTTGCTTCGCATGGGTATGACCCACTTTCTATCTGTCATCGACACACTGTCGATATCTAAACGATATATCGAAAACAGATCAAGATCAAACCCAGGGACCCGGAGGTGGGTCAGCCGCCGGCGACGTAGCTGGTGAGCTGGTCGCGCTCGAACTCGAGCTGCTCCATGCGGTGCTTGACGGCGTCGCCGATGCTGAGCACGCCGACCAGCCGTCCGTCGTCGAGCACCGGCACGTGGCGCACCCGGTGTCGCGTCATGATCGCCATCAGGTCGGTGAACTCGTCATCGGGCGAGCAGACCCGCACGTCGGTCGTCATGATGTCGGCGACTCGGGTGTCGCGCGCGTTCTCGACGTCGCGCAGCTTGCGCACGATGTCGCGCTCGGAGACGATGCCGAGCATCCGGTCGCCGTCGTCGCTGACGACCAGCGCGCCGATGTCGCGCTCGGCCAGCACGTCGAGCAGCTCACGCACCGTCACGGTCGGCGCGATCGTGAACACCTCGGTGCTTCCCTTCGAGGCCAGGACGTCGTGGACGCGCATGCGGGGCTCCTTCGTCGGTTCCTCGCACTGTAACCCCGGTCACACCCTCGAGGCGAGGATCAGGGGGCGTCGTCGGCGGGCTCGCGGGTGAAGTCGAA
The DNA here is from genome assembly GCA_040511655.1 of Aeromicrobium sp. GTDB lineage: Bacteria > Actinomycetota > Actinomycetes > Propionibacteriales > Nocardioidaceae > Aeromicrobium. The sequence continues at coordinate 1,293 of JBEVGQ010000012.1, read as the reverse complement.
GGCCCGGACGTTGTCGCGCTCGGCCGGCTGCGCCTCGTCGTCCTCCGGCTCGTCGGTCCACGACAGGTCGAGCGGGCCGTCGTCGGGGAAGTGCCCCACGTACGCCATGACGGCGTCGTGCAGACGGCTGTTGGTGGCCAGGGCGTTGTCGCCCCACGGCCCCGGTGCGCCCGCCAGGCTCGTGAACGTGCCGCCGGCCTCGCGCACGATGACGTCGAGCGCCGCCATGTCCCAGAGGTTGAGCTCGGGCTCGGTCGCGATGTCGACGGCGCCCTCGGCCAGCAGCATGTACGACCAGAAGTCGCCGTACGCCCGCGTGCGCCAGCAGCGCCGCATCAGCGCCGCGAAGGCCTGACCGCGCCCGATGGCGTCCCATCCGCCGAGCGAGGCGTACGACATCGAGGCCGCCTCGAGATCGGTCACCTGCGACACCCGGATCTGCCGCGACGACAGCAGCGACTTGCCGGTGTGAGCGCCCGTGCCCTTGCTGGCCCACCAGCGACGCCCGAGCGCGGGGGCCGACACGCATCCGGCGACGATCTCGCCGTCCTCCTCGAGCGCGATCAGCGTGGCCCACACGGGCACGCCGCGGACGAAGTTCGAAGTGCCGTCGATCGGGTCGATGATCCAGCGGCGTCCGCCGGGCCCGTTGGCGCCCTCCTGCTCGCCCTGCTCCTCGCCGAGCACGACGTCACGGGTGCGGGCCGACTTGAGCGTGCGCCGGATCGCGGCCTCGACGGCCTGGTCGGAGTCGGTCACGTACGTCATGTCGGGCTTGGTGTCGACCTGCAGGTCGACCGCCAGGAACCGGTCCATCGACAAGCTGTCGGCGTTGTCGGCGAGCACGTGGGCGAGGCGCAGGTCGTCGCCGTACGAGTGAGCCATGGGCCACAGGCTACGGCCTCGCGGGCCCGCGGAGGCCGCAGGACCCGCCCTAGTAGTCGTCGCGCTGGTTCATGCTGTCGAGGATGCGGCGGAACGACTCGACGCGCTCGGGTGACAGGGAGCCGTCGGCGACGGCCGCGTCGAGGGCGCACTCCGGCTCGGTGGCCGTGTGCAGGCAGCCCCGGGGGCAGCCGCGGGCGGCGTCCTGCAGGTCGGGGAACGCCTTGATGAGGTCGTCGACCTGCACGTGCGCCAGGCCGAACGAACGGATGCCCGGGGTGTCGATGATCCAGCCGCCGAACGGCAGCTCGAGGCTGATCGCGGACGTCGACGTGTGCCGGCCGCGCCCGGTGACCGCGTTGACGTAGCTGACCGACCGGTTGGCGTCGGGCACCAGCGCGTTGACCA
>JBEVGQ010000011.1:0-17697 GCA_040511655.1 Aeromicrobium sp. | reverse complement strand
GTGCTCGGCCGCCAGGCCCTTCGCGACGCGCACCGCCTCGTTGGAGCCACCGGCGGCCGGGGACGGGATGATCTCGGCACCCCACATCGTCAGCAGCTGCGTGCGCTCGATCGAGGTGTTCTCGGGCATGACGCAGATGATGCGGTAGCCGCGCTGGCGGGCGACCATCGCCAACGAGATGCCGGTGTTGCCGCTGGTGGGCTCGAGGATCGTCGCCCCCGGTTGCAGCCGGCCCTCCTTCTCGGCGCGCAGGATCATGCTGAGCGCCGCTCGGTCCTTGATCGACCCGGTCGGGTTCTGGTCCTCGAGCTTGGCCCACAGGCGGACGTCCGGGGACGGCGAGAGCGACGGGAGGCCGACCAGCGGCGTCCCGCCGACGGAGTCGATCAGCGAGTCGAAGCGCATGCGGCGCGGATCAGACGTCCGCGGAGCCGCCGGCGACGGCCGGCAGGATGACGACGGTGTCGCCGTCGGCGACCGGCGTCTGCAGGTTGCCGGTGAAGCGGATGTCCTCGTCGTTGACGTAGATGTTGACGAAGCGGCGTGCCTCGCCGTTCTCGATCAGGCGCTCCTTGATGCCGGCGTGGTCGGTCTCGAGCTGGTCGATGACCTCGGTGACCGTCGACCCGGCGCCGTCGACGACGCGCTCTCCGCCGGTGTACGTGCGCAGGATCGTGGGGATGCGGACCTCGATGGCCATCAGTGCTCTGCCTTCTGTTGGGTGATGGGTGCTGTGTCATAACGGTCGACGACGCGAACTTCTTCCTCGGTGACCTCGCCGTCCACGATGCGGTACGACCGGAAGTCGACCGGGCCACTCTCGTGGGCGCCGTCGCGCGTCGAGACCAGGACGTAGTGGGCCCCGGGCTCGCCGGCCAGGTTGACGTCGGTGCGCGACGGATAGGCCTCGGTGGCGGTGTGCGAGTGGTAGATGACGACCGGGTCCTCGTCGTTGTCGTCCATCTCGCGGTAGAGCCTCAGCAGGTCGCCGGAGTCGAACTCGTAGAACGTGGGCGACATCGCGGCGTTCAGCATCGGGACGTGACGGGCCGGACGGTCGGAGCCGGCGGGCCCGGCGACGACTCCGCACGCCTCGTCGGGATGGTCACGGCGGGCATGGGCGATGATCGCGTCATGCGTGGCCCGGTCGATGGTCAGCACGCCGCGAGTTTATCGGCTGCACGACGACGCTCGCCGCGCCGGCCGTCTCGCGAGACGGCCTGCCGCCGAACACCACGAGGCCGTGGTGTTCCGGCAACGGGCTCAGTCGAGGGCGGCGACCAAGGTCTCCTGGACGTAGCCGAGCCACTCGAAGATGTCGGACATCGCGGCGGTCGCGTCGTCGTCGGACTGCGAGACCTGCTCGGCGTCGTCGTCGGTCTCGATGCCGAGGCGCACCGCCAACGACAGGCGGACGTCGGTGAGCGCCTTGAGCCACGCCTGCACCTCGGCGCCGTCGAGCTCGACCTCGACCCGGTCGCCGTCGTCGAGCTCGTCGGGCAGCTGGCCGAAGGTGAGCCCGCCGTCGACCAGCGACCCGATCAGCGTCTCGGCGTTGGCGACCTTGGCGGACGTGAGCGAGCGCTCGGTGAACCGGCGGAACTCACCGGCATCGTCGGGATCGTCGCGGTAGGCGTCGGGCAGCAGTCGCTGCAGCACCGGGTCGTCGGGCGGCAGCGACGGCCCGCCCATGCCCAGCTGAGCGGCCAGCGGATCGGCGTGGGACTCCTCGGCTCCGTTGCGGTCGCGCAGCAGCTCGACGACCTGCCCGGCCAGGTTGGCCAGCAGGTGCGCCTCGCCGATCTCGAACGTCGCCGAGATGCCGCCGCGTCGTCGCTTCTTGAAAGGTCGCATCAAGCGTCCTGCCGCTCGAGGGTGGCCCACAGCCCGTACTCGTGCATGGCCTGCACGTGCCGCTCCATCTGCTCGCGCCGCCCGCTGGACACCACGGTCTTGCCGTCGTGGTGCACCTCGAGCATCAGCTCGTGCGCCTTCTCGTCGGTGAAGCCGAAGTACGTGCGGAACACGTAGGCGACGTACGACATGAGGTTGACGGGGTCGTTCCAGACGATCGTGACCCACGGGTCCTCGAGCTCGACGACGTGGTCGACGTCGGGCTCGGCGATCTCGACGGGGGACGTGGTGCTCACGGTCCCATTGTGACCCAGGTGCCCGACGCGGCCAACGCCCGCGCCACCCCCACGATCCTGTCCTAGGCTGAACGGGTGACCGCTCCGCGCAGCACCGCTCTGCTGACCGACCGATACGAGCTGACGATGCTGCAGGCGACGCTGCGCGACGGCACCGCCGACCGCCACTCGGTGTTCGAGCTGTTCGCCCGCCGCCTGTCGGGCGGCCGCCGCTACGGCGTCGTCGCCGGCGTCGGACGTGCACTCGACGCCCTCGCCGACTTCCGGTTCGGTGCCGACGAGCTGCGCTGGCTGCGCGACGAGCACGTCGTCGACACCGACACGCTCGACTGGCTCGCCGACTATCGGTTCTCGGGCTCCATCTGGGGCTACCCCGACGGCGAGGTCTACTTCCCTCAGTCGCCCGTCATGGTCGTGGAGGGGACGTTCGCCGAGTGCGTCGTGCTCGAGACGCTTCTGCTGTCGGTGCTCAACCACGACTCCGCCATCGCGACGGCCGCCTCGCGGATGGTCACCGCCGCGGCAGGTCGCCCGTGCATCGAGATGGGCTCGCGGCGCACCCACGAGGCGTCGGCCGTCGCCGCAGCCCGCGCCGCCTACGTCGCCGGGTTCTCCGCCACCTCCAACCTCGAGGCCGGCCGCACCTACGGCATCCCCACGACCGGCACCAGCGCCCACTCGTTCACGCTGCTGCACGACACCGAGCAGCAGGCCTTCGAGGCCCAGATCGCCTCGCTCGGGCCCGGCACCACGCTGCTGGTCGACACGTACGACATCCCTGAGGCCATCCGCACCGCCGTGGGCCTTGCCGGGGCCGAGCTCGGCGGCGTCCGCCTCGACTCCGGAGACCTCGTCTCGCTCGCCCACACGGTGCGCAAGCAGCTCGACGACCTCGGGGCGACGTCGACCCGCATCACCGTCACGAGCGACCTCGACGAGCACGCCATCGCCGCGCTCGCCGTCGCGCCGGTCGACGGCTACGGCGTCGGCACCTCGCTGGTGACCGGCTCGGGCGTCCCGACCAGCGGTTTCGTCTACAAGCTGGTGTCGCGCGCCGGCGACGACGACGAGATGGTGCCGGTCGCCAAGAAGAGCCAGGACAAGGTGTCGGTGGGCGGACGCAAGCACGCCCTGCGCCGCCTCGACGCGTCGGGCCGCGCCCAGGCCGAGGTGCTCGGCATCGGTGCCGCGCCCCGGCACGACGGGGACGACCGGCCGCTGCTGGTCGAGCTGGTGCGGGGCGGCGAGCGCGTGCACGACGAGCCGCTCGAGGCGGCCCGCGACCGCCTGCAGTCGGCGCTGCGCGAGCTCCCGGCGGCCGCGCGCCAGCTGTCGAAGGGCGACCCGGTCCTCGACACGATCTACGAGCAGGAGACCTCATGACCACCGCACTCGTCGTCGTCGACGTCCAGAACGACTTCTGCGAGGGTGGCTCGCTGGCCGTCGTCGGGGGCACCAAGGTCGCCGAGGACGTCGCCGCGCTCATCGCGTCCGGCACGTACGACACCGTCGTCGCGACCCGCGACCACCACATCGACCCCGGCACGCACTTCTCCGAGACACCCGACTTCGTCGACTCCTGGCCTCGCCACTGCGTCGTCGGCACCGAGGGCGAGCAGCTGCGCGCACCTCTTGCGCCGGGCCTGTTCGACGAGACGTTCTTCAAGGGCGAGTACGAGGCCGCCTACTCCGGCTTCGAGGGCTCCTCGGCCGAGGGCACGGGCCTGGCCGACTGGTTGCGCCGGCACGGCATCGACGCGATCGACGTGTGCGGCATCGCCACCGACCACTGCGTCCGCGCGACCGCCCTCGACGGGGCCCGTGAGGGCTTCGCGGTGCGGGTGCTCGAGGGGCTGACGGCGGCGGTCTCGCCCGACGGGCTCGAGCCCGTCCGCCAGGAGTGGGCGCAGGCAGGCGTCACGCTGGCCGAGTGAGGTCGTCGTAGATTGGTTCGGTGACCTCATCCCACCTCGACCTCCCCATCGACGAGACCTCACGCGCACACCTCGCCGAGCAGGGCCTCGTCCTGCGCGTCGTCGACACGAGCGACGCGGCCGATCACACCGCCTGGTCCGACGCCGTCACCCGCGGCTTCCTCGGACCCGCCGCGCCGGCCGAGCAGACCGAGGCACACCGTGCCCACCTGCAGGACGACCGTCTGGTCGGCGTCTACGACCCGACGTCCGCCGTTCCCGCCGAGCCGGTCGCCTCCACGCACTGCTGGCCCGCCGAGCTGACCACGCCCGGCGGACGCACGACGACGTCGTGGGCCATCAGCGGCGTCACGGTCTCGCAGACGCATCGCCGCCGCGGCATCGCCCGCGCCCTGATCGAGGCCGAGCTGCGCACGGCTGCTGCGTTGGGGCTGTCCACCGCGATGCTCACCGTCTCGGAGTCCACGATCTACGGGCGCTTCGGCTTCTCCCCCGCGGCGCTCGCCCGCAACCTGACCATCTCGACGCGCCGTGTGCGCTGGACGGGACCTGAGGCGGAGGGTCGCCTCCACCACGTCACGCCCGAGCAGCTGCGCGACCAGGGCCATCCGATCGTCGAGCGGGTCCGCACGGCACGTCCCGGCGACGTCGGCTACGCCGCCACGAGCAACTTCTGGTTGCGGCAGATCGGCCTCGGCATCGGCGACGACAACGCCAAGAACCTGCGGCTCGTCCGCTACGACGACGCGGATGGGGCGGCCCAGGGGTTCGCGGTCTACCAGCTCGTCGAGGACGAGGCCGACTTCACCGATCACACGCTCAAGCTGCACACGCTGGTCGCCGCGACGACCGACGCCTACGCGGGCTTGTGGCGCTACCTGCTCGAGATGGACCTCGTCTCGACCGTCACGGCCCACCTGCGGCCGGTCGACGAGCCGCTGCGCTGGATGATCGACGACTTCCGTGCCGTGCACGTCGACGAGCTCGACCATCTGTGGGTGCGCGTGCTCGACGTCCCCGCAGCGCTCACGGCGCGCAGCTACCAGAAGCCGGGACGGATCGTCGTCCGCGTCGACGATCCGCTGGGCTTCGCCGCCGGCACGTTCGCGCTCGAGGTGGACGCCACGGGAAGCGCGACCGTCACCGTCACCGACGACGCACCCGACGCCACGGTCACCGTCAACGCGCTCGGATCGCTGCTGCTGGGCGGTGTCAGCGCCCGCACGTTGACGGCGGCGGGCTCGGTGTCCGGAGACGCCGAACGGCTCGACGAGATGTTCCGCTCCCCCGTCGAGCCGTTCCTCAGCACCTGGTTCTGACCCGGCGGGCCAGGGGCGCATCTCCCGCACGCCTAGCCGATGGCCTCGACGAAGTCCGCGGCCAGTGACTCGATGAACGACTCGTGGTCGAGGCCGGGGGTGGGCGCGACGGACGGTGGACGGGCGCTGAGGAAGTCGAGATGCCCGACCCCCGCGTACGTGTGCACGCGGACGTCAGCCGGGGCAGCGCGAAGGATCTCTGCGGTGGTCGGCGGTGTGACGGTGTCGACCGCTCCTGTGAGCACGACGACCGGGACGCGGAGGTCGTCGAGCGCTGCCGGCGCCTGGAACCATCCGAGGGTCGGCGCCAGGACGACGACCCTCGCCACGCGCGGCTCGACGGGCACGGTGATCGGCTGACGATCGCGGCTCCACGGTTGCGCGCCGGCCAGGCACAGCGCTGCCCATCCTCCGACGGAGTGCCCGGCGGCGATGACGGGCAGGTCGTCCCGATCGATCTCGCGAAGCGATCCAGCCAGTCCGACGGCGCGTTGGCGCATCTGCTCGTCGGTCACGACCCTGGCGTCGAAGCGTTCGTGGATCGGTGCCGCGACGACGAATCCCGCGGCCGCGGCGGCGTCGATGAGCGCTACGTATCGGGCGGGGTCACCGCCGGCACCAGGACCGAACAGGACGATCCCGCGAGCGGTGCCAGGAGGCCTCACGATCATGGCTCGACGGTAGTCGTCGTCAGTCGTCCGTCACCTGTCGGGAGGCACGCACTACCGGCGCACCCGCACCGTGTCGACCCGGGACGTCGACGGAGCCGCCACGTCCGAGCCGAGGTAGTACGCCTTCAGGGTGCGCCGGCCCGTCTTCGTCAGCCTGACCGTCACCGACCGGGTCGTGCCGCTGACGTGGAACGTCTTGACCACGCGGGAGCCGTCCCTGATCTGCACGCGCCCCGACGGCACGAAGCCCTCGCCCACGACGCGGACCTTCGCCGTCACCTTCTGACCCTTGCGCGCCGACGTCTTGACGATCGACAGCGACGTCGAGGTGCCGCCCTTGGCCACCGTCAGCGTGACCGGCTCGCTCGTGCCCGCACCGGCGCGGGCGTCGCCCGCGTACTCGGCGACCAGCCGCCGGGTGCCGACCCGCAGACCGCTGAGCGTGACCTGCGCCGATCCGCCGTCCACGGCCCCCTGGCCGACGACCGTGCCACCGTCCTTGACGCGCACGGTGCCCGAGGGCACCACACCGGCGCCGCCCGTCACCGTGACCGCAACGGTCGGCTTCTCGCCGTAGGCCGTCGCGGCCGACGGCAGCGACAGCTTCACGGTGCTGCGCAGGCTGCCGGCGAAGACGTCGGTGGCCCGGCCGAGCCGCATGAAGACCGTCTCGCCGGTCGCGTCCTTGAGCCCGTCGTTGTCGGTGACGCCGTACAGCGCGCCGTCGGCGGCGATCGTGAAGCCCTCGAGCTTCTCCTGCGTCCAGCCGTTCGTGGCGCGCAGCGCCGGCAGCACGTCGAGCGCGAGCTTCTTGGTCAGGATCGGCAGCTCGTCGCCCGTGGGATCGGTCGCCGGCATGTCGACGGTGTAGATGCGCTTGTTGCGGGCGTTGGGCCCGTTCAGCTTGTCGCGCTCGACGACCGCGAACGTGTCGCCGTCGACCGCCGTGATCTCGGACAGCCCGACCCAGTCGCTGCCGTCGCGCTTGGGGCTGTCGAGCTCGTAGCCGAACCAGTGCCACGTCTTGTCGGCCACGTCGTAGCGACCGATCCGCACGATGTTGTCGCCGTCGACCGTCTCGGTCTGGTCGCTGACATCGGTCCACAGCTGACGCTGCAGCGCCACGAACACGTGCTCACCGCGCGCGTCGTTGGTCGCCGTGACGCCCTCGAGCCCCCAGTTCTTGACGTGATCGGTGATGGACGTCGGCAGCTGCACGGTCTCCTGGATCGCGCCGGAGGCGTCGGTGCGGTGCAGCACGTTCTCGGCGCCCGTCGCACCTTCGTTGGCGAGCCAGAACCCGCCCTGGGGACGGGCGAACAAGCCCTCGATGTCGAGGTTGGCCCCTGTACCGCCCTTCGTGACGGTGAGTGCAGACGTGATGCGCGCCGGCTTCCTCGTGACGTCGACCGTGAAGATCTGCCCGGGCTTCAGCACGGTGTCGGCGGCCGCGTAGATCGTGCCCGCGTCGCCCGGCTTGGCGCTGAGCGCGCCCAGGGCGCTCCAGCCGACAGGGTTGCCGTCGACGTCGTCCGACACGATGGACGGGAAGGTGTCCGGCCCGTCGCCCAGCTCGTACAGGCTCACGCTGGCACGGACGTTGCTGGCGGGGACGTCCGTCTCGCTCGACACCGCGAGCAGGTTGCGTCCGGGGATCGGCAGGATGCCCTCGGGACCGTTGGTGGCCGGCAGCAGCTGCTTGAACACGGGTGCCGACGGGTTGCTGATGTCGTACGCCGCGACGAAGTTGCTGCGCTCGGAGCCGACGAAGGCGTACTTCGTGCCGCCGACCGTGGCGATCGCCAGGCCCTCGGCCTCCGGGCCCTTCTTGGCCGCCCGGTCGTCGTTGTAGAGGCCGTGCTTGACGGCGAGCTTCTCGAAGCTGTTGCCGGCGTCCCAGGTCACGCTGCCGTCGACGGTGCTGAACACCGACCAGCCGCGCGTTCCGCCCTTCCAGTCGCCCTCGTTGGCGGTCGCGACGTGCGTGTCGTCGACCCAGCCGATCGCGTCGGGCTCGCGGACGACGTCGGTGAGCGAGTCCGTCAACGAGATCTTGCCGTCCTTCTTGGTGTCGAACCCGGTGGCGGTGACCGAGCCGGCCGAGAAGACCTTCTCGATCGCGCGGGTGGCCAGGTCGATCACGACGATGCCGTTGTTCTCCTGCAGCGTCAGGGCCAGCTTGTTCTTGCCGTTGATCGAGACATACTCGGGCTCGGGATCGGTCGGTTCGACGATCTTGGCGTCGATGAACGACGGCAGCGCGGTGCCGTCGGGGTTGACCAGGTCGATCCTGCTCGGCGTCCAGGTGGTGGGCGCGCCCTGCAGGTCGACGACCTGCACGAAGCCGGCCGGCAGCTGCGGCAGGTCGCCCTTCTGCTTGCCCGCCGGCGCGAGCTCCTCGTTGCGCTGGTTCTCCATCGCGATCGCGACGTACTTCTCGTCGGGGCTGACGTCGATCGAGTCGGGCTGGCCGTCCAGCGGGATGCTGGCGACGCGCTTGGAGTCGGCCAGGCGCACGACGTCGAGACGTCCGGAAGGCTCGGTGAAGCTCGCACTGGTGTCGACCACCACGAGGACGTAGGTGCCGACCACGGCCACCGAGGTGGGCTGGTCGTCGGTGTCGCCGAGCTGGGCCAGCGAGAGGCTGCCGGCACCCTCCGGCGCCTTCGGGTCGCTGATGTCGAGGAACCCGATCCGCTTGCCGAGCGCGTCGGTGTAGACCAGCGTCTTGCCGTCCTTCGAGACGTCGGAGATCTCGGCGACGGTCTCGGACGAGGCGCTGACGTCCTTGGGCAGGTTCTTGTAGACCGGGTACGTGGCGGTGCGGTGGAAGCTCTTCGTGCCGCCGTCGTCGGCGGACGCCTGCGTGACGGGCACGATGGCGGCCGCGAGGGCCCCGGCGACGATGCCGACGAGGGCCGGACGGCTCACCGAGCGGACGACCAGCGAGAGCCGCGACGCACGCGGCTGGGGGGAGGCATGAGACATGGTCAGAACATGTCGGCACCCGCCGTCCGTACGTCCACGTCCGGGTGAACAGTCGTCGACAGGACGTCGACGACTCGGCTCAGCACCGTGATGTCGACGAGCGCTACGCCAACAGCTCCTTGGCCAGCAGCTCGAGCGTGCGTTCGCGTCCCGGGGCGGTGCGCGGATCGGTGCCCTGGCGCGCCGAGGCGACCGGGTTGACCATCACCTCGTCCACACCGAACTGGTCGGCCAAGCGGCGCAGCTGGTCGGCGGCGTCGGCCGGTGTGCCGACCACGGCGCGCGCGTAACCGTCGTCGATGATCGCCTGCAGCTGCGGATGGGTGGGCTTGGCCTGGGCGTCCTCGACCATCGGGAGTGCCGTGAGCGGCTGACCCGTGCGCAGCTGCGCCATCATCTGCATGTTCGGCAGCGCGAGCGCCCGCGCCTCGTCGTCGGTGTCGGCGACCGCCGCGTTGACCGTCAGGAACGTGACGGGCTCGGGCGCCAGGTCACTGGGACGGAACTCCGAGCGGTACACCTCGAGCGCCTCGGCCGTGCCGTGGCCGGAGAAGTGGTGGGCGAAGACGTAGGGCAGGCCCTTCGCCGCGGCCAGGTGCGCCGAGTACATCGACGACCCCAGCAGCCACATGCGCGGCTCCGAGGCCGCGGCCGGCGTGGCCTTCAGGACGTACTCCTGACGCGGGACGGCGACGCGCACGCCCTCGGCGCCCATCAGGGCCACGACGTCGTCGAGGTACTGAGGGAAGTTCTCGATGTCGGTGTCGTCGCGGCCAGCCGCACCCCGTAACGCCATCGACGTCACGGGGTCGGAGCCGGGTGCCCGGCCGATGCCGAGGTCGACGCGACCCGGCGTCGCGGCCTCGAGCAGCGCGAACTGCTCGGCCACCGCCAGGGGCGCGTGGTTGGGCAGCATCACGCCGCCGGAACCCAGGCGGATGCGATCGGTGTGCGCGCCGAGGATGCCGATCAGCACCGGCGGGGACGTCGCCGCGACCGCCGGCATGTTGTGGTGCTCGGCGACCCAGAAGCGGGTGAATCCGACACGGTCGGCAACCTGCGCCAGCGCGATCGACGACGCGACGGCGTCGCTCGTCGTCTGGTCGGTACGGACGGGGACGAGATCAAGAACGGAGAGCCTCACCACGAGGTCAACGCGTCAGCGCGCGATTCCCTTCCCCGCAGCATGCTCGGCCGGCTCTGCCGGCTCGTCAGGGAACGTCCCGAGGTGCTCGACCAAGAACCCGCCCGGGTACGAGCGGACGCGATGGGTGTCGCTCAGCCGGGACGGTCGCCGCCGCGGCGGCAGCAGGCGCACGAGCCGGCCGCGGGCCACCAGCGAGCCGTGCGCCAGCGCCGTCATCGCCCGCGACGGACGGGGATAGCCGAACGTCTCGCGCAGGTGGTCGTCGAGCAGGGCGATCGCGAAACGTCGCATAGCCCGTCGCAGCGGCCGTGGGTAGAAGGTGACGAACAGGTCGAGCGTCGAGTCGGCGACGGCCCGCGCCTTGACGTCGAAGACGTACGTCTCACGCTCGTAGGCGTCCATCAGGTCGGAGAACCCCTGGTAGTCGGCGGGGACGTCCGAGATGCCCATGAGCCGGCCGAGTCGCTGGTAGTAGCGCACTGCCGCAGTGCGCTCCGCGCCCGTCAGGGACCGCCAGCCGTAGCGCTCGATCCACCGGACGGGCGTCACGACGAACGTCGCCAGCACGTAGCGCATGTCGTCGTTCGAGATGTCGTAGCGGCCGTGCATCTGGTTCATGCGCCGCACGCCGGCGCGCCCCTCGGACGACTCCAGGCCCTTCTCGGCAATCGTCTCGAGGATGATCACGGTGTCGTCGTGGCGCTTCTGCACCGAGCCGGTGAACTCACCCGTGTCGTGCAGCAGCCGCCCGATCGTCGGCACGGCGTACGTGCGGAACAGGGCGAAGCTCAGGGCCTGCTGGGAGTCCCACGGGAACTCGTGCATCGCCGTGATGCGGGCAATCTGCTCGTACTCGGTCTCGGGGTCGAGTCGCGCGATCTTCTGCTGCCAGTGGTCTCGCCTCATGCCCGGACACTATCGTGACAGCGTCGCTGTCACAATGGTTCGCGCCGGTCGGCTCAGAGCACCTCGCGCAGGAAGTCGACGATGTCGTCGAGCGCCCGGCCCGACACCGGGACGACGCCCGGCAGGCTCATGAAGCCGTGGATCGCGCCGTCGTACTCGACGTAGCGCACCGGGACGCCCGCCTCGACGAGGGCGTCGCGGTAGCGGCTGCCGTTGTCGAGCAGAGGGTCGGCCTCGGCGGTCAGGATGAAGGCCTTCGGCAGGTCGGCGTGCGAGGACGCCCGGATCGGCGACGCCCGGAAGTCCTCGGTGCCGTAGGCACCGCCGAGGTACAGCCGCGCGAAGGCCCGCATGTTGGCCGACGTCAGCACCGGGGCGTCGGCGTTGCGGTCCTCGGACGGCCAGCGGTCGTACATCTCGACGCCGGGATAGATCAGCACCTGTGCGCGGATCGACGGCCCCCCGGCATCACGGGCCAGCAGCGACACGACGGCAGCGAGGTTTCCACCGGCGCTGTCTCCCATGACGGCCAGCCGCTCGGGAGCGATGCCGAGCTCGTCCGCGTGCTCGACGACCCAGGCGAGGCTGTCGCGCGCGTCGTCGACCCCGGCCGGGAACGGCTCCTCCGGAGCGAGTCGGTAGGCCGGCGACACCACGACGACCCGGTTGCGCACCGCGATGCGGCTGGCGAGCCAGGCCGACTGCTCCGGGTTGCCCTGCACCCATCCGCCGCCGTGGAAGTTCACCACGCACGGCAGCGGCCCGATCGCGCCCTTCGGCCGGTGCACCAAGGCCCGCTGCCCCGTACCGAGCACGATCTCATCGACGGATGCCGACGGGTCGGGTCGGCCGAAGATCAGGCCTCCGATGGCCGACCGCTGCAGCCTCGCACGCTTGGCGCGGTGGGCCGGGAGGTCGGCGACCTCCTCGATGCCGGTCTCGGTCAGCTTGAGCAGACGTCCGAAGACACGGGTGCGCAGGGCCATCGAAGAAGTCACGGCTCGGAGCCTAGCCCGGGGTACCCGCCGAGCGGTGATCTCTCCACCGCAAGAGCCGCCGAATCGTCCCAGACGGTGGCAGATCCACCTCCCCGGGCGGAGGGTCGGCTAGCCGGACGCCTTGAGGGCCCAGGTGCGGATGGCGTCGATGCGTGCCTGCAGCTGCTCGGTCGAGGCCTGCGCCGCCGCCGGCCCGCCGCACTGCGCGCGCAACCGGCTGTGGGTGACGCCGTGCGGAGCACCCGTGCGGTGGTGCCACGCCCCCACGAGGGCCTGCAGCTCGCGCCGCAGCTCGCCGCGCTTCTCGAAGGCGACGTCGGCAGCGGGCTCGTCCGAGGCGGGCGTCGCGCTGGCCTTGTCGCGGGCGCGCTTGGCCCGCGACGTGCGCAGCAGCTCGGCGACCTGGCTCGGGTCGAGCAGGCCGGGGATGCCGAGGAAGTCGAGCTCACCCTCGTCGTCGGACAGCGAGTCGTAGCCGAACTCGCCGCCGTCGTAGACCAGGCGGTCGAAGTCGGCGTCGCTGGCCAGCGCCCGGTACTCGCCCAGCAGGTTCTCGGACGCCCCCTGGTCTTCCTGCGCCTTGGCGATCAGCTCGGCCTCGGCGGCGAACAGGTCGTCCTCGTCCTTGACGGGCCGGCCGACGACGTGGTCACGCTGGGTCTCGAGGTCGGAGGCCAGCGCCAGCAGCCGGGGCACGCTCGGCACGAAGATGGACGCCGTCTCGCCCTTGCGGCGGGCCCGGACGAAGCGGCCGACGGCCTGCGCGAAGTACAGCGGCGTGGACGTCGTGGTGGCGTAGACGCCGACCGACAGGCGCGGGATGTCGACGCCCTCGCTGACCATGCGGACCGCGACCATCCACGGGTCCATGCCCGCCGAGAACTCGGCGATCTTCGCGCTGCTGCCCGCCTCGTCGGAGAGCACCACGGTGGGCGTGGTGCCGGTGATCTCGGCCAGCACGCCGGCGTAGGCGCGGGCGCTGTCCTGGTCGCTGGCGATCACGAGCCCGCCGGCGTCCGGAACGTGGCGGCGGACCTCGCCCAGACGCGTGTTGGCCGCCGTGAGCACCTCGGGGATCCACGAGCCGTTGGGGTCGAGCGCGGTGCGCAGCGCCTGCGCCGTGGCCGCGCGGTCGAGGGGCTCGCCGAGCCGTGCGGCGACCTCGTCGCCGGCCCGTGTGCGCCAGTGCATCTGACCCGAGTAGGCCATGAACAGCACCGGCCGTACGACGCCGTCCTTGAGCGCGTGGCCGTAGCCGTACGAGTAGTCGGCGATGCTGACCTTCGAGCCGTCGGTCTGCGGCGCGTAGGTGACGAACGGGATGGGGTTGTCGTCGGAGCGGAACGGCGTGCCCGTCAGCGCGAGCCGACGCACGGCGGGCTCGCAGGCCTCCTGCACGCCGTCGCCCCAGGTGAGGGCGTCGCCGGCGTGGTGGACCTCGTCCATGATGACCATCGTCGCGCGGTGCTCGATGCGGTTGCGGTAGGCGTTGGGGTTGACCGCGATGCCCGCGTAGGTGACGGCGAAGCCCTGGAACCCCGACCCCAGCACGCCGCGGCTGGGCAGCGTCGGGTCGATCGCGATGCCGATGCCGGCCGCCGCGAGGGCCCACTGGGTCTTGAGGTGGTCGGTCGGCGTGACGATGACGATGCGCTCGACCACACCGCGGGCGAGCAGGTCGGCAGCGATCGTCAGCGCGAAGGTCGTCTTGCCGGCGCCGGGCGTGGCGACAGTCAGGAAGTCACTCGGCTGCTTGCGCTGGTAGAGGTCGAACGCCTCTTGCTGCCAGACCCGGAGGTGCTGGCTACGCGTCACCCGAGCCGTCCCCCTCGTCGCCCTTGTCCATGCTCTCCCAGATGTCCTTGCACTCGGGGCAGACCGGGAACCGCTGGGGATCGCGGCTGGGCGTCCAGACCTTGCCGCACAGGGCGATGACGGGCGTCCCCATGACCATGGCCTCGGTCAGCTCGTCCTTGGGGACGTAGTGCGAGAACTTCTCGTGATCGCCCTCCTCGGTGCGCTGGTCGACACGCTCGTCGGTGCGCTCGTCGAGAGCCGTCTGCGAACCACGCTGGAAGAAAGCCACGTCGGAAGTCTAACGACCCGGAGCCGTCCCTCCTAGTTGGCCGAGGGGTCGTCGGGGAACGTCGTCCAGAACCTGACGTCGCCGGCCTGGCGTCGCAGCACCTCGCGCCACAGCTGCTCGGGACGAGGCGAGATGAGATCGCTGTCGAGCGCGTCGGCGACCAGCCACGCCCCCTCGTCGAGCTCGCCGGCCAGCTGTCCCGGGCCCCACCCGGCGTACCCCGCGAAGACTCGCAGACCGACGAGGCCGCGACCCGCGGGCACGGGGCCGTCGAGGTCGACCAGGCCGACCCGTCCGGTCATGTGGCGCCAGCCGGGCGGAGGCGCGCTGCCGCCCGCAGGGTCGGCGACCAGCCCCAGGGCCAGGGCGGAGTCGACGCCGACGGGGCCGCCGTCGAACAGGCAGCCGGGCGCGTTCACGAGCTCTGTCCAGTCCGGCAGGACGTCCTCGACGTCGGACGGCAACGGCCGGTTGACGATGACGCCGAGCGTCCCGTCGGCATCGTGGTCGAGCACGAACACGACGCTGTGCAGGAACGGGCCCGACTCGATCACCGGGGTGGCCACCAGCAGGCGGCCGCTCAGCTCCTCCATGCTTCCCATCATGCCCCCGCCGTGGTGGTTCGCGGGGCGGGAACCTGCAGGCGGCCTATGATTCGTCCATGCCCGCCGAAACGTCCGCCCTCGACGAGGAGTACACCGTCGACGAGCTCGCGTCCCGGGCACAGATGACGGTGCGCAACGTGCGGGCCTACGCAGGCCGCGGTCTCATCGACGCGCCTCGGCTCGTGGGGCGCACGGGCTACTACAACCGCGAGCACCTGCAGCGGCTGCAGCTCATCCGCCAGCTGCTCGAGCGCGGCTTCACGCTCGCCGCGATCGAGAAGGCTGTGCAGAGCACACCTCAGGGCGCCGCGGGCCACACGCTCGACCTGATGACGATCCTCGACCTGCCCGAGGAGCACGAGGCCGAGATCATGAGCCGCGACGACCTCGCCGCGCTGGCCGGGGTGGCCCGCGACGCGTCCCTGATCGAGGCGCTCGTCGAGCGCGGGCTGGTCGAGGTGCTCGACGACGACCGCGTGCGGCTCGTCGAGCCCGCCGTGGTGCGGGCCGGTGCCGCCGCCGTGACGATGGGCCTCGCTCCGGCGACCGTCATCGGGATGTTCCCGACGCTGCAGCAGCACCTGCGCGCCATCACCGACACCTTCGTGCGCGACGTCGTCAGCGAGCTGATCCAGCCGTTCATCGACGCCGGCTTCCCCGAGGACGACTGGGACCGCATCCTGTCGCTGGTCGACGGCCTGCTGCCGATCGCGAGCCAGGTCACGCTGGGCGTGTTCCGCAGCGAGTTCCGTCAGTCGATCGACGCCGAGATCGGCGAGCAGATCACGGGCCTGGCCGCGCAGCAGCGCTAGGGCGCTGCGCCAAGCCACCCCAGGCCGAGCCCCCCAGGACGCGCGAATCCCCGCCCGGCACACGGGAGGGAGGGAGCAGTGCCGGGCGGGGACGATCGGGGCGCTGCCGCGTCAGGCGGCGATGGCGCTGCGCAGCCGGGCGATGATGCCCGGGCGGGGTGCCTCGTCGACGGGCTTGGGCGGGAAGGCCGCCAGCTCGTCGCGTGCCGACTCCTGGATGCGACGGCCGTGGCTCGTCACATCAGGACTGGTGGCCGGCACTCCAGCGGACATCGCGAGGTAGGCCAGCTCCTTGGCGACGGCCTTGCGCAGGGCCGGGGCGTCGCGGTGGGCGTCGAGCAGGGCCCGTGCACCGGGCATGTCGGCCGCGGCGCTGACCCATGCCGTCACCGGCACGAGCTCGGGCGACTCCGACTCGTCGGCCAGCAGACGGTCCATCTGGCCGCTGAGCCGCTGGAACCACGCCATCTGCAGGTCGTAGAGCGCGTCCGTCTCGGTCGGGAACGCCTCGCGGGCGTCGGGCAGGGTGTCGAGCAGCTCGGCGAGGGTCACGTCGGGGCGCCGGTCGGCGACCGCGAGCATCTCGCGAAGAACGGTCTTGCGACGGTGGTAAGCATCCCAGGTCATGGTGTGCTCCTTTCTGGTCCGCCGGTCGGTGCGAGGTGACATACCCTCGGTACGTACTCTCAGTATGTTGTCCGGACCGACCCATGGCAAACCCCTGGTATGTGATTCGGCGCACGAGATCGCCGTCACCGTAGACTTGAGCCCATGTCCCACCCCGCACGCGTGACCAAGAACGTCCTGCGCACCGCCCGCAAGACCACCAAGACCTCGCGTCGCCAGGACTACTCGTCCAGCACCAAGCGCGCTCTGCTCGACAGTGCCACGAAGCTATTCACCGATCACGGGTACGCCGGGACGTCCCTCGACGAGGTCGTGGCCGCCGCTCGCGTGACCAAGGGCGCGCTCTACCACCACTTCCCGAGCAAGCTGGCCCTGTTCGAGAACGTCTTCCTGCGCGTGCAGGATGAGACCACCACCGAGATCAGTCGGGCGATCAACACGTCCAAGGACCCCTGGGAGCGCGCGCAGACCGGCCTGGAGAAGTTCCTCGAGGTCTGCCGTCAGCCCGAGTTCCGCCGCATCTGCATGCAGGAAGGGCCCGTCGCCCTCGGCCACGAGCGCTGGCAGGAGGCCGAGAAGGCATCGTCGTACGGCATCGTCCAGGGCATCGTCGAAGAGCTCTTGGCCGACCTCGGCAGCGGCGCCGACCAGCTCGGCGAGGCCTTCACGGCCGTCTTCTACGGTGCGATCCGCTCGGCCTCGGAGTACGTGTCGGACGCCGAGGACCCCGATGCGGCCAGCGACGAGGTGCAGGCCACGATCGGCGCGCTGCTCGCCGGCCTGCGCCTCATGCCGACGTTCGACGAGCCCGTGGCCTGAGGGTCGCCCGACCCTCGGTCAGCCGAGCGTCACCGATCCGGCGCCCTTGGGCACCAGCTCGATGAAGACCTTGCCCGGGTCGATCGTGTAGTCCGATCCGTCGCTCGCGGTGAACGTCAGCGCCTTGTTGAGGCTCGGCTTCTTCCAGGTCACCGTGTCGACCTGGCCGCCGTGGAACACCATCGCCTCGCCCTCGCCCTTGAACACCGTCTCGGGCACGGGGTTGCCGGCGGGGTCGGTGTAGCCGGCGTCGCCGACGCGGGCGAACACCACGATCATCGTGTCGGCCTTGAAGTCCTTGCCCGGGGCGGCGTGCCCGTTGGTACGCACCCACTGCTCGCCGTCGAGCTTCCAGGAGGTCGACGTCGAGTTCGAGAAGCGGACCGTCGCGGCCTGGGCCGGCTTGCCGGTGCCCGCCTTCGGCGCCGTGCCTGCGGGCGTGAACGGGAGGTAGGACCGCTTGACCTTGCCGCGCTTGGCCTCCTTGGCGACGGTCTTGAGATTGATCAGCCGGTTGTACGGGCGGTACTTGGCCGGGTCGCTGCTGAACCCGGGCGAGCCGGCGTCCTCGGAGAAGACCTTGATGCCGGCGTTCTCGACCTTGTTGTAGGCGCCGGCCGCGCCACCTGACGCGA
>JBEVGQ010000010.1:0-2898 GCA_040511655.1 Aeromicrobium sp. | reverse complement strand
ACACCTAGGAGACCCGATGAACATGTCCGGAGGCGGCCACACCCTGTCCGACGTCGCGTTGGACATCACGGTCGAGTGCATGGACGACCGCGGCATCCGGCACGAGATCGACACGGTCCTCGGCTACCGCAGCAGCGACCCGTTCGCCGTGGCGATGACCTTCGTCACCGCCGACGGCAACCTCGTGTGGACGTTCGGCCGCGACCTGCTCATGCGGGGCACCGAGAAGCCCACCGGCGAGGGCGACGTCCACGTGGCACCCGCCATCGGCCTGTCCGGTCGCGCCATGGTCAGCATCGAGCTCAGCTCGCCCGACGGCCACCTGGTCCTGCTGGCCCGCTCCTCCGACATCAACGACTTCCTCGACCGCACGGCCGCGATCGTCGCGCCGGGCGCCGAGTCCGACTTCTTCGACGCCGACCTGCTCATCAGCCAGGTCCTGTCCGCCTGATCCTCGGGCACCCCTGCCCGGGCACCGCGCTCAGGCGCGCGAGTGCTGGGCGATCCAGCTCGCGTGCAGCCCGGCGTAGACGCTGCCGTCCTGGCGGACCAGCTCGGCGTGCGGCCCGCGCTGCACGACCCGGCCCTTGTCGACGACGATCACCTCGTCGGCGCTCTCGGCCGTCGAGAGGCGGTGCGCGATCGTGACCGACGTGCGCGACTGCATCAGCCGCTCCAGCGCCCGGCCGATCTGCATCTCCAGGGCCGGGTCGACCGCGCTCGTCGCCTCGTCGAGCACCAGCAGGTCGGGGTCGGCGAGGTGCGCCCGCAGCAGGGCCACGAGCTGCCGCTCCCCCGCTGACATCGACTCACCGCGCTGCCCGACGGCCGTGTGCAGCCCCCGCGGCAGGCCCGAGAGCCAGTCGTCGAGGCCGAGCTCCGTCGCGGAGGCGCGGATCTCGTCCTCGGTCGCGTCGAGCTTGCCGTAGCGGACGTTGGCCGCGATGGTGTCGTCGAAGAGGAAGCCCTCCTGCGGCACCAGCACCACGCTGCGCCTCAGCGAGCGCGCGTCGAGGCGGCGGACGTCGACACCGTCGAGGAGGACGGCGCCGTCGACGGGATCCATCAGGCGGGTGAGCAGCTTGGCGAAGGTCGACTTCCCCGATCCGGTCTCGCCCACGATCGCGATCCGGGTGCCGGCGTCGATCGTCAGGTCGACGTCGCGCAGCACCGGCGGGCCACCGGGGTAGGCGAAGGTGACGTCGGCGAACCGCACGTCGATCGGCCCGCGGGGCAGCTCCTCGCCCTCGGGGCCCGGATCGACCAGGTCGGCCGGCGTCTCGAGGATGCCGAGCACGCGGCGCCAGCTCGAGATCGCGTTCTGGGCGTCGGTGAGGATCTGGGTGCCCATCTGGACCGGGCCGACGAACAGCGACACGAGGAACGCGAACGCCAGCACCTTGCCCGGCGTCATGTCGCCGGTGAAGCCGAGCCACACGCCGATGACGATGACCCCGGCGTTGGCCAGGCCGGCGGAGATGCCGCCGAGCGAGAACGAGGTGACGGTGAACTTCTGGGCGTTGGTGTAGGCGTTCTGCCAGTCCTGGATCGCGGTGTCGATGCGCGCCTGGGTGCGGTCCTCGACACCGTTGGACCGGACCACGGCTGCGCCGACGACCGGCTCGGAGATCGCGCCGAGCAGCACGCCCACCTGGTGGCGCACGACGGTGTAGGCGACCGACAGCTTCTTCTGGAACCACCGGATCGACATGAACAGCGGCGCGAAGGCGATCCACACGACCGCGGCGAGCTGCCAGCTGTAGACCAGCATCAGCACCGTCGCGACCAGCATCTGGCCGATGCTGACGACGAAGATCAGGCCGCCGAAGACCAGGAACTGGCTGACCTGGTCGACGTCGGTGGTCACCCGGGAGACCAGTGCACCGCGGCGCTCGGTGTTCTGCGTCAGCAGCGGCAGGTCGTGGACGTGGCGGAACGCCTTGGTGCGCAGCGTCGCCAGGCCCCGCTCGGAGGTGGTGAACAGCCGGCGCGTCATGGCGTACGACGCCCAGCTGGTCACCGCGATCGCGAGGGCCGCCACGACGCCCATCCAGAGGACGTAGTCGAGGCGCGGGCCGCCGGCGGCACCGAGGCCCTTGTCGAGGGTCTGCTGCACCGCGACGGGCACGACGATCTGGCCGCAGGAGGCGAGCACGGCGAGGAGCAGCGTGACGCCGAGGCCCTCGCGCAGCTCGGGTGAGTACCTCATCCCGAGCCGGATGGTCGCCATCGCGCCGATGTCCTCGCCGGTGTCCATCGTCGTGCCGGCGGTGGGATTGGGGGTGGTCGTGCTCATCGCGTGCCCTCCTCGGCGGGAGCCTCGACCTCGGTCTCGTAGGCGTTGACCAGCTGGGCGTAGGCCGGACTGGTGACGAGCAGCTCGTCGTGGGTGCCGCGTCCGACGATCCGGCCGTCGTCGAGGTGGACGACCTCGTCGGCCAGGGAGATCGTGGCCTTGCGGTAGGCGACGACGAGGAGCGAGGCCGCGGCGTCCCCGCGCTCCTCGCGCAGCGAGGCCAGGATCCGGGCCTCCACCTCGGGGTCGACCGCGGAGGTGGCGTCGTCGAGGATCAGCAGCCGCGGCCGGCGCACCAGCGCGCGGGCCAGCGAGAGCCGCTGGCGCTGGCCGCCGGAGAGCGACGTGCCTCGCTCCCCCAGGCGGGTGTCGAGGCCCGCGGGGAGCGCCGCGACGAAGCCGTCGGCCTGCGAGGTGCGCAGCGCGTCCCAGACCACCGAGTCGGGGACGTCGGCGCCGAGCGTGACGTTGCCGCGGACGGTGTCGTCGAACATGAAGGCGGTCTGGGGCACGAGGGCCACCTCGCGCGGGAGCTCGCCGCGGCGCAGGCCCTTGAGGTCGTGGCCGTCGATGCGGATCTCCCCGGCGTCGGGGTCGACGAG
>JBEVGQ010000009.1:0-2814 GCA_040511655.1 Aeromicrobium sp. | reverse complement strand
CTCAGCACGACCGACACGTGAAGGCTCCCAGCTGCGGATCCACGGAGGTCGCGCCGGACGACGCGACCGGAACGATTATGCCGGGGTTCTCACTCGGGCACCCACGTCCTCACGTAGTCGAGCTGCATGACGCTGTGGTCACTCGACCAACTGGTGCTCGCGTCAGGCAGACCGTAGCTCCCACCGACCTGCAGATTGACGCGCAGGTTCCACCGGCGACCGGCCTCGTAGTACCGGTCGAACCAAGGCACCGAGGACGCAGTGAACTCCGAGGACAGCTTTCCATCGACCCACATCCGGATGCGCCCGGGCGTCTTCTCGACCGTGTACGTGTGCCAGCCACCCGCGGGCTTGCTGGTGAAGGTCGAGAACGGTCTCGCGACCGATTCCTCGCGGTGTCGCGGCCCGTAGGCGGTGTGGATGCTCTGGTGCACGAGCGGGTGGTCCGCCTCGCTGCCGTAGGTCTCGACGAGATCGATCTCGCCGGGGCCACCGTTGGTCGGACGGAACCACAGCGGAGCCGCCCACAGGCCCTGCTCGAACGGGACCTTGGCCCTGACCTCGGCGCGGAAGTAGTTCGGCAGGGCGTACCTGCCGTTGGTGTTCAGTCGTCCTGAGGTGTACTGCCTACCACCCGCCGACTCCGGCTTGGCCCGGAGCCGCAGCACCCCGGACCGAGTCGAGACGTTCCGCGCCAGGTGGTAGCTCGACTCGTTCGAGGCGAAGGTGTTGTCCTCCACGTTCCAGGTGGTCGGTGCGATCAGGTCGAACTGCTCGTCGAGATCAGCGCGCCACCTGCTGGGAGGTGGGCCTGACGTGGAACGGGTCAGCGCCACGACCACGAGCACGGTGACCAGCGACACGGCCGCCAACACCCACAGAGGGCGTCGTCGGGGTGGTCGTGACTCCGGCTGGAAGACCGGCTCACCCTCGAAGGAGCTCGGGGAGCAACCCGAGCTCGCTGAACGTGCGACGGAACTGGCGATCGTTCTCTCCCTCGTGGAGGTTCTTGGCCTGAAGGCTGTCCAGCTGGCCCCTGAGCCGGGTCGGGTAGTCGGAGACCTCGTCGGCGACCTGCCGGACATCGGCACCAGCACTCATCGCGCACGCCTTGAACCAGATGTCGTCCGCGTTCGGGCACAACCGCATGGCCGCGTCCATGTCTCTCGTCAGGGGTGGCAGGGACCCGGACGGATAGAGAATCCCGCCCATGCCGGTCAGGAGGAGGCGTGCCGACGGCGTAGCACGAGTGGCGAACGGCCACTCGCTGTAGGGACGAACCTGCTCGTCCCGGATGAGGATCTCACGGCCACGGGTACCCCAGATCGTGCGGGGAGACTCCCGATGCGCCGACCACAGGGTCTGGAGCCAGCCCTCGGGATAGATGATGTCGTCGTCGGCAGTGACGACTGCCTGACCGCTCGCCGTGTCCAGAACCGGCACCAGCTTCTTGAAGCTGCGGATGTTGCCCTGCACCCAGTGCACCTGGACGCCTCGATCACCGAGCTGCACGATCTCAGGGGGCAGCACCCGTCCGGGGAACTCGTCCTCGGAGAGCACCAGCTCGACCCGACTGGGCTTGAGGGACTGCAGCAGGATCGACCGCAGCGTTCGATGCACCCTGCCGATCCGCGGGGGGTAGCTCGTGAGCGACACCACCGGGTCGGCCGGTGACGCGCTGCAGCGGTCGGCGTCATCGAGAGGACGAGCCACCTTCCTCTCGGCGCGCACGGCCCGGACTTCGCGCACGAGGGCGTCGCGATAGCGCGCAGCCCTACTCACGAAGGATCACGCCGGACGGCCGAGAGCGCGGTACTTCCACCCGGCCGCACGCCAGGCCTCGGCGTCCAGGCAGTTGCGCCCGTCGAGGACACGCGCGTGCGCGACCAGGTCCTTGGCCGCTGCCGGGTCGATGGAGGTGTACTCCGGCCACTCGGTCAGCACGAGCACCAGGTCGGCACCTGCGAGCGCCTCGTCGGCCGAGCCCGCGAACTCGAGGTCCGGCCACTTGCGTCGGGCGTTGGGCACCGCCTCGGGGTCGGCGACCACCACGGAGGCACCCTGGAGCTTCATCTGCGCCGAGACGCTCAGGGCCGGGGAGTCCCGGACGTCGTCGCTGTGCGGCTTGAAGGCCGCGCCGAGGACGGCGATGCGTCGACCCACGATCGACCCACCGAGCTCCTCGCGCGCCAGGTCCACCATCCGCACGCGTCGACGCATGTTGATGGCATCCACCTCGCGCAGGAAGCTCAGCGCCTGGTCGGCGCCGAGCTCGCCGGCGCGGGCCATGAAGGCGCGGATGTCCTTGGGCAGACAGCCACCACCGAAGCCGAGGCCGGCGTTGAGGAAGCTCCGACCGATACGGGCGTCCATGCCGATCGCGTCCGCCAGGTGCGTCACGTCACCACCGGCCGCTTCGCACAACTCGGCCATCGCGTTGATGAAGGAGATCTTCGTGGCCAGGAACGAGTTGGCCGCCACCTTCACCAGCTGGGCCGTGGCGAGGTCGGTCACCATCCGCGGGGTCTCGGCGGCGAGCATCGCGGCGTACACCTGGTCCAGCACGTCGGCGGTGCTGGCGAGCGGCTCGTCCGGGTTCACGCCGTACACGATGCGGTCCGGGTGCAGCGTGTCGTCGACCGCGTGCCCCTCGCGCAGGAACTCGGGGTTCCACAACAGGTTGGCCCCGGGTTCGGCCGCCTCCAGCCGGGCGCTGAGGCGCTCGGCCGTGCCCACCGGGACGGTCGACTTGCCGACCACCAGGTCGCCGGGCTTGATGACGCCCAGGATGCTGTCCATCGCGGAGTCGACGTA
>JBEVGQ010000008.1:0-5355 GCA_040511655.1 Aeromicrobium sp. | reverse complement strand
ATGTCTGCATGAGTGACAGCCGAGACATCCTCGCGGAGTACAGCAGCGTGAGTGATGTGTTCGGCGCGTTGTCGTCACCGGTCAGGGCTGCCATCGTGCACCGCCTGACCGACGGTCAGCAGACCGTCGGCTCACTCGTCGACGCCTTGGGCCTGTCCCAGCCGCTCGTCTCGCAGCACCTCCGGGTGCTGCGCAGCGCGCGCCTGGTCACGACCGAGCGCCGTGGACGAGAGATCGCCTACTCGCTGTCGGACGACCACGTCGCTCACGTCTTCCTCGACGCCTTCCACCACACCCAGGAGAACCACGATGACGATCACTGACCACCGCGAGGCCGAGAGCCACGCCCACACCCACGGACCGGCCTGCGGGCACGACGCCGTCGTCCACGAGGACCACGTCGACTACCTGCACGACGGTCACGTCCACCACGAGCACGAGGGGCACTACGACGAGTGCACGGTGTGCTCGTGCGCCAACTGCACCGACAGCTGCGCGACGTGCGAGTGCAGCGACTGCACGTGCGCGACGTGCAACCACAACGTCTGCTCGTGCAGCAACTGTGGCGGCGACACGTGCGCCAGCTGTGTCTGCTCTGACTGCTCGTGCGCGACCTGCAAGCACGCCGCCTGAGTCGTCCCACCGCGTCGCACAGTGCCCCCGTCGTCTCGACGGGGGCACCGTTGCGTCCTAGGCCCGGCCGATCGTGAACGCGGCCAGGAATCCCACGGTCGCGATCAGCCCCGCGTAGAGGTGCGTCTTCTCGAACGCCTCGGGGATCATCGTGTCGGCCACCATCGCGAGGATGGCTCCGGCTGCGATGGCGGTGATCGCGGCGATCGTCTCGTCGGGGGCGCCATCGAGCACCAGGTTGCCGACGAGTGCCGCCACGCCGGAGGCGACGGCGATGCCGATCCACACGCCGAAGACGTAGCGCGAGCTGCGTCCGTTGCGCTTCATGCCTGCGGCGCTCGACAGGCCCTCCGGCAGGTTCGAGATGAAGATCGCCGCCAGCACGGGCACGCCGACGCCGCCTCCGCCGAGCAGCGACACGCCGAGCACGACCGACTCCGGGACGCCGTCGAGCAAGGCGCCGATCGCGATAGCCGAGCCGCTGCCGGCCTGCTCGTCCTCGGACGGCTGCTGATCCTGCGACCGCTTGCGGTGCTGCGCCCCTCGCCGTGCCAAGGCGACGTTGGCCGCGACGTAGACGACAGCGCCGCCCAAGGCGCCGGCGACGGTCGGCACGAGCCCGCCGGTCTTCTCCGCCTCGTCGACCAGGTCGAACGACAGCGCCGAGATCAGCACACCCGAGCCGAACGCCATCACGGACGCCACCAGCGGCTGCGGCACGCGGACGAACCAGGCGATCAGCGCGCCCACGACGAGTGCGCCACCCGCGAGCACACCCCAGGCACCTGCTTGGAGCCAGATCGGCATGCGTGCTCCTTCAGTCGGTACGGACGAGCACAGGTACCCGGTGCGGCTCACCCCATGCACACATACCCTCGGACACGGCCCACACCGCACACGAGGAGACACCATGGTCGAGCCCGCACAGTCCGTCGGTCCCGGCCGCGCGCGGCAGAGCGCGATCTACAGCGCAGGCGTCACCGGTGCCAGGCCTCTCGTGCCGACCTCGTTCGCCGACCTAGAGCGCGCGGCGCGGCGGGTCGCCTCGCCCAAGGGCTGGGCGTACGTCGCGGGCGGTGCCGGCGAGGGCCGGACGATGCGCAACAACCGTGCGGCTTTCGACCGGTGGGCGATCGTGCCGCGCATGGCGCACGGGGGAGCGACGCGCGACCTCTCGGTAGACCTGCTCGGCACCCGGCTCAGCTCGCCTCTGCTGCTCGCGCCCGTCGGCGCCGGCCAGCTGATCGACCCCGACGCCGACCTGCACACCGCGAGAGCCGCGGCCAGCACCGGCGTGCCGTACGTCTTCACCAACCAGGGCGGCACCCCGATGGAGGAGGCCGCCGCCGAGATGGGGTCGACCCCTCACTGGGTGCAGCTCTACTGGAGCACCGACGAGCGCCTCGTCGACAGCCTCATCGGACGTGCCGAGGCCAGCGGCGCCACGGCCCTGGTGGTCACGCTCGACACGACGACGCTCGGCTGGCGTCCGCAAGACCTGACGCTCGGCTCGCTGCCCTTCGCGCAGGGCCTCGGCATCGGCCAATACACGTCCGATCCGCGCTTCCGCGACATCGTGGCCCAGCGGGTGGCCGCCGCCAAGGCGTCCGGCGCGGCCGCGGACGTCAAGGTGACGCTGCAGGCGATCCGCTCGCTGATCTCGATCACGCGCAACCACCCGGGCAGCTTCTGGACGAACATCCGCTCGCCGCTGCCACGCGCGTCCGTCGAGACCTTCCTCGACATCTACTCCAACCCCGGCCTGAGCTGGGACCACATCGCGACCCTGCGCGACCGCACCCGCCTGCCCGTCGTGCTCAAGGGCATCCTGCACCCGGACGACGCCCGCCGTGCCGTCGACCTCGGCGTGGCGGGCATCGTCGTGTCCAACCACGGCGGTCGCCAGGTCGACAGCTCGATCGCATCGCTCGACGCGCTGGTCGACGTCCGTGAGGCGATCGGGCCGGAGCCGACGGTGCTGCTCGACAGCGGCATCCGCACCGGCGCGGACGTGTTCACGGCGCTGGCCCTCGGCGCGGACGCCTGCCTGCTCGGGCGCCCGTACATGTACGGCATGGCCATCGCCGGGCAGCAGGGCGTCGAGGAGGTCATCGCCAACGTCGTCGCCGAGCTCGACCTCACGATGGCGCTGACGGGGGCTACGGACGTCAAGGACGTCTCGCCCGACTTCGTCGTGCCCAACCCGTCGTGGACGGGTGCCTAGTCACTTCGGATCCGTCCGACTAGTCAGTTAAGACAGTCTTTCCGCGAATCGGCACGGATGCCCAGGTTCGGACCTACGGTCGGGCCATGAACAAGTTCCGCAGCTCCATCGTCGCCTTCGTCCTGACCACCTCGGCCCTCTCCGGCGCCGGCATCGCGATCACGGCCGAGTCGGCCTCCGCTGCCACGTGCACGAAGACGTCGACCGGCAAGTGCATCAAGGGCGGCCAGTTCTGCCCGCAGGCGAAGTACAAGAAGGCCGGCATCGACGCCAAGGGCCGCCGGTACGTCTGCAAGGGCGACCGCACCCACCCGCACTGGATGAAGTAGGCGTCGCCCCAGGCCGAGCTGCACATCCCCTGAAGGAGATTCGTCGGTGAACTGGAACACCAAGCCCAAGATCGCAGCAGCGGCCGCTGTCGTCGGACTCCTCTTGGGGATCGGCATGGGCGGTGAGTCGAATGATGACGATGCCAAGCAGGCTGACGCGGATGCGCGTCGTCTCGTGCAGAAGGCCGAGACGGCGGCGGACGCGCGGGTCGAGCGGGCGTCGGCCGAGGCCGACCAAGCAGTCGCCGGTGCGACGCAGGCCAGCAAGGACGCGACGGCTGCAGCGGTCGACGAGGCGGTTGCCGCAGAGAAGGCGAAACGGCAGAAGCTCATCGACGCCGCGGTCACCAAGGCCGTGAAGAAGGCCAAGGCGGCGGCACCCGAGCCGCGCACCCTGGTCGACGCGCAGCCTGCGACCGACCCCCGGTTCGACACCTGCGGCGCCGCCAACGCGGCCGGCTACGGCAACTATCGCCAGGGTGTCGACGTCGAGTACGGCTGGTACCAAGACCGCGACGGCGACGGTTCCGTCTGCGAGTAGGAACGAGCCGTCCGCTCGGCCCTTCACCTTAGGGACGGCGGGAGCGGTCAGTGGATCGTCACGGGCTCCTGGACGCCCGACATCACCGCGAGCTTGAACTTGGTCTCGTCCTCGGTGCCGGGGGTGGCCGACAAGATGACGATCTTGAGCTCGGCGTCACCGTCGGTCAGCACGTCGCAGTCGACCAGGATCGGCCCGACGGCCGGATGATGGACGGTCTTGTGACCCTCGCGGTGCGCCCCGACCTCGCCGGCCGCCCACAGCTGGGCGAAGCGCTCGTTGCCGGCGGTCAGGCGGTCGATCAGGTCGCCGAGGCGCCGGTTGCCCGGAAAGCGTCCGGTGGCCCGTCGCAGGTCCGACACGACGGCGGCGGGCACGGAGTCGTGCTCGACCGCCTCGACCGGCCACTGCGCAAGACGGGGTGCCTCCCCGTCGACTGGAAAGGTGTCGAGCGCGAAGTTGCGCTGCGCCGGGGGAGTCGACGATGGATCGCCCACGAGGGCCGCCCAGCCGCGGTTCCACTGGATGAGCTGCCAGTCGGCGGCGAACACTGCCGTCGCCGAATCGGCGCACCGACACAGGATGCGCTGGACGCCCGGCGGGATGTGCTCGGAGATCTCGCCGTCGCCGGGAGGCGCGAGACCGGCCAGGCGATGGAGGAGGTCGCGCTCGGCGACGGTCAGCTGCAACGCGCGAGCGAGGGCTGCGACGATCTGCGGTGATGGCGTGGTCGCCCGCCCCTGCTCGAGCCGCACGACGTAGTCGACCGAGACACCTGCCAGCTCGGCCAGCTCTTCGCGGCGCAGACCCTGCGTGCGGCGTCCGTGCCGCATCGGCAGGCCTGCGGTGGCCGGCGACAACCGGTCGCGCCACGCGCGCAACGTCGCCGCGAAAGTGGTCTGGTCGACGCTCATGCGTCCATTGTCGTCCCTGCCTCGGACGGGTGCCTGGTACCGCTGGTCCTACCGTCGAGGCGTCCCTGGTGCGCCCTCGGGACGCGGTCGCACGCTGGACCCATGACCATCACCCTCATCACCGGAGCCAACAAGGGTCTCGGCCTCGAGACCGCCCGCCGCCTCGCCGAGCACGGACACACCGTGCTGGTCGGGGCCAGGGACGAGCAGGCAGGTCGCGCAGCGGCCGAGTCCGTCGGCGGACGTTTCGTCCAGATCGACGTGACCGACGACGACTCGGTGGCCCGTGCGGCTGCCGACGTCCAGCAGCACGAGGGCGCCCTCGACGTCCTGATCAACAACGCCGGCATCGCCGGGGCCATGGGCGAGGCGGACGACCTGACCGGCGCCGCCGTCCTGCGGGTGCTGGACGTCAACGTCGTCGGCGCCGTCCGCACGACGCGCGCGTTCCTCCCGCTGCTCGAGGCGTCCGCGGACCCCGTCATCGTCAACGTCAGCAGCGGGATGGGGTCGCTCGAGCTCACCCACGACCTGTCGCGCGCCGAGTCGCACGTCGTGGCCCCCGCGTACACGTCGTCCAAGGCGGCGCTGATCATGCTGACCACCCAGTACGCCAAGGCGTTCCCGGGCATCCGGGTCAACGCGGCCGATCCCGGATACACGGCGACCGACCTCAACGGCAACTCCGGCCCGCAGACGGTCACCGAGGGCACC
>JBEVGQ010000007.1:0-4483 GCA_040511655.1 Aeromicrobium sp. | reverse complement strand
GAGGGATGGGGCCGTGGGCGTCAGGCAGGACGGTGAGCCGTCAGACGATGCGCTGCTCGGTGATCTGCACCTGCACCGTGCGGATCGACAGCAGCACCTTCTCGCGCAGCGGGTCGGGGGCGGTCTCGGAGCACGAGCGGGAGACCAGGCTCTTGACCAC
This sequence comes from Aeromicrobium sp., assembly GCA_040511655.1. Taxonomy (GTDB): domain Bacteria; phylum Actinomycetota; class Actinomycetes; order Propionibacteriales; family Nocardioidaceae; genus Aeromicrobium. The sequence goes on along the minus strand of JBEVGQ010000007.1, from coordinate 4,323 downwards.
CCGTTCGAGGTCGTACTCGCTCAGGCAGGAGGTGCACTCGTCGATGTGCGTCTGGATCTCGGCGCAGCTCGCGGTGTCGATCTCGCGGTCGATGAACAGGTAGAGATTCTCGAGCGCCTGCTCGCAGTCGGGGCCCTCGCACGGGTTGGTGCCGGCGCTCATGCCTTGTCACCTGCTCCCGTGACGGCCATGCCGCGGTCACGGGCGTAGTCGGCGAGCTGCTCGCGCAGCATGCGGCGTCCGCGGTGCAGGCGGGACATGACCGTGCCGATCGGCGTGCCCATGATCTCGGCGATCTCCTTGTACGGGAAGCCCTCGACGTCGGCGAGGTAGACCGCATAGCGGAAGTCGTCGGGCAGCGCCTGGAGCGCGTCCTTGACGTCGCTGTCGGGCAGGTGCTCGAGCGCCTCCATCTCGGCCGACTTGAGGCCGGACGGGCCGTGCGACTCGGCCCGCGCGATCTGCCAGTCCTCGATCTCGTCGGTGACCTGCTGCGGCTGGCGCTGCTTCTTGCGGTACGAGTTGATGTAGGTGTTCGTGAGGATGCGGTACAGCCAGGCCTTCAGGTTGGTGCCGGGCTTGAACTGGTGGAAGGCGCTGAACGCCTTCGAGAACGTCTCTTGGACGAGGTCCTCGGCGTCGTGCGGGTTGCGCGTCATGCGCAGTGCGGCCGAGTAGAGCTGGTCGAGGAACGGCAGGGCGTCGGCCTCGAAGCGCGCCTGGCGCTGCTCCGGGGTCTCGGTCTCCCGCGTATCGGGAACGTCGGGGCTTTCAGGGGTGACGGTCATCATCTCCCAGCCTACTCCCGGGACCGACGGCCTGCGCAGCGGCGCGATCGTGCGATCAGCCGCTGGATGAGTCTGTGTCAGCATGTGTCCTCCTGCGGGGTTCAACCGCTTCGGACGGCGCGCTATTCCGCGGCGATCGGCACGATCAGCTCGGGCCCGTTGTTGCGGACGTTGTTGACCGCCGTCGAGACCGGGAAGGCGTCGAGGCGTCCGGGAGCGGCCGGCACCAGCAGGCCCAGCAGCTCGTCGGTGCCGCGCGGGGCGGGGTCGAGCCACTCGTCGTAGGCCTGCGGCTGGAGGAACAGGGGCATGCGCTCATGGACGTGCCCGAGGTCGTCCTCGGCCGTGGTGGTGAGAATCGTGAAGCTGACGACCCACTCGTCGGCCTCGCGGTCCTTCCAGAACTCGTACAGGCCGGCCATCGCGAGTACCGAGCCGTCCTTGGGCGTGATGTAGAACGGCTGCTTGGCCGGCTTCTTCTCACCCTCGCGCTGCTGCGCGGCGTACCACTCGTAGTAGCCGTCGGCCGGCACGAGGGCGCGGCGCTTGGCGAAGGCCTTCTTGAACGCGGGCTTGTCGGCGACCGTCTCGGAGCGTGCGTTGATCATCCGGTTGCCGATGGATGGGTCCTTGGCCCAGCTCGGGATCAGCCCCCAGCGGGCCGTCAGCAGCTCGCGCCGCGTGGCGGACCCCGGATCGTCATCGCGGCGGCCGATGACCACGGGGGCGAGCTTGGTGGGGGCCATGTTGTAGTCGGCCTCGAGCTCGACGAACGAGTTGGCCAGGTCGATCTCGAAGGCCTGGTTCAGCGTGGCCGAGGTCTGGGTCGTCGCGTATCGCCCGCACATGCGATCAGGCTGCCACAGGCCACCGACACTCGGCGGATGCCGACGTCCGATCTTTGATAGGACTCGATCTTTGATATGACTCGATGTTTGATAGGACAGTGGCATGACCCTTCTGCGCGCCGTGGCCCGTCCGATGCTCGCCTCGATATTCGTCTCCGGCGGCGCGATGGCGCTCAAGGACCCCGGCCCTCGGGCCGCCAAGGCGCAGCCCACCGCCGACCTGCTCAAGCGCCTCTCCCCCGGACTGCCGGTCAACGGCTCGAACCTGACCCGCGTGAACGGAGCAGTGCAGCTCGTCGCCGGCCTGGCGCTCGCGACCGGGCACGTCCCTCGCACGGCCGCCTTCGCGCTGGCTGCCACGTTGCCGCCCACCACCCTCGCCGGGCACCCGTACTGGAACGAGACCGACCCCGCCGCGCGCACCAACCAGCGCATCCACTTCCTGAAGAACCTGTCGATGACCGGCGGGTTGCTGATGGCGACGCTCGACCCCGATCCGCACAAGAAGTCGATCGGCCGCCGCGCCAAGGACAGGGTCGCCGCGGCGGCGGGCTCGGCCGCCGACCAGCTCGACCACGTCCGCCGCTGACGCCCGCAGCGTCCCGGCGCCGATAGGATGCCGGTGATGACTTCTCCGCAGCCCTGGCCCGCGCCCTACCGCTCCGCGCCCTTCGCCGGCGAGGCCGTGGTGCCCGGCTCGAAGTCGCTGACCAACCGGGCCCTGATCCTCGCCGCGCTCGGCGACGGACCATCGACGATCACACGCCCCCTCGCCTCGCGCGACACCGAGCTGATGGCGGCGGCGCTCACGGCGCTGGGCGCCACGATCGAGCGCGACGGCACCACCTGGACCGTGTCGCCGATCGGCTCGGCCGGCACCGGCCCCACCACGATCGACTGCGGGCTCGCCGGCACCGTCATGCGCTTCGTGCCCCTGCTCGCCGCACTCGGCGACGCCCCCGTGACGTTCGACGGCGACGAGCACGCCCGTGTGCGTCCGATGGCGTCCACCATCGCGACGCTGCGCAGCCTCGGCGTCGAGGTCGACGACGACGGCCGGGGGTCGCTGCCGTTCACGGTGCGGCCCACGGGGCACGTGACGGGCGGACCGGTCTCGATCGACGCCTCGTCGTCGAGCCAGTTCGTCTCGGCTCCGCTGCTGGTGGGAGCACGTCTCGCGGACGGCCTCGACCTGCGCCACACCGGCTCGACGCTGCCGTCTATGCCGCACATCGAGATGACCATCGCCGAGCTGCGTCGCCGCGGCGTGCGCATCGACACCCCCGAGCCCGCCCGGTGGATCGTGCACCCCGGACCCGTCGGCGCGCTCGACGTCGAGATCGAGCCCGACCTGTCGAACGCCGGCGTGTTCATCGCCGGTGCCCTCGTCACCGGCGGCAGCGTGCGCATCCGCAGCTGGCCGCGCGACACCGACCAGGCCGGCGACGCGTGGCGCACGATCGTCCCCGCATTCGGCGGCACGGCCGAGCGCGACGGAGACGACCTGGTGTTCTCGGCCGGGCCGACCCTCGACGGGGTCGAGCTCGACCTGCACGACGTCGGCGAGCTCACCCCCGTCGTCGCCGCGATGGCGGCGCTGGCCAGCGGCCCGTCGCGCATCGCGGGTGTCGCCCACCTGCGAGGCCACGAGACCGATCGCCTCGCCGCGCTGGTCACCGAGATCAACCGGTTCGGCGGCGACGCCGAGGAGACCGAGGACGGGCTGCTGGTGCGTCCGCGCCCGCTGCACGGCGAGACGTTCCGCACGTACGCCGACCACCGCATGGCCCACGCGGCCGTCGTGCTGGGGCTTCGGGTGCCCGACCTGCTCGTCGAGGACGTCGCCACCACCGCCAAGACCTATCCCGACTTCGCTCCCGCCTGGGAGCGCCTCATGACGAGCAGCTGACGGCGGCACAGGCGATGGGCAGAGAGCGCGACGAGCACGACCGGTTCGAGCGTCCGCGCCGGCACACGAAGCCGCGCACCAAGGTCCGGCCCAACTACGACGAGGCCGACACCGCGCGGGTCGTGACGATCGACCGCGGCCGCTACACCGTGACCCTCGACGGCGAGGGCCGGATCATCACGGCCATGAAGTCGCGCAACCTCGGACGCAAGGGCGTCGTGGTCGGCGACCACGTGCGCGTCGTCGGCGACGTGTCGGGCGACGAGGGATCGCTCGCGCGGATCGTCGAGGTGACTCCGCGGCGCACGGTCCTGCGCCGCACGGCCGACGACGACGACCCCATCGAGCGCATCATCGTCGCCAACGCCGACCAGCTGGTGATCGTCGCGGCCCTCGCCGACCCTCCCCCGCGCGCCGGGCTGATCGACCGGTGCCTCGTGGCCGCGTTCGACGCCGGCATGGAGCCTCTGGTGTGCCTCACCAAGTCCGACCTCGGGTCTCCCGACGAGCTCGTCGCGATGCTCGAGCCGCTGGGCGTCAACGTCGTCGTGACCCGACAGGGCGGCGACCTCGACGCCGTCCGCGACGCCCTGCGCGACCGCACGAGCGTGCTGGTGGGGCACAGCGGCGTGGGCAAGTCGACGCTGGTCAACGCGCTGGTGCCCGACGCCAACCGGTCGGTCAGCTACGTCAACGCGGTCACCGGGCGCGGCCGGCACACGTCGACGTCCGCGATCAGCCTCGAGCTGCCGTTCGGCGGCTGGATCATCGACACCCC
>JBEVGQ010000006.1:0-6167 GCA_040511655.1 Aeromicrobium sp. | reverse complement strand
TGACGATCTGCTTGTTCTCGTTGTGCAGCGCGTTGAACGTGTGGAAGAACTCGGTCTGCGTCGACTCCTTGCCCTCGAGGAACTGGATGTCGTCGACGAGCAGGACGTCGATCTCGCGGTACTTGCGCTTGAGGGCAGCGGTGCGGTTCTCGCGGATCGCGTTGATGACGTCGTTGGTGAACTCCTCGCTGTTGACGTAGCGCACGCGCGAGGACGGGTAGAGGTTGAGGACGTAGTGGCCGATGGCGTGCAGCAGGTGGGTCTTGCCGAGGCCGGACTCACCGTGGATCACGAGCGGGTTGTACGCCTTGCCGGGCGCCTCGGCCACGGCGACCGCGGCGGCATGGGCGAAGCGGTTGGACGAGCCGATGACGAAGTTCTCGAAGAGGTAGCGCGGGTTGAGACGTGCCTCGGCGACGGTGCCGATGCGAGGCGGGGTGCTGGAACGCTCGGCCCAGCTGGGAACGAACTCGTCGCCGCTGTCGTCGTCCTCGTCGTCGGCCTCTCCCTCGTAGGACGCACCTACTTGTCGATTTGTCGACAAGTCGTCTTGTGGACTATATGTGTCCTGTTGCTGGTGGAGGGCCTCGGCGAGGGATGGCTCGATCGTGACGACCAGGCGTGTCTCCTGCTGCAGTGTCGTGCTGATGGCGTGCTCGAGGGCGGGCCGGACGCGAGACTCGAGCTGTGCACGCGTGAGGTCGTCCTGCACGGCGACGATCATGATGTTGTTGTGCAGGGAGAGCGGCTTGGCCGAGTAGACCCAGACCTTGGCTCCTTGGGAGAGCGTGCTGACGGCTCGCTGCCAGACCTCCGCGAGATGCTCGTCGGGGTTGGCGTCGTGGCCGTCGTGCATGCAATGCCTCCCGACATCTCCTGCTGGTGTGTGCACAGTGTTTTCCACACGGTGTGAATCCGAACTGGAGGGTTGCGTCCAGGTTGTGGAAAAGTCAGTACCGCCGTGACGCTAGCAGCGTTGCAGATGGCAAACAAGCCGATTTCCCCAACCCGCCGAGGCCGCTCGGCGTGTCGTCTGGACGCGAGCGTCGTGGAGGCGTAGGCAGGTCGGTTTGACCGTGATGTGGCGCCCCCGTACCGTTGCCTAGTCGTCCCACAACGACCCCCGCCGCATGCTCATGATCATCGATGATCGTGGGCGAGCGGTGGCCGTCGAACGGCCCAGTCCAAGATCCGAGGAATCATCGTGAGCAAGCGCACCTTCCAGCCCAACAACCGTCGTCGCGCCAAGAAGCACGGCTTCCGCCTGCGCATGCGCACCCGTGCCGGCCGTGCCATCCTCGCGGATCGCCGCCGCAAGGGTCGCGCCAAGCTGTCCGCCTGATCCGTTGCTCGCGCGCGGTCAACGCATGCGCAGCGCGGAGGACTTCCGGCACGCGATCCGTCGTGGGGCCAGGGGTGCTCAGCCGACACTCGTCACCCACGTGGTGCTCAGCACACGCGTTCCAGAAGCCGGCGGACACACGTCCGTCGGTTTCGTCGTGAGCAAGGCCGTGGGATCGGCGGTCGAGCGCAATCGCGTCAAGCGGCGGCTGCGTCATCTGATGCGCGAGCGCATCGAGTCGCTCCCCCCGGGCTCTCGTGTCGTCGTCAGAGCGCTGCCGCCCGCACAGGCGGCAGGCTCGACGACACTGGGCGAGCACCTCGATGCTGCGTTGGCGCGAGCCGGCGCACGGTGAGCGCCTCATGGCGATGAGGCTCCGCTCCCCCCTCAAGATCATCCTGATCTGGCTGCTCAAGGCGTACCGCTTCGCCATCAGCCCCCTGTACGGCCAGGTATGCCGCTACCATCCGACCTGCTCGGCCTACGCTTTGCAGGCCGTCGAGACTCATGGCGCGTTGCGCGGCTCCTGGTTGGCGGGTCGTCGCGTGCTGCGATGCCATCCGTGGAGTGCGGGCGGTTATGACCCGGTTCCGCAGTCACACAGAGGAGAACAATGTTCGGCTTCCTAGGCGACATCGGCAGCGCGATCATGACGCCGCTGTACTACGCCGTGTCCGGCATCCTGCTGGCCTGGCACCGGCTCTTCGAGGTGATCGGCCTGTCGGGCGACTCCGGTTGGACGTGGGCGCTGTCGATCATCGGCCTGACCGTCACGATCCGAACGCTCCTGATCCCGCTGTTCGTCAAGCAGATCAAGTCGAGCCGCAACATGCAGCTGCTCCAACCGCAGATCAAGGCGCTGCAGCAGAAGTACAAGCACGACCGTGAGCGGCTCACGCAGGAGCAGATGAAGCTCTGGAAGGAGACGGGTACCAACCCGTTCGCCTCGTGCCTCCCGCTGATCCTGCAGATGCCGATCTTCTTCGCGCTGTTCCGCGTGATCGACCACGCCGCGAAGTTCGATCCGGTGAAGGACAAGTCGTTCAGCAAGGGCTTCATGGACACGGCCGACGCGACGTCGTTGTCGGGAGCCAAGCTGCTGGGCGCCAAGATCGCCGACACGTTCATGAACACCGATCTGACGCAGGTCCGCGTGCTGACGCTGTCGCTGGTCATCATCATGTGCATCACGCAGTTCACGACGCAGCGTCAGCTGATGAGCAAGAACATGCCGGCCGACGCCATGACGGGCCAGTACGCCCAGCAGCAGAAGCTGCTGCTCTACATCCTGCCGATCGTCTTCGCCGTCGGCGGCGTGGCCTTCCCGCTCGGCGTGCTCTTCTACTGGACCACGTCGAACTTCTGGACCATGGGTCAGCAGTTCTACGTCATTCGCAACAACCCTGCACCGGGCACTCCGGCGTTCAAGGCCAAGCAGGAGCGCGACAAGAAGCACGGCAAATCGGTCGCCGAGGACCCCATGCAGGCAGCGCCGGAGGAGGCACCGAAGCCGCCGCCGCGCGCGCAGCCGAAGAACCAGCCGCGTAGCCAGCGCAAGAAGCCCGCCCAGCCGGGCGGTGGGCAGCAGAAGCCCAACCCGGCGAAGGGTGCCCAGAAGAAGCCGGCACAGCCGCCCAAGAAGAAGCCGGACATCACGGCCAAGGACGGCGACAAGAACGATCCAGACACGAAGGGTGGCAAGGCATGAGTGACGCTGCGAAGCTCGAGAACGAGGGCGACATCGCCGCCGACTTCTTGGAGGGTCTGCTCGACATCGCCGATCTCGATGGTGACATCGACATGGATGTCGATGGTGACCGTGCCGCGGTCGAGATCGTCGGTGGCAACCTCGACCACCTGGTCGGCCGTGACGGTGAGGTGCTCGACGCGCTGCAGGAGCTGACACGTCTGGCCGTCTACCGCGAGACGGGTGAGCGGAGCCGGTTGATGCTCGACGTGGCTGGCTTCCGCGCCGCTCGTCGCAACGAGCTGGTGGCTGTGGCGCAGGCCGCGATCGACAAGGTTGCTGCCGGCGAGACGTCGGTGGCTCTCGACGCGATGACGCCGTTCGAGCGCAAGGTCGTCCACGATGCGGTGGCGGCGGCGGGCCTGCAGAGCTCGTCGGATGGCACGGAGCCGCACCGTTACGTCGTCGTGCACTCGGCGGGTGAGTAGTCATCTCGACGCCTGACTCCCCCGAGACCTCGCCGTCCGGCGATGTTTCACGTGAAACACCCCCGCCGCACGCGGCGGGGGTGTTCGCGTCCCACTTACCCACGGCCGAGCGGTACGCCGAGCTGTTGGCCACCGAAGGTGTGGTCCGCGGGCTGATCGGCCCTCGCGAGGTTCCGCGTCTGTGGGACCGACACATCATGAACTCGGCTGTGGTCGCGCCGCGGGTGCCCGCCGGAGCGACGGTCGCCGACGTCGGTACGGGTGCTGGACTTCCCGGTCTGGTGTGGGCCATTGTTCGGCCAGACATCCACATGACGCTGATCGAGCCGCTGCTTCGGCGCACGAGCTTCCTGGAAGAGGCAGTGGCAGACCTGGGTCTGTCGAACGTCCATGTGCTGCGTCGTCGAGCCGAGGACGTGGACCAGACGTTCGACGTCGTGACGGCCCGTGCCGTCGCAGCCCTCGACAAGCTCGGCCGGTGGTGCATGCCACTGGTTGAGCCGGGTGGGGTGATGCTCGCGATGAAGGGACGGTCTGCCTCGGAAGAGGTGGAGTCGGCGGCGTCGACGCTTCACCGTCTCGGCGCCACGTCTATCGTGGTGGCGACGTATGACAACGGTGAAGTGCCGACCACTGTCGTCGAGGTGACCAGATGATCAGTGTTTCACGTGAAACGAACAGGGGGCAGGCATGAACGACTCTCAGCCCGCTCGACCGGCAGCACCGACCGCCGCCTCGACCTACAGCGTCCCGGTGCCGTCCAACGATGACTCGACCCCGCTGGCGGCGGCAGCCCAGGAGCATGTGTCGCTGCTGCAACGGGCGTCGTCCATCTCGCGGTTCGACCGTCCTGTCGACACCCGGGTGTTCGTGGTCGCGAACCAGAAGGGCGGTGTCGGCAAGACCACCACCACGGTCAACATCGCCGCGGCGCTCGCCCTGAAGGGCCTGGAGGTGCTCGTGGTCGACCTCGACCCACAGGGCAACGCCTCGACCGCCCTCAACGTCCCGCACGCGGAAGGGACGCCCGGTGTCTACGAAGCGATCGTCGAGGGGACCGAGCTCGGCGAGCTTGTGCAGGACTGCCCGGACATCCCTGGCCTGACCGTGCTGCCCGCCAGCATCGACCTCGCCGGAGCCGAGATCGAGCTGGTCTCCCTGGTGGCCCGGGAGTCGCGGCTCGACCGAGCGCTCCAGTCGTACCTCGCTGTCCGTGAGGCCGCGGGACGCAGGATCGACTACGTGCTGATCGACTGCCCGCCATCGCTGGGCCTGCTCACGGTCAACGCGATGGTGGCGGGACGCGAGGTGCTGATACCGATCCAGTGTGAGTATTACGCACTGGAGGGGCTCGGCCAGCTGGTCCGCAACATCGACCTGATCCGGGCGCACCTCAACCCCAAGCTCGAGATCACCACGATCCTGCTCACGATGTACGACGGTCGCACCCGGCTCTCGGCCGGTGTCGCGGAGGAGGTGCGGGGTCACTTCGCCGAGAAGGTCATCACCACGCCGATCCCTCGATCGGTGCGGATCTCCGAGGCGCCGAGCTACCAGCAGTCTGTCATCACCTACGACGGGACGTCGTCCGGCGCACTGTCGTACCTGGAGGCCGCGCGCGAGATCGCGTCGGCCGGGAGTGGAAAGGTCACCCGATGAGCACACGCCGTGGACTGGGCCGAGGTCTGGAGTCGCTGATTCCGTCCAGCTCGGCCGATGCAGCCGCCTCCGGACTCAAGGAGATCGAGGGTGCGCGGTTCGCGGAGATTCCCCTCGACCAGATCGTCGCGAACCCGCGCCAGCCGCGCCAGGTCTTCGATGAGGACCACATGGCCGAGCTCGTGCACTCCATCAAGGAGGTCGGACTGCTGCAGCCCGTGGTGGTGCGCGAGGTCGCCAAGGACCGCTACGAGCTCATCATGGGGGAGCGGCGCTGGCGCGCCAGCGGGAAGGCCGGACTCGACACCATCGGTGCCATCGTCCGGGAGACGTCGGACGAAGACCTCCTGCGCGACGCACTGCTCGAGAACCTGCACCGCTCGCAGCTCAACCCGCTGGAAGAGGCGTCGGCCTACCAGCAGCTGCTGGAGGACTTCGGCTGCACGCACGAGGAGCTGGCCGACCGCATCGGCCGCTCGCGCCCGCAGATCAGCAACACCCTGCGGCTGCTCAAGCTCACGCCGACGGTCCAGCGACGTGTCGCCGCCGGTGTGCTCTCGGCCGGTCACGCCCGCGCCCTCGTCAGCGTGGCCAATCCGGAGATCCAGGACCGGCTGGCCACGCGCGTGGTCGCCGAGGGTCTGTCGGTGCGGGCACTCGAGGAGATCGTCACCGTCGGCCCGGACGCGGCCAAGCGTCCCGCGGCCCGCCAGTCGGCCAAGGCATCCGCACCGCGGCTGGCGGACCTGGCCGCACGCCTGTCCGAGCGCTACGACACGAGGGTCAAGGTCGACCTGGGACGCTCGAAGGGACGCATCACGGTCGAGTTCGCCACGATCGACGACCTCGAGCGCATCGTCGAGATGATGGATCCGAGGAAGAACTAGTCGCTGAAGCAATATATCTATTTGTCGACAAATACATATATTGGTATCGAGACAGAAGAAGCCCGGCACCCTCAAGAGGGAGCCGGGCTTCGTCGTACCTGCTG
>JBEVGQ010000005.1:0-36120 GCA_040511655.1 Aeromicrobium sp. | reverse complement strand
GCTGCGCGAAAGGCTCCCGGTCTTGATCTGGCCGCAGTTGGTCGCGACGGCGAGATCGGCGATCGTCGTGTCCTCGGTCTCGCCCGAGCGGTGGCTCATCATGTAGGCGAAGCCGTGACGGTGCGCCAGCTCGACGGAGTCGAGGGTCTCGGTCAGCGAGCCGATCTGGTTGACCTTGACGAGCAGCGCATTGGCAGCGCCCTCGGAGATGCCGCGGGTGAGGCGCTCGACGTTGGTGACGAACAGGTCGTCGCCGACGATCTGCACGGCGTCACCGATCTGCTCGGTCAGCGTCGTCCAGCCGGCCCAGTCGTCCTCGTCGAGCGGGTCCTCGATCGAGACGATCGGGAAGTCCGCGGCGAGCTGCGCGTAGTAGGCCGACATCTCCTCGGCCGACTTCTGCTGGCCCTCGAAGGAGTAGCTGCCATCGGTGAAGAACTCGGACGCGGCGACGTCGAGTGCCATCGCGATGTCGGTGCCGACCTTCAGGCCGGCCTTCTCGACGGCGACCGAGATGAGCTCGAGCGCCGCGCGGTTGGAGTCGAGGTTGGGCGCGAAGCCGCCCTCGTCGCCGAGGCCGGTCGACAGGCCGCGCTCGTTGAGCACCGACTTGAGCGCGTGGTAGACCTCGGCACCCTGGCGCAGCGCCTCGGAGAACGTGGGCGCGCCGATGGGCGCGATCATGAACTCCTGGATGTCGACGTTGGAATCGGCGTGCGAGCCGCCGTTGAGGATGTTCATCATCGGCACCGGCAGCACGTGGGCGTTCGGTCCGCCGACGTAGCGGAAGAGCGGCAGCTTGGCCGAGTCGGCAGCGGCGCGCGCGGCGGCCAACGAGACGCCCAGGATGGCGTTGGCGCCGAGGGTGGCCTTGTTGGCGGTGCCATCGAGACCCAGCATGGCCAGGTCGATGGCCCGCTGGTCGTCGGCCTCGAAGCCCACGAGGGCAGGCCCGATCGTGTCGTTGACGCCGGCGACGGCCTTCAGCACGCCCTTGCCGAGGTAGCGCTTCTTGTCGCCGTCGCGCAGCTCGACGGCCTCGAAGGCGCCGGTCGACGCGCCCGACGGGACCGCCGCACGTCCGATCGTCCCGTCGTCGAGGGCGACCTCGACCTCGACGGTCGGGTTGCCCCGTGAATCCAGAATTTCCCGTGCGCCGACGGCGTCGATGCGTGCCAAGAGAGTGCTCCTCGTGAGTGAAAGAACCTGCGTGGACAGCCTAGTGCCGCAGTCCACCCCCGCCGCACCGCCTCGCCGCACCCGGAGCGGTGGTGCGCTGGCGTCCATCGAGATCGCCGCAGTGGACGCCAACGCACCGCCCGGGGCGGGTCAGTGGGGGTGGGAGTGCGGGTCGGACGCGCGCTCGGCGAGCTTGATGCGCTGCCATTGGGCGTCGATCTCGTCGGCGGTCGCCGGGACGTGGTCGAGCGTCTCGGGCGCGAAGACGTGGGGGTTGCGGCGGATCAGCTTGGCCGCGATGCCGGCCGCCACGTCGTCGACGTCCCAGCCCTGCGACTCGGCGGCGATGCGCGCGTGGAACACGACCTGCATCAACAGGTCGCCGAGCTCTTCGCGGACGTGGTCGGTGTCGCCCTCCTGCAGAGCCTCGTGCACCTCCTGTGCCTCTTCGAGGACGTACCGTGCGAGCGACTCGTGGGTCTGCTCGGCGGTCCAAGGGCACTCGCGGCGCAGGCGGTCCATGACGTCGACGACGTCGAGCAGGCCCGAGCCGGGCAGGTCGTACGAGCCGAAGACCACCTCGACCTGCCGCTCGTCACCGTCCGGCCCCATGAGGTCGTCGGCGACCGCGCGTGCCCACGTCGCGTCACCGGTCGGCGCAATCCACACCGAGCCCGGCTCATAGGTGGGCGCGCCCGTGCCGGAGTCGACGGCGATGCCCGAGTCGATGATCGCCCGGACGTGCGGATCGTCGACCGACGCCCGCACCGTGCTGGCGACGCGCAAGGCGTCCCATGCGGCGAGCGTCAGGATGCCTGGGGCCACGCGCGGGCTGAGCACCAGCACCTGCATCGTCACGAGCAGCGCTGACTCGCCGGAAGCTCCTCGTCGACGGGTGCCTCCAGGTCGTCCGGCGTCACGGACACCGAGCCCGTCGCGGCCCGCTGCCGACCCTTCGAGTCCAGCCCGAAGCGAGGCGCGAACGAGACGTCGCTGTCGGCGAAGGCGGCGAGGATCGCGCTCTGGCCGATGTCGGCGAACTGCGCCTCGTTCTCGCTGGTGGCCTGCTGGTTGGTCTGCTGCTCCGCCAGCGCCACGGCGATCGCCGAGACCTCCCGGCTGTCGCGGATGACCGTGGCCAGCTCGTCGACGTCGGAATCGGGGAACGACGTGGCCAGCTCGTCGCGCTGCGAGGGCGTCAGCTCGTACGTGCTCGGCTCGACCGTGACGCCCTTCGACCTCGCCAGGTCGCGGGCGACCCGGAGCGACACGAGCCCGACGACGGCCTGCCGCCGCACCTCGGAGCCGCTGACCGTCGTGATGCCCTGCTGCTTGGCGGCGCTCGCGGTCAAGGTGCAGTAGGCGTCGGCGGTGCGGTCGAGGGTGTCCATCGAGATCGTGCGGCCGTCGACGACCGCCGCCGATCCGGGGTGGATGGTGCCGCAGGCGGCGAGCGAGAGGCCCGCGATCGCGAGGACGACCCCGCGCGTTCGAGTGAGCATGGTCACAGGTTAGTAGGGGCCGCCTTGCCCGTGGCCAGCCGGGAGTGCTTGCGTCCGTACGCCAGGTAGACCACCAGCCCGAGGGCCAACCACACCAGGAACCGCAACCACGTCTCGACCGCCAGGTTCGTCATGAGCGCGATGCAGGCGAGGCCCGACACGACCGGCAGCAGCGGCACCTGGGGCGTGCGGAACGGCCGCTTCATGCGCGGCTTCGTGCGACGCAGCACCACCACGGCGATCGAGACGACCAAGAACGCGAACAACGTGCCGATCGACACCATCTCGGCCAGGACGGCCAGCGGCACGAACGCACCGAGGATCGCGACGGCGACGGTCGTGCCGACCGTGATGACGACCGGTGTGTGGTACTTCGGGTGGATCTTGCCGATGGCCGGTGGCAGCAGACCGTCGCGGCACAGGGCGAACCCGATGCGTCCCATCGCCACGATGTCGACGAGGATCACGGACGTCAGGCCGGCGACCGCTGCCGTCCCGATGATGATGCCCGCCCATCCGAGGCCGACCTGGTCGAAGGCGTCGGCGAGCGGCTCGCCGGTGCTCAGCTTCGTGTACTTGACCATGCCGGTGAGGACGAAGCAGACCGCGACGTAGAGCAGGGTGCAGATGATGAGCGTGCCGATCAGGCCGCGCGGCATGTCCTTGGCGGGGTCCTTGGTCTCCTCGCCGAGGTTCGCCACGGCCTCGAAGCCGGAATAGGCGAAGAACACGATGGCAGCAGCCACCAGCACGCCGGTCACGCCGTACGCGGTCTGGTCGATGCCGGTGATCCACTGCCACAGCGGCTGCTTGAGGCCGCTGGCGGAGTCGGCGTTCTCGCTCGGCGGGATGTAGGGCTTCTGGTTGTCGAGACTCACGTAGAACAGGCCCACGCCGATGATGAACAGGCAGATCGAGACCTTGATGACGACGAGGGTGTTGGTCACGAGCTTGGACTCGCGGATGCCCATCGCGGCGACGACGCCGAGCACGATGACGATGAACACCGCGCCGAGGTTGATGACGCTGTCGTCCTCGCCGAAGAACGCCTTGGGCAGGTCGAAGACGCCCTGCAGGTAGCCCGACCACCCGCGCGCGACGACGGCCGCGCCGAGGGCGAACTCCAAGATCAGGTCCCACGCGATGATCCAGGCGAAGATCTCACCGATCGTCGTGTAGGCGTAGGTGTACGAGCTGCCCGCCGTCGGCACCGCCGCAGCGAGCTCGGCGTAGCAGAGCGCCGCCAGCATCGCCACGACCCCGGCGACGAGGAACGAGATCATCACGGCCGGACCGGCGTTGTCCTTGGCGGCGGTGCCGGTGAGGGTGAAGATGCCCGTGCCGATGACGATCCCGATGCCGAAGCCCATCAGGTCCCACACCGTCAGACGGCGGTCGAGGCGCGCGTGGTGGCCCTCCTCGGTCGGGTCCGCGTCGTTCTGGTGGATGACGTCGTCGACGTCCTTGGTGCGCACGAGCTTCTTCCACGTCCCCGCTGAAGTCATGGGACGACGCTAGTACGCCGGTTGCCGATCGCAACAATTCGCGCTCGGCGTCCGCTCCGGTGACCGGCGATGAGGGTTTGCGGCACCTCTGGCTACCGCATTCGCTCATCGCTCGTCCCGAGCCGGACGAGAGGTGAGGGTTCTCGGTAGCTACCACTACCGAAGTCCCTCATCGCCAGTTCCCCGCTGACGACACGCCCGGGGCTCCCCTAGGGTTGTCGCATGATCCGACAGCGACTGGCTCGCACCATCGCCCGGTTGATGCGCTACCGCATGGTCGGCGACGTGCCGCAGACCGGCATCCTCGTGGGCGCTCCGCACACCTCCAACTGGGACTTCGTCACGATGCTCCTGGTCATGTGGCAGGGCGGCGCCCACCCGCGCGTGCTGGTCAAGAAGCAGCTGTTCAAGGGCCCCCTCGGATGGCTCCTGCGGGCGTTCGGCGGCGTTCCGCTCGACCGCGACAACGCGGGGACGGTCGTGCGCGACCTCGTCGCCGAGGCCGGCACGGGCAAGCCGTTCCGGCTGATCCTCGCCACCGAGGGCACCCGGTCGCGCGGCGAGTACTGGAAGTCGGGCTTCCTGCGCCTCTCGCGCGACACCGGCCTGCCGATCACCTTGGCGTTCTTCGACCCGCCGACCAGGACGATGGGCTTCGGACCGACCTTCCACGCGAGCGACGACGTCACCGCAGACATGGACATCGTGCGCGCCTTCTACGCCGACAAGCTCGGCATCAAGCCCGAGAACGCCACTCCCCCGCGGCTGCGTGAAGAGGGCTGATGGCGACCGACGTGGGCCTCAACGAGACGGTCCGCCTCGACGAGGAGGACGAATCGGAGTTCGACGGCCACTGCGCGTTCGCGCTCATGTCGTTCGACCACCTGGAACCTGACGCCCCCCACGGGCACTCGTCCACCCACGAGCACAGCATCGAGACGATGCCGACTCCATTCGAGCGCACCAACCATGACGATGTCGCCCGAACCCAGGACGACGTGATGATCCAACTCGCCGGGGAGGTCGACCACTACTGTCTTTCGACCCTCCTCGCGGGCTCGCACAGCGAGGTGACACAGCTCGACGTCAGGGAGATCGACGGCTGGATCCGCGCCAACGTCCTTGACGTCCTGCTAGACACGCGCCGCAACTGCGGCACCGATCTGCTCATCGATGGCGAGCTCGCTCCGTTCGTCACAGCGTCGCAGCAGAGATCCAGACCCTTCGTCGACGTCGGGTGGAACATGGCCAACGTCTACGAGATGGCCCGACACCGGCCGGTCGAGCAAGGCTTCTACCTGGTCGTCAACCTCCAGCACGTCATCGCCCTGACGGCGCGGGCCACCCTCTTCTACACGTCACACTCCCTCGACGAAGGCACCGAGTACCTGAGCGCCCGGTGCGAGCTCGCCTACCGGCCACGTCTCGACTTCCACCCCGGCGCCGTGCGCATCGCCCGGGTCACGTTCGCCGACGAGGACGCGTGGAGGACCGCCGCGCGCTCAGCCGTCCGGGCCTGAGGAGCAGGTACATCGGTCGGTGCATCGGGGCGACATCATCGCCCCACGCCTGCGCGAAAAGGGCTGACGACCGGCGCCGGCCAGGTCACGACCGTCGCGCCGCGACCCCGACGCGGTTGCGGCCCGCCCGCTTGGCCCCGTACATCGCGTCGTCGGCCGCACGGACCAGATCGGGCAGCGAGTCACCGCCGTACTCGGCCACGCCGATCGTGACCGTGACGGACACGAGCCCGTCGGCCGTGCGCACCGGCGTCGCCGCAACCGAGGCACGCATCGCCTCGGCCACCCGGCTCGCCTCCGCGGCCGTCCGACCCAGCAGCACCGCGACGAACTCGTCGCCGCCGAAGCGTCCCAGCACCACGCCGCCGGCGGCTCCACCGACCCGCGCGGCGACCTCTTGGAGCACCTCGTCGCCGGCGACGTGACCGTAGGTGTCGTTGATCTGCTTGAAGCCGTCGACGTCCAGCAACGCGACCGACAGCGGTCCGACGCCGTCGGCGAGCTGCTCGACCGTCTGACGCAGGGTGTGGTCGAGCTGCGCGCGCGTCAGCACGCCGGTGACCGGGTCGTGCATGACCGGCCGGTCGCGTCGGTGAGGGGCGACCTCTCGACAGACGACCATCCAGCCGACCGGCGTGCCGGCACGATCGGTCAGCGGCGAGCACCGGGCGACGACATCCGGTGCGTCGGGCCCCTCGCCGAGCATCACCGGCTGGTCCGTCCCCTCTGTGAGGGTGACGTCGGGCCCGAGGACCTCCGCGACCGTCGCCCCCGCGTCAGGCTGCTGTCCGTCGCGGGCCACGAGGGTGCGGCGCGCTGCGGCGTTCAGGTCGACGAGGCGTCCTGACTCGTCGAAGAAGACCACGACCTCGTCCATCCCGTCGACGGCCGCACCACGGTCGAGAGGCACCAGGTCGTTGAGGCCTCGCCCGAACATCGCGTGGTGCAGCACCGCCAGCCCGGCGACCGCGATGTACTGCGTCAGCCCCAGACGCGCGATCTCGACCACGACGACCGCGACCACGAGCCCCTGCAGCACCATGACCTGCCGCCGATGCGCCTGGTCGGCGTGCGCGGCTCGCGTGGCCAGGGCGACGACGGACGCCAGCACGAGCGCCGCGCAGTACGCGGCGTGCAGCTGGTAGGCCACCCCGAACTCGAGATGCCCGTCGGGCTTGGAGCCCATCAGCCCGTGCACCGGGTTGGTCACCTCGAGCGCGAAGACCAGCACCGGCTCCGCCGCGAACAGGACGACCAGGGGCCGCGGTGGCGACCATCGCGACCGCACCGCCCGCCTCGCCATCACGAAGATCGCCGCCACGCTCGTCGAGACGGCGGCCAGCCACAGCCCGACGACGGCGTACGGGTAGTGACCGGGCCGGTCGAGCTGGTCGAAGGCCGCGATCGACCAGCACCACACCGCTGCGGCCGTCGCCGCCACGACGTAGGTGCCCGCGCCGTAGGTCGCTCGGCGCTGCAGCCATCCCAGGGCGGCGAGCGTCAGCGCCACGAGGCCGGCGACCAGGCTGACGATCATCGTGCTCCTCGCGTGGCGATCAGACGGATGCTGCGGCCGGTACCAGGGTGTCGATGACGGTACGGGTCCACTCGAGCAGCTCGCGACCGACCAGAGGAGAGCCGCCGATCGGCGCGGTCTTCGGACGCGGGATGAGGGCGACCTCGGCGGCGACCTTGTAGGTGCTGCGCGGGTAGACCCGCTGGAGCCGCATCTGGGCCGAGTCGGGCAGCTTCAGCGGCGCGAACCGGACGTTGGGTCCGGCCGCGGTCACCTCGGTGAGACCGGCCTCGCGCACGCGGACCCGCAGGCGAGCGACGTCGAGCAGGACGTCGACGGACTCGGGCGGCTCGCCGTAGCGGTCGACCAGCTCGCCGCGGATCTCGTCGACGTCGGACAGGGCCCGGACGTCGGCGAGCCGCTTGTACATCTCGAGCCTCAGCCGCTCGCTGCCGACGTAGTCGTGGGGCAGGTGCGCCTCGATGGGCAGCTCGATCTTGACCTCGCGCTCAGGCTCGGCGTCGCCGCGGAACTCCGCGACGGCCTCGCCCACCAGACGCACGTACAGGTCGAAGCCGACGTCGGCGATGTGGCCGGACTGCTCGCCGCCCAGCAGGTTGCCGGCGCCGCGGATCTCGAGGTCCTTCATGGCCACGGCCATGCCGCCGCCGAGCTCGGAGTGCTGCGCGATCGTGGCGAGGCGGTCGTGGGCGGTCTCGGTGAGCGGCTTCTCGGGCGGGTAGAGGAAGTAGGCGTAGGCGCGCTCGCGCGAGCGTCCGACACGACCCCGCAGCTGGTGCAGCTGCGACAGCCCCAGGGTGTCGGCCCGCTCGATGATCATGGTGTTGGCGTTGGAGACATCGAGACCCGACTCGACGATCGTGGTGCACACCAGCACGTCGTAGCGCTTCTCCCAGAAGTCGACCATGACCTCCTCGAGCTGGTGCTCGCCCATCTGGCCGTGCGCCGCGGCCACTCTCGCCTCGGGCACGAGCTCCTTGATCTTGGCGACGGCCTTGTCGATCGACTGCACGCGGTTGTGGATGAAGAAGGCCTGGCCCTCGCGCAACAGCTCGCGACGGATCGCCGCGACGACCTGGCGGTCCTCGTACGCCCCGACGAACGACAGCACGGGGTGACGCTCCTCGGGCGGGGTCGCGATCGTCGACATCTCGCGGATGCCGGTGATCGCCATCTCGAGCGTGCGCGGGATGGGCGTCGCCGACATCGACAGGACGTCGACGGCCGCGCGCAGCATCTTCATCGCTTCCTTGTGCTCGACGCCGAAGCGCTGCTCCTCGTCGACGATGACCAGGCCGAGGTCCTTGATCTTGACGCCGGGCTGCAGCAGCCGGTGCGTGCCGATGACCATGTCGATCGAGCCGTCGGCCAGCCCCGCGAGGGTCTCCTTGGACTCCTTCTCAGTCTGGAAACGCGACAGCGGCTTCATCGTCACCGGGAACTGCCCGAAGCGTTCGGCGAACGTCGCGTAGTGCTGCTGGACGAGCAGGGTCGTCGGCACGAGCAGGATGACCTGCTTGCCGTCCTGGATGGCCTTGAACGCCGCCCGCACCGCGATCTCGGTCTTGCCGTAGCCGACGTCGCCGCACACCAGGCGATCCATCGGCACGGTGCGCTCCATGTCTCGCTTGACCTCGTCGATCGTGACCATCTGGTCGGGCGTCTCGACGAAGGCGAAGGAGTCCTCGAGCTCGGCCTGCCACGGGGTGTCGGGGCCGAAGGCGTGACCCTTGGTCGCCTGCCGCGCCGCGTACAGCTTGATCAGCTCGCCCGCGATCTGGCGGACGGCCTTGCGCGCCTTGTTCTTGCGGTTCGTCCAGTCGGAGCCGCCCATGCGGTCGAGGGTCGGCGACTCGCCACCCACGTACCGGCTGATCTGGTCGAGCTGATCCATCGGGACGAAGAGGCGGTCGGCGGGCTGCCCGCGCTTGGACGGCGCGTACTCGATGACGAGGTACTCGCGGGCCGCTCCCTGCACGACGCGCTGCATCAGCTCGACGTAGCGGCCGAGGCCGTGCTGCTCGTGCACGACGAAGTCGCCGGTCTTGAGCTCGAGCGGGTCGACCTGCTTGCGGCGTCGGGCCGGCATCTTGCGCTCGGTGCGGTCGGCGGCCCGCTGCCCCACGAGGTCGTCGTACGTCATGACGGCGAGCTGCAGCGGCGGCGAGACGAAGCCCTGCTGCAGCTCGCCGCAGCTGACCTGGACGACGCCCGGCGTGGGAGCGGTCACCTCGTCGTCGAGCGCGGCGGCGACATCGTTCTCGGCGAGCCACTCGGAGGTGCGCTGCGCCTGCCCGTGCCCGGGCGCGACGAACACGACCCGCATGCCCGCAGCGACCCATCCCTTGATGTCGGCGATCGCGGCGGTCGTGTCGCCGCGGTAGGCCGTGGACGCCTGCATGTCGACGGCGTTGCTCGCATCGTCCAGGTCGAGGCCGAAGGGAGACTGCGTGAACCAGGTGTGGCCGAGGCCCAGCGTCGCGTCCTGCACGTCGTCGAGCGAGCGGAACGCCGCCGAGCCCAGGTCGATCGGTGCCTCTCCCCCGCTCGCGGCGGCGGCCCAGGACGCCTGGAGGAACTCCTCGCTGGTCGCCACGAGATCGGCCGCGCGGGCCTTGATGCGCTCGGGGTCCATGAGCAGCACGGCCGAGCGCTCGGGGAGCAGCTCGACGAAGAGCTCCATGTCCTCCGTCAGCACGGGCGCCAGCGACTCCATGCCCTCGACCGCGTGGCCCTGCGACAGCTTCGTGAAGATCTCGGCCAGGCTGGGGTGCGAACGGGCCAGCTCAGCGGCCCGCGCGCGCACCTCGTCGGTCAGCAGCAGCTCGCGGCAGGGCGGGGCCCAGACGTGGGTGACCTCTTCGAGGGTGCGCTGGTCGGCGACCGCGAACCGGCGGATCTCGTCGACCTCGTCGCCGAAGAACTCGATGCGGAGCGGGTGCTCCTCCGTGGGCGGGAAGACGTCGATGATGCCCCCGCGCACGGCGAACTCTCCGCGGCGCTCGACCAGGTCGACTCGCGAGTAGGCCGCCGCTGCCAGGTCGCGGACGACGTCGTCGAGGGCGACCTCGTCGCCACGGTGCAGCTCGACCGGCTCGAGATCGGCCAGCCCCTTGACCTGCGGCTGGAGGAGCGAGCGGATGGGCGCGACGACGACCCGCAGCGGCCCGCTCGCCGTCTCGGAGTCGAGCTCTCCGGCGATCGTGGGATGGACGAGCCGGCGCAGCACGGCGAGACGGCGCCCGACCGTGTCGGACCGAGGAGACAGCCGCTCGTGAGGGAGGGTCTCCCACGCCGGGTACGACGCGACGGCGTCCGCGCCCAGCAGCTCGGCCAGCTGCTCAGCGAGGTCCTCGCCCTCCCTCGCCGTCGCGGTGACGACCAGGACGGTGGCCTGCTCTGCCAGCGCGTACGTGAGGAACGGGCGCAGCGGTTCGGGTGCCTGGATGCCCAGCACGTCGAGCCCGCCAGCGCGCTGCGAGATGACTCCTGCAACCGTCGGTTCAGCCGCGACGATCCGGGCCAGGGCGTGCAGAGTCATAGAGGGCAATCCTACGCGGCCCCCGTGCACGTCGGCCCCGGCCTCCTACCGCCGTGGGCGGATACCGCGGAGCCGGGGACGGCTAGTCGATCACCGAGCTCACGATGGTGGGACCGGCCGGACGACCGAGGTGGAAGATGCCGGGAAGACCGCGGCTGTGGGCGGGGTCGGGGTTGTCCGTCATGGTCGAGCTGCGGATCGTCAGCCTGCCCTTGCGGTTGTTGCTGACGAAGAAGACGGCACCCGACGACGCGCGCCCTCTGTTGTTGCGCATCAGGGTTCCAGCCACTCGCAGGTGCTGCGTGTTCACATCGGTGTAGATCGCACCGCCGCTGCCGCCCCCAGGGGTCCCCTTGCGAGCCGGGTTGAGGCCCTGCCCGGTGGCGTGGTTGTTCACGAACCGCGAGTTGTAGACGCTCAACGAGGCGTTCCAGAGGCTGATGCCTCCGCCGTTGCTGCACCGGCCGCCGGTGAAGGTGCTGTTGACGACGTAGCTGGGTCTGCTCGGCACACCCGAGCTGATGCGCAGGGCGGCGCCGCCGACGTCGGGACCCACCGTGCTGCACCGGTTGTTCTTGAACGTGACGTTGACAGCCTTGAACCGACCGCCTCGGGCCAGGATCGCACCGCCGCCGTCGTTCGCGCTGGCCCCCGGCGCGTACCCGTTCTGCAGGGTGATGTTCTGCACGGCGAGGACCGGGAACGACTGCAGCTGACAGTGGCTCGTCGCCCAGGTCTGACGCTTGTCGCACGTGTGCATGTAGAGGATCCGCCGCTTGCCCCGGCCGTCGAGCGTCACCTTCCCCCCGCCGTCGATCACGACCTTCTTGCGGGTGTTGACGACCTTGGCCGTGGCGGCCATCTTGATGACGACCGGCTGCGGCCCGCAGTCGAACGTGACCACACCTCCCTTGCGGACGGCCTTGACCACCTTCGCGGACGTGCAGCTCTTCGGCGTCCCGTTGCCGATCACCGTGGCCGGGGCCTTGAGGCTCGCCGGGCGTGCGATCTTCGGGACCGCGACGTCCGCCACGCCGCCGCCGGCGGCACCTGCCGGCGCGGAGAGCACAGAGAGCCCGACGGTCATTCCAGCTACGGCCATGGCGATCGAAAGACGTTGCACGCCGGACACTCTACGCACGCAGCGAGCAGAACTTCACCTTCTCGACGTCGAGACGAAGACCCGGCGCTGCCCGTACGAGCGGGTTCCTCCCGGCAGCAGGCCGCGCGCCGGGCGCTACCGCCGGCGTGGAGACCGTCTCGTCGATGTCGACACCAACGGTGAGCCGGAGACCGCGGATCCGGTCGCGCAGGCCTGACGGTCGTGCGTCCTGGCGAGACAGTCCGTCGGGTGGGGGGCGTCATCCCCGTGCGCCGCCATACTCTTCTTCCAAGAACATCGGCGTGCAGACGCCGACGGCGCCCTTCGAGCAAGGACCAACTCACATGACCACGCCCCGCGGCCTCAGGTCGGGACTCGAGATGCTTCGTGCTGCGCAGAAGCCGGCCCGCGGCACCGCCGCCTACTCCCGGTTGATCAATCGACCGACAGGGCGTCTGGTCGCTGCCGCCGCCAACACCGTCGGGATGACACCGAACCAGGCCACCGCCATCAGCGCGTCGCTCTCGGGAGCCGGCATTGCCGTGCTGGCTGTGGCGGAGCCGCACGTGTGGGTCGGTTTCTGCGTGGCCGTGCTGCTGGCGGCGGGTTACGTCATGGACTCGGTCGACGGGCAGCTGGCCAGGCTGCGCGGCGGCGGCTCGAAGAACGGCGAGTGGCTCGACCACACGGTCGATTGCGTCAAGACCGCGACCCTGCACCTGGCCGTGCTGATCTCCTGGTACCGGTTCCCGCCGGTCGACGGCGACGCGGTGCTGCTGATCCCACTGGGCTTCGAGGTCGTGGCTGCCGTCACCTACTTCGGCTTGATCCTCATGCCGACCCTGCGCCCGGCCGGCACCCACGGATCGACCCTGAGCGATCAGACTGCCCCGGAGAACCCGCTGCGCAAGTATGTGCTGCTGCCGGTCGACTACGGCTTCGTCTGCTGGACGTTCGTCCTGCTCGGCTGGCCCGAGACCTTCCTCTGGGTCTACACCGCCGTCTTCGCCGCCGCTGCTGGCGCGCTGTCGATCGCGCTCCGCAAGTGGTGGCAGGAGACTCGGGCCATCGACCGAGCATCGGCCGCCGGCAGGACGGTCTGATGCGGATCGTCATGCTCGGCACGCGCGGCGTGCCCGCCGCGTACGGCGGGTTCGAGACCGCCATCGAGGAGATCGGTCAACGCCTCGTCGCTCAGGGACACGAGGTGACGGTCTACTGCCGCGGCGCCGAGGGAAGACCCGCCACCCATCTCGGCATGCGGCTGGTGCACCTGCCCGCAGCCCGCAAGAAGGCGCTCGAGACGCTCAGCCACACGTTCCTGTCCGTCCTGCATCTGCTGTTCTCTCGGCGGCGTCACGACGTGGCGTTCGTCTTCAACGCAGCGAACGCGGTGTTCCTGCCCGTGCTGCGACTCCGGCGGCTGCCCGTGGCGGTGCACGTCGACGGCTTGGAGTGGCAGCGCAGCAAGTGGGGCGGGTGGGGCCGCCGCTACTACCGGGGGGCCGAAGCGCTCTCGGTCCGGTGGGCCGACGCATTGATCGCCGATGCCCAGGGCATCGCGGACTACTACACCGAGGAGTTCGGCGCGCAGACTGAGCTGATCGCCTACGGCGCCCCGATCCTGACCTCGTCCGACCGCACCAAGCTCGAGGCCGCCGGCCTGGCGACCCGCCGGTACCACCTCGTCGTCGCCCGGTTCGAGCCCGAGAACCACGTCCTCGAGATCGTCCGCGGCTATCGCCGCAGCGGCGCCGTGTACCCGTTGGTCGTCGTCGGCACCGCGCCGTACGCGAACGAGTACATCGCGGCCATCCAGGCCGCTGCGGAGGGCGACGACCGCATCCGGCTGTGGGGCGGGGTGTGGGACCAG
The DNA here is from genome assembly GCA_040511655.1 of Aeromicrobium sp. Taxonomy (GTDB): domain Bacteria; phylum Actinomycetota; class Actinomycetes; order Propionibacteriales; family Nocardioidaceae; genus Aeromicrobium. Next base: position 22,361 of record JBEVGQ010000005.1, on the reverse strand, counting down.
GACATGCTCGACCAGCTGTACGCCGGCGCCGCGAGCTATGTCCACGGGCACTCCGTCGGCGGGACCAACCCATCGCTCCTGCGGGCGATGGGCGCCGGGACGCCGGTGATCGCTTTCGACGTCGTCTTCAACCGCGAGGTCCTGGGCGACGACGGACGGTACTTCGCCGCCCCCGACAACGTGGCCTCGCTCGTCCTCGACCACGAGCGGGAGTGGGCCGCCTCCGATGGCGCGATCGCCGCGCGTGCCGTGCGAGTCCGCGACCGGGCCGCCGCTCACTACGACTGGGACGACGTGGCCCGCAGCTACGCAGCGCTCGCCGAGAAGCTGCTGGCCCGCCGGGGCAGCCGCCGCAGGACGGCGTCCGGCCGACGGCTTCATCGATGAGGGGCCGGCGGACAGGCTCCACGCCCCCGGGGCCGCAGACGATCCTCGTGGCCCATCCATCGGCGGACGTCTACGGCTCGGATCTACAGCTGCTCGAGACCGTCTCAGGGCTGGTCGAGGCCGGCTGGAACGTCCACACGATCGTTCCGTCCGACGGCCCGCTGGTCCCCCTGCTCCGCGCTCGGGGCGCAACGGTCGTGTGCCGGCCGTTCCCGGTGCTTCGCAAGGCACTCCTGCGTCCTGCCGCGCTCGTGCGTCTGGTCGTGCAGCTGGCGCTGGCCCTGCCCGGCATGGTGCGCTCGGTGCGCCGTGCCGGCGCCGACACCGTGCTGGTCAACACCGTGACCATCCCCTGGTGGCTGCTCGCGGGACGTCTCACCCGCCGTCTGACGGTCTGCCACGTGCACGAGGCCGAGGAGGAGGGCAGTCGTGCGGTCCTCTCGGCGCTGGCCCTGCCGAACGTGCTGGCACATCGCGTCGTGGTCAACAGCGAGTCCTCCGGTCGTGCGCTCACCGGGGTCATGCCTGTCCTGCGCCGCAAGGTCATCGTCGTCCACAATGGCTTCCCCGGGCCGCCCGACCCGCCTGCCCCGCCGTCGCGCACGGACGCCTCGGGCGCAGCCGTCATCGCCCTGATTGCCCGCCTGTCGCCCCGGAAGGGCATCGACATCGCCCTCGAGGCCGTCGCGTCGCTGCGTGACGCTGGACGAGACGTGCGGCTCGTCGTGTGCGGATCGACGTTCCCGGGCTACGAGTGGTACGAGGACGAGCTCAGGCAGCGCATCGGGCAGCCCGACCTGGCAGGCTCCGTGGAGCTGCGAGGCTACGTGAACCCCACCTGGCCGGTGCTCGCGGAGTCTGACATCGTGATCGTCCCCTCCCGGGCCGAGCCCTTCGGCAACACGGCCGTCGAGGCGCTCCTGGCGCAGCGGCCCCTCGTCGTCTCAGCGGTGCAGGGGCTCGCGGAGATCGTGCAGCACGACGTCAACGGCCTGTTGGCGCGTGCCGATGACGCCGTCGACCTGGCCGGGAGGATCGCCGAGCTGCTGGACGACCCTGTCCACGCGACGGCGCTCGCGGCGACGGGACGAGCCGACGCGCTCAGACGCTTCTCCTCCGAGGGCTACCGGACGGCGATGCTCGCCGTCCTCTCCGGCTGAGAGGACGCCCCCGCCCTCGTCAGTCGCGGGCGTACTCCTCGGTGTACCGACCCAGTCCGGCGTCGATCATGCCCTGGCCACGAGCTGCGAGCCGTGCTCCGCGGGCCTGGTGTGACAGATCCTTCGCGACCACGCCCGCCAGCCCGCGCAGGGTGCCGACGACCACGCGAGCCGCTCCACCGAGGACGGCTCGGAGGCGTACCGCCACCGAGCGCCGGAGAGACGGGGCACCTGCCAGCTCCACCCGGACGCCGATCCCGCCGTGGGCACGAGCGCGGGTCAGCGCCTGCGCACGGACCGTGCGATCCGCCGGCACCAGTCCCCTCACCACCGAACCTGGGCAGAAGACGATCAGGCCGCCGCGGTCGCTGAGCTGGCGCGTGAACAGCGTGTCCTCGCCGCCGCTCAGCCCGAGCGTGGGGTCGAAGTCCACGCCCAGCGCGGCCACGCGCTGCCGGTCCAGGAGGAGGTTGCCCGCCCCTGCCACCGCCAGACGGGCACCGTGCGGGTGCACCGCCCGACGGAAGAACCCGCCCTCGACCACCCACGGATCGACGGCGGACTCGAAGTAGTAGTCGACGTGGCCCACGACGGCCGCTGCCTGCGTGGACCGCCACAGCGAGATCATCGGCTCGAGCCACGGACGGCTCGGCTCGAGGTCGTCGTCGAGGAACATCAACAGGGCGGAGTCCCTGGTCTCGGCCAGGGCGCGCCGCCGGGCTGCTGCTATCCCGGGAGTCGTCTCGTTGACGTATCGGACGCGGTCGGTGATCGCCCCGTTCACCACGGCCTCGGCTGATCCGGCGGGATCGTTGTCCACGACGAGTATCTCCGTCGTGAAGTCATGGACGTCGGCCAGCAGGTCGTCCACGACTCCCAGCAGCAGGCCCAGCTGCTCGCCGCGCAGGTAGGTCAAGATCGCGACGGTGAGCACGTGACTGGCGCCGCGATCATTCACCGGCCGGCCGCTTGCGCGTAGGCGGCCAGGTGCCGCGAGCCGACCTGGTCCCACGTGCGCCGTCTGAGGTCCGGCGACCCTGTCGTGGTGGCGCGGACCGCCGCGACGGCTCGCCGGATGTCATCAGCGTCGAGCTCCCCGTCGAACACGTGGATCCAGCCTGGTCCTACCTCGGCCGCGAGACGGCGGTTGACCTCGTTGTCGGGCACCAGGACCGGTCGGTCGAGGGACAGGGCGGCCAGGACGCTTCCGGAGTTGTGCATCAGGCGGTAGGGCAGGACGACCACCTCGGACTCGGTGGCCACCTCCACCAGCTCGGCGTCGTCCAGGAAGTGCAGGTCAAGCATGATCAACGAGTTACCTGCGGCCCGTCGGCGCAGGTCGTCGGCAAGCTCCTGGCTCGACGGACGCCCGGCGATCCTGAGCGACAACCGCGGGTCCGCCTCATGGGCCACGAGCCACGATTCGACCAACGTCTCGACGCCCTTGTAACGACGGATGAGCCCGAAGTAGCCCAACCGTCCGGGGATCATCTCGCTTCGCGCGAACGGCTCGAACCACTGCCGGTAGTCGCCGTGCACGATCGTCACGGACGGCACACCGTCCGGCACCTTCGTGGTCTCGTTGAGCACGATCCTCATCCGGGTCCCGCCGTCGACGAGCCGCAGCACGAGCCGTTCGACGATGTTCAGACCTGAGGGGGGCTCGATGTTGTGGACGGTCCGCACGATCGCGACCCGTCGCGCCCTCATCCACAGGACGGCCAGCAGCATGACGAGCTGCTTGGCGACGGCGCGGGGCTTGGTGCGCGCAGACATCGTCGCCTCCGTCCAGTGCGTGTGGAAGACGTCGTAGCGGGTCGAGAAGGCGTGGCGGAACGAGAACCGCGCGTAGGCGGGCCCCAGCGCGGACGACAGCTCACGATCAAGCATCACGATGTAGGGATTCGTCGTGACCCGCGGCGGCCCGTACGACGACATGACTCTGATCAAGACGAGCTCCCCAGGGGGCGACAGGACGGCACGAGCCTAGCAGCGAGAGGCGGCCGTTCGTGGACGTGCTGCGAGGCGGCTGAGGCCGCCCACGGCGATTCACAGGGCGCGGTCGGGCCATCGGACGGGACGACCGCCGATACGCTGGGCCGCGTGCCGCCCCTCACTTTCATCACCGTGGTCTTCGAGGCCGATCTCGGTCTGCTCGAGCTCCAGGCACGATCCATGCGGCGCTACCTCGACCGCGATGCCGTCGCATCAGTCATCGTCGTCGACAACACCCGTGCCGGGCTGGGTCATCGGCGTAGGCGCAGGCTGCTGTCGGCGTACGGCGACCTCGCCGGGCTGGTGAGGGTCGTCGGCACGACCGACGTCGTCGACGTCGGCACGACGGCCGGTTGGACGAGCCAGCAGATCCTCAAGCTGGCGATCGCGGACCACGTGAACACCGATCTGTACATGGCGCTGGACGCCAAGAACTTCTTCGTCCGCCCCACGGGTCTGCAGGACTTCCACGCTGAGGACGGACGACCGCGGATGGGGCGTCACTCCTATGCCAGCCACCCGCTGCGCGAGGCCGTGGCCCGGACGCTTCGCTTCAACGGAGTGGATCAAGATCCCTGGATCGACCACTTCCCGGTGACCCACACACCGTTCGTCTTCGTCACCGACGAGGTCCGCACGATGCGACGCGAGCTCGAGGACACGTACAGCACCACCCTCACCGACCTGTTCACCCGCGAGCAGCTGCTGGAGTTCCCGCTCTACTCGGCCTGGCTCATCGCCCACGGCCGGCTGGACCTGCACTATGCCTCGTCCGTCATCCAGTGCCCTGGCGTCTGGTCGGGCGCGAGCACCACCGCCGAGGTGGGCGCCGTGCTCGACGAGGCCATGCGCCGCGACGACGTGCACCTCGTGTCGGCGCACCGCCGGGCGATCGGCCGCATGCGGAGGCCGGCGGTCCGGGTCCTCGGAAAGTTCCTGGCAGACGTGCAGCTGTTCAGTTCCGAGTCGTCGGCCGTGGCCTGGATCTACCGGTTGAAGCTGCGAAGCGGCGCGGCCATGGTCAGCGTGAAGACGGCGCAGCGTGTGCGCCGCTCGACCAGGCGCTCCCAGGCATGATCGGCGACACAGGGGGCAATCCGCTGCTGCCGCAGGCCGAACCTGCGACGATTCGTGAGGAACAGTCGGCGAGCACGTCGACCCCGCCGAGATGAATGCAGGAGCTCATGCCCGAGGACAACGTCTCATCGCTCGCCTCGGTTGCCGTCCTGGTGGTCAACTTCGGTTCGCACGCCCTGGTCGAGCACAACCTCCTGACATCAGTGGGCGAACAGTTCGCTGGCTCCGTCGTGGTGATCGACAACTTCACCAGCAGCACCGAGCGGGCTGCCATCCAGCGCGTGTGCGATGCCCACGGCTGGGTCCTCGTCCCGTCGCCCACCAACGAGGGCTTCGGCGGAGGCAACAACCTCGGTGCGCGGACCGCCATCGATCTGGGTGCGACCGAGCTGCTGTTCCTCAACCCCGATGCTCACATCGACACGTCGTCGATCGAGCGCCTCCAGGCGAAGGTCCTCTCGACTCGGTCCGTGCTGGTGGCCCCTGTGGTGCTACGGCCCGGCGGAGCCCTCTATGCAGCAGCGACCGACCTGTACCTCTCCAACGGGGAGATGCTCGCGTCCTCGAAGCGTCCGCCCGGAGTTCGCCGCGACTCGCTGCACACCTGGGTCAGCGGGGCGTGTTTCATGGCCAGCTCTGAGCTCTGGACCGCGATCGGTGGCTTCGACGAGGAGTACTTCCTCTACTGGGAGGACGTCGATCTGTCTCGACGGGTGGTCGAGGCCGGCGGGTCGGTCGAGGTCGACCATGAGTCCCACGCGATCCACGACGAGGGCTCGACGCACGGGTTCAACGGCCCCAAGCGCGCGAAGTCGCCCATCTACTACTACTACAACACCCGCAACCGGCTCATGTATGCCGCCAAGCATCTCAGTGCCGATGACCAGCGACGCTGGCTTCGCGCGACGCCACGCGTGTCCTACCGCATCCTGCTCCAAGGCGGACGCCGGCAGTTCATCCGTCCTGGGACCACGATCTGGCCCGCCATCAAGGGCACGCTGCACGGGCGCCGCTACCTCAAGCGCCACATGGCGGGAGCGGCGGCCACCCCCGACCGCGTCGTTCCGTGAGCTGAGGCCTCAGGACGGCTCGACGTGGTCCAGGGCGGCCAGGACGGCCGCGGCCTTGGCGTCGATCAGCCTCGCGACCCGACGATGCACCCGGAGTGATCGCCCGTGCGGGTCGCTGATGTCGTCATCCTCGAGCCGCCGCGGGATGTCGCCGCCTCGTCGCCTGCCGGCGAAGGCGATGACGTCGGACAGCGGATCGTCGAGCGAACCGACGCCGTCGTCTCCCGGCTGCGTGGCACGGTAGGCCGCACAGTAGCGCGCGAACTCCGCCAACGTGTAGGTCTTGGCCAAGGCCGGCGGCACCAGGGAGACGACGGCCGAACGCTGCCGCCTGGTCGCCGTCAGGACGAGGTCGGCACCGGCGATCATGTGCTTCTCGACCTGGCGCGCCGCGAAATCTGTCGCGGCCTGAGGATGTCCGAGGGCCACGAGCATCTTGGGGTCGATCGGCGAACCTGCCAACGCTCGGACGCCCGCACTCTCCACCGCGATACCTCGCTCGCGGAGTCCGGGCGATCCGCCCGCACCGTGTCGAAGGACCAGCTCCATCGCCGGCGATCGGCACACGTTGCCGGTGCAGATCGTCAGTACTGTGGTCACCGGCGCGCTCCGTGGTCGATGATGGGCACGGCCGCCCGACGCGATGTCATTCGACGATCCTAGGCTCGGGCCACCCCCGTCGCCGAGCAGCACTCGACATGAGGAGACACATGCGGTCCAGGTCAGACCGGACAGTCATCGCCGCGGTCCGCAAGCACCACGGTCTTGGCAACCGAGTCCGGGTCGTGCTGGGGACCCGTTCGTTGGCGCGCAGCACCGGGAGAGCCTTTCGCTACGCATGGCCCGTCAACGACGCGTTCGGCGCTCGCCTGGACGAGCTGTGGGAGATCGACGACGCCACGATCCATCCAGCGGTCTCTCGAGCACTCACCGTGAGGTACCCCTACCGCGACGAGTCGTTGTCCTGGCTCGACGACGCGAAGGACGATCGGATCTGGCAGATCCGCACGGCGCACGCGCTCCACCTGCCCGCCGCGGCGACCCCGTGGGACGAGGAGCTGCGCGATCTCAGGCCGGTCGCGGAGATCCGTGACCGAGTACGGGCGTTCCACGACCAGCACCTCGCTGGTTCGGCCTACGTCGGCGTCATGATCCGCGCCCACCACGTCTCCCACGACGAGACGCTCAAGGAGTCGCCGCTGACCTGGTATCTCGATCGGCTCCGGACCATCCACGAGCAACGCCCCGACCTGCGGTTCTTCGTGTCCGCCGACACTCCCGAGGCACAGCAGGCCGTGCACGCTGCGATCCCCGGCTGCGTCAGTCTCACCGACAAGGGTGCGTACAACTCGCTGGACGGCCTCACGTCAGCAGTCGTCGACCTCTACCTCATGGCGAGCTCCGCCCATCTGCTCGGCGCCCACCTGTCCAGCTTTCCGGAGCTCGGGCAGCGGCTGGCGGGGCCGGCGCTCGCGCTGGAGACGTCCAGGAGCGACCCCCGGTCGGTCTTCGACCCCCACGGCGACCTCACCGTTGCTCCCGATCCGACACTCCCCCACCTGAGGACGTCGGTCCGATGACTACTGGTTGTCGGCGGCCGTGCTGCTAGGCGGTCCCGCAGGCTTGCTGGCGGTTCTGCGCTTGGTCTTGGTCGGGGCCGTGGCGGGCTTGCCGTTCGTGGCCCGGGCGGAGGGCTTTTCCTTGGCGGCCGGCTTCTGACTCGCAGCCGTCGACGGATTGCGGTCCGCAGGCCCCGACGGTTTGAGGCTTCCGGGCGCGGCAGGCGCACTGCCGGGCCGCTTCGGCGAGACCGTCCTGACACTCCCCGCCTCCGCACGGTTCAGGTGCACCTTCGGCGTCGCCGGGCCGGATGAGTCGACTTCGCCGTCCGGCGATGACGACGCCTTCGTCGCGTTCCGGGGCTTGATCCAGTCTCGGACGTTGTGCCGGCTGACGGTGGGACCAGTGCTGCGCTGGTAGTAGTCATAGCTCGAGCGCCGGGTCCACGGCCGCGGCGCCGGCGTCTTGTTGAACACCACGCCGAGCGCCCGCGCCTCGACCGAGGCCAAGGAGCTCCGCGAGATGCTGAACTGGTGCTCGGTCGTGTGGCCGTACCTGACGACGAGCAGGACGCCGTCCGCCAGCACGCCGGCGATGGCGGCATCGATGACCGGCACCAGCGGCGGTGTGTCGATGAGGACGAAGTCGAACCGCTCGCGCAGCACGCCCACGAGGTCTGTCATCGCATGGCTGCCGAGCAGCTCGGACGGGTTGGGTGGAATCGATCCGCTGGGCAGCACGAAGAGCGACTCGTGCTGCCAGTTCTGAACCGCATCGTCCAGCGCCGCCGTTCCAGCGAGGACGTCGGCCAGGCCGACCGAGCCCTCGAGGGCCAGGTACTCGGCAATCTTGGGACGCCGCATGTCGGCGTCCACGACCAGCACCCGCTGATGATCCTGAGCCAGCACGCGAGCGAGGTCGAGGATGGTGCTCGTCTTGCCCTCCGCGGCGACGCTGGACGTCACGACGATGACCTGCACCGAGGAGTCCACGTCGAGGAACCGCAAGTTGGTGCGAAGACGCCGGAACGATTCGTTGCGGATGGCGGCGCGCCGGGTGTCAGTCGACGCCATGGCCTGACCGGGACGGCTCTTGACCCCTCGGTCGAACTCGATGGCGCTCAGGACGTTGATCCCATCCGGCAGGTCGGATGCCGTCCTGAGCCGGGTGTCCAACCGGTCGCGCGCGAGCGCCGCCAGCAAGCCCAGGAAGATCCCCGCGAGCCCTGCGGCGAGGAGGTTCTTCTTCGTGTTGGGCGTGGCGGCGTACTGCGGTGCAGTCGCCTTCGCGACGGTGACCACGTCGACCGAGGCCTGGCCCCGAGCGTCCTTGGGTGACAGCCGCTTGACGACCTGGCCCATCTCGGTGGTGATGGCGTTGGCCAGCTCGGCCGCGGTGCCGGGAGACTCGCTGCTGACGGCGATGTCGACGATGACCGAGTCTGCGGACGCCGTCGCACTGACAGATCCTGCGAGGGCCCGTGGCGTGGTGTCGAGCCCGAGCTCGTCGATGACCGGTTGCAGCACGATCGGCTTGGTCGCCAGGCTGGCGTACGACCCCAGCTGCTGCTGCGTGTAGTTGGCACCCTGGAACAGGTCGTTGGCCGACTGACCGAAGGGCAGCGTGAAGTAGGCACTGGCGCGCGCCACGTACGTGGGCGCCTGGAGCGCCGACGAGATGCCGGCGACCAGCAACGCGACGACGAACGGAACAGCGACGTACATCCACCGCTTGCGCAGGACGGCGATGAATTGGGCAAGGCTCATCGTCCGAGAGTCCCTTCAAGGTTTGAGTCACGGCCACGATCGAGATTCGCCGTGGTGGTGATCCTAGACGACGCGTCCCGGGACTGCGTCGCAACGGCCAGTCCGACGACGAACCAGAACAGCAGCGCGTACTGCGTGATGAGCGCGACAGTCATGAGCGCAGGGATCTGGGCCACCGCCGCCACCATGGGCGCCTGCGGACGGCCCGCGACCACGGCGACGACGGCAAGGCCGAGCAGCACCATCACCCAGACCAGCGTCATCCACCCGTAGCTGAGCGCGAACAGGATCAGCTGACTGTCGATCGACTTGAAGCCGGCGAAGGACAGCTCACCGGTGACGGTGCGCCGCATCGACTCCGACGTGCCGAGGATGTCGACGTAGCGCAACAACGACAGGAGATTGCCGCGGTAGCTGGCACTGCCGGTAGCTTCCGTGCCCGCCGTGCTGAAGACGTCGGACAGGAAGGGCAGCACGGCGACGGCGCCGCCGGCGATCACCACGCCAAGACCTAGACGAACCTTGCGCTCCAGCGAGCGGCCGAGGAAGAGTACCGCCAGCACGAGGCCCATGAGTGCGCATATCAAGCCTGTCCGGCTGAGCGCCACGACGGTCCCGCCGAGCATGACGGCGACCATGGCCAACCGGATGGCGGGACGGAACCTGGATTGCAGAGTGACCACCATCGTCGCGGCCAGCGACGACCCCAGTGCGATCGAGTGACCGAAGGCACCTTCGGCCCGTTCGAGCCCACCGCGTCCCTGGATGGGGCTCCACGTGGCCTTGGCGGCATTGGCCGGGCCCCAGCTCGACAGACCGTGCCACCCCGTCAGGAACTCGACCAAGGCCAGGACACCCACGATCGAGAAGATCACGGCCACGCACCCGTAGAGCCAGGACTCACCGACCTGGCTCGGCGCCAATCGTCCGAGGGCGTACCCCGTGACCCACACGAGCAGCACTCCGAAGGCCGACGGGGCCGAAAGGCGCCCGATGGCCAGGGGGGCGAGCGCCGAGATGAACAAGAACAGCACCAGGAGATCGGCAACTCCCCACCGCGGGACCCGACGCGACCACAGGCTCACGGCGACAGCGACTCCGACGAGGTTGGCCATGGGCAGCGAGATGACGACCGTGATCGACACCCAGATGGGGACGAACGCCACGGTCAGCAGCCACAGGGCGATCCCTGCCCGGGGCGAGCGGCGCACGACAGCGACGAAGATCAGACCGGCACCCAGGGCCAGCAGCCCGCTCAGGACCAGCTCGATGCTCAGTGTAGGCACGTGCGCTCACTCCCCTGGTCCGATCGAGTCGTCCGCAGTCGCTGCTCCTACGCGTCCTGCGACGGCCCGTCCTGAGCAACTGGCCTTCGAGCCCCGAGCGCCATCCTACAGAATCGAATGACGCCCAGGACGTCATCGCGCACCGAGCCGAGGAGGACGACGAGCACGGCGTAGGCCGCTACGGTGCCGACACCGCAGCCGAGGAGCTGGACCACGAGCGCCTGCTCGTCCAGGAGCCGCTGCACACCGTAGGTGGCAAGGGCTGCCACGGCGCCACAGCCCACGATCCGGGTCGATCCCCACGACAGGGCACGGGTCGGGATCGCGGTCCACCGACCGAGCATCCAGTACGAGATGGGCAGCGCCACGGCAGGTGCGATCGCGAGCCCGATCGCCACGCCCAGCACGCCCCAGAGGCTGCCCACCACGACGCAGACGACCCGGATGGCGAGGCTGATGATGGAGTAGACGAACAGCTTCGAGGTGAGCCCGCGCGAGATGAACACCCAGTAGGCGACGAATCCCACGGTCTGGAACGCACCAGCCACCGAGAGCGCCGCGAAGATCGGGACGGCACCCGACCATTCCGGTCCCAGGGCCAGGCCGATGACGGGCTCCGCCGCTCCCGCCGCGAAGGCCGTGCCCGCGACCAGGGTGTACCCGAGGGCCGCCTGTCCCCTCACCAGCACCCGGTCCGCCTCCGGACCGCCGTCCTGGAGCCGCGACAGCATCGGCAGGGCCACCGTCGTGGTCGGGTTGCGGAACTGGTTCAGCGTCTGGGTCAGGATCTGGTAGGCGCGGTTGTAGACGCCCAGGTCGACCGGCCCGAAGCGCAGTCCGATCACGAGGGTGTCGATGTTGTTGTTCGCATACCCGACCAGCTGCGTGCCCACCATCCCGATGCCGAACCGCAGCATGGGCCGGACGTCGGCCGAGCGATCCGGTCGTCCGGGGAGCCATCCGGCGAACAGGGCCGTGATCACCAGGGTCGCCAGGAGTCCGCCGATCTGCTGGACGGCCAGGGCCCAGAAGCCCATCCCCGCCGCCGCCGACACGATGGCCAGGGCGACGCCGATGAGCTGACCGACCACGTCGGAGACCACGAGGGCGCGATACTCCATGCGGCGATTCAGGTTGGCCCGGTACTGGGCCAACGCGCCGTTGATCACGAACGACACGGCCATGACCCGCACCAGCTCGCTGGCCTCGCTGTGCCCGGTCGCGGCGGTGAGCAGAGGGGCGAGGACCACGCACAAACCGGCCAGGATGCAGCCGAGCGCGACGTTGATCCAGACGAGATTGCTCTGCTGCCCGTGCGAGAGGGTCTTGGCCTGCACCGCGGCCGTGGAAAGACCGAAGTCGCGGAACACCTCACCCAGCGCCACGACGGCCAGGGCCAGCGCGAAGAAGCCGTAGTCGGTCGGGTTGAGCAGTCGCGCCAGCACGACGACGGACACCATCTGCAGGATGATGCGCATCAGCTGACCCACCATCACGACGCGGGCACCCCGCGCCGTGCGGCCTGTCAGGTCATGCGTTCGCGTGCCACCGTCGATCTCATCCGCCGACGGGGCAGCCTCACCGTCACCTGAGTCCTGGTCCCTCACGTCGACAACATACGCGCCGGGGTGGCGGGTCGCGCCGCAGCCTCAGCCTCAGCGCGACGCCACCCCGGCCGGGGTGAACCCTTCGGGACGCCCACGGCCAACCCCCCTAGGAGGCCACGGCACCCGCAGCTCACCGGACGGTGAGGTTGTCCAGGATGGCCGAGACGGGGCCGTTGGTCATCGAGCCCGCACCGTAGACCGAGAAACCGACCCGGCCAGCGCCCTGCAGCGCGGCCTGCGAGTCCGTGGTCGTCAGATACCAGTCAGCCGGCTCGTCAGTACCCTTGGGCCACACCTTGGCACGCAGCGTGGTCGAGCCACCCGTGGTGGCCGTCTCCAGCCGGACGTTCAGCACCTTGCCCGCCTCGTGGGTGTAACCCGCCAGCACCTTGTTCGAGATCAACGTCTCGGTCGTCCCGACCAGCTTCGCGATACCCACGTTGACCACACCGGTCGCACCGAACCGCAGCTTCAACCGGTACTCACCATCACTGCTCTCGTGCACCACGTAGTTGACGTGAACGCCGCCACCATCGGCGACCTTGTTCGTCGACACCTCGAACCGCGAGTCCGAGTTGCCCGCCGAGAGCCCCGTCAACGACGTGGCACGCGTGTCGCTCTTGCCGACCGTGACCACACCGGCACCATCAGCCACCGACAGACCAGCCGTTCCCGACCACGCACCGCCCACATCAGCCGAGCCCCAACCACTGGCCACCGACCGACCGAACGCGTCCTTGGCAGCGAAGGTGCCATCACTGACCGACACCGACTTGGAGACCGACTTCGTCCCACCCAGGCTGTCCGTCACCTTCAACGTCACGTCGAACGAACCATCAGCGTCATACGTGTGCGACGCCGTCTTGCCCGAACCATCGGCCGAACCATCGCCCCACGTCCACTGGTACGTCAACGACGCATCATCAGAAGCCGACGATCCCGACGCATCCACCGACACCGCACGACCCGCCACCGACGACACGAACGCAGCCACCGGATCCGCATGGGTCACCGTCACGGAGTGCGTCTCCTCTGCACTGGTGGCACCCGTGCTGTCCGTGACCCGCAGGGACGCGGTGTACGTACCGGGTGTCTGGTAGGCGTGCTTCGGCCGCGCCTCCGTGGAGGTCGTGCCGTCGCCGAACGCCCACGCGTAGCCGGTGACGGTGGCTCCGTCGTCGGCCGACGACGCGGTGCCGTCGAAGGAGGCCGACATACCGGTCTGGTCGACCGAGAACCGAGCCACCGGAGCCGGGTGGGGGGCCGTCACCGTGACGACCTTCGAGGTCGACGACGAAGCACCCTCGCTGTCGGTCACCGTCAGCTTGACGGTGTACGAACCGGCTGCACTGTAGGAGTGCGAGGTCGTCGCGCCGCTGCCGGCCGCCGTCTGGTCCCCGAAGTCCCAGGCGTACGAGGCGATGTTGCGTCCCACGGCCGCGCTGGAGTCTCCTGCATCGAAGGAGGCGACCAGGTTGGTTGCGTCAGACTGGAAGCTCGCCACCGGCGGCTGTTGACCGACTCCGAGGTCGCGGTGGGTCTTGACCGAGGTTGCAGACAGCACCTCGGGGTAGACCGCGAACTCGTCGATCGAGCCGCTGAACCACTGACTGATCGGCTGATCGGGCCAACCACCCAGGTTGTCACCGCCCACGCGCCAGTAGCCGGCGCCGGTCTCGCTCCCTGTGCTTGCGTTGGCACCCTGCAAGGCACCGTCCAGGTACAGCCGCATTCCGTCGGCACCCTGGGTGCCCACCACGTGGTGCCACTTGTTGTCGTTGTAGGCAGCGCTGGTCGCGATGGTCTGGGTGGCGCCGGCATAGGTGCCGAAGACCAGCCTTCCGTCGTTGCGCATGTAGAGGTGACGGTCGTAGTTGTTGGAGCTGCCGGTCTGGGCCGAGCCGAACCCGGCGAGCTTGCCACCCAGCCGCGTGTTCGTCTTGAACCAGAGCTCGACGGAGAAGCGTCCCGGCGCAGGAACGAGGTTCGTCGTGCTGACGAGTCCCGAGCTGCTGCCGTTGAAACCGGAGGCGGAACCGGTGTCACCCGAGATCGCGCCGGGGGTCACGTTGGTGACCCGACTGCCGGCGGTTCCAGGGTTGGTGCCGGCCAGGTCAGGCTTCGTGCTGGACGTGCCACCCAGCGGCCAGTACAGCGATGCGCCGTCGTCCAAGACACGCCCGGCGTAATTCGACACCTGCGCATCGGAGATCGTGACGTCGACGGTCTTGCTGAGGGCGCTGTTGCCGTCACCGTCGATCGCCCTGACGCGGTAGGAGTACGTCGCACCGGGGGTCAGTCCCTTGTCGGCGAAGGTCGCCGACGGCAGGTCCCAGAAGCTGGACTGCATCGACGTCGCGTAGACGGGCTCGGACGTCCCGACTCGCGTGACCTCGTAGGTGAGGTTGCGGTCGTCCCTGTCCCAGTTCGCGGGGATCGTCAGACGGGCCACGCCGGCCCGGGACGAGGTGACGGTGGGCACCCAGCCGTCGCCGCTCAAGCGAGGACCTTCCTTGGCGCCGCCCGCGGGCTTGCTCGAGAATCGGACCAGTCCGTACTGACCCTTGCCGTTCACGCCGGGGAACTCGCCGCCGACGGAGATGTAGTCACCTGTGCCCGTGACGGTCCAACCGGCCTGTCCCTGGCCAGAAGCCGTCCCCGTGTACCAATCCGGATACCAGTTGATGGCTGCGGGAGCCGGCCATCCGCTCCAGTCGGCGTAGATGTCACTGACGTTCTGAGAGCGCAGCAGAGTCCCCTTCGGGGCCGCTGTCACCGCAGTGGCGTTGCGCATGTTTCCGGGGGTCGGATCCTTCTGGGGATATCCGCCCATCGTCTCGCAGGCGTGCTCGTGGCCGGTGCTGTACACCGTGGTGCCGCTGGAGTAGACGCCGTAGTGGTCGCCGTGGCAGTCCGCGATCCACCGGATCTTGCCGGTGTCGGGGCTGGCCGAGAACATGCCCTCGAGGTTGCCGGTGGCCTTGTTCGCGAACACCCAGCCGGTGCCGTAGACCGCGTCGGCATCAGCCGTCAGCGACCAGATGCCCGCCTTGCCCTGGTTGGTTCCCGTGCTCATGCCGTTGATGACGGTGCTGGGCGCCTCCCACGGCTGCAGGGAGCCGTCGGTGAGGTCGAGCGCGGCCAGGCCGCGCTGTGCCACACCGTTCACCATGCCGAAGCGTCCGGCGATGATCAGCTTGCTGGTTCCCGGGGCCTTGACCATCGAGTCGACCTGCAGGTCGGTCGTGGGCGCCCAGCCGAGCAGCTGGCCTGAGGTGTTGACCGCGAGCAGGTTCTTGCGCGTGACGCCGTTGCCGGCGCCCAGAAGACCGCCCACGTAGACCGTGCTGCCAGAAGCGACGATCGAGTTGACGTAGGAGCCGCCTGCCGAGGGGTTGAACCCGGAGACCAGGGCGCCGGTCTGCGCGTCGAACGCGGCAATGTTCCAGCGGGTCTGGCCGTTGGCGGTGTTGAAGCTGCCGCCGACGTAGATGCGCGTTCCGTCGGGCGACTTCTCGATCGTCTTGACCTGGCCGTTGACCGACGGCGCCCAGCTGCTGATCAGGTTGCCGGTGCGGATGTCGTACGCAAGGAGGTTGGAGCGGGGCGTGAGGCTCGTGCCGGCCGCGGCTCCGGCCGGACGGGCGTTCGAGAAGCTGCCGCCGACGTACACGGTGTTGCCCACGACCGTCTGGGCCCACACGACGCCGGAGTCGATCTGGACGGTCGGCAGCGCGTCCGCCGTCACGGTGCTGGCCGACCGCTGCTCGATGGGAGCGGGGCCGCCGTCAGCGGCGACAGCAGGTGCCGGCAGGGCCACGAGCACGCCCAACCCCAGCGCCACCGATGCTGCCGGGACAGCGCCGCGACGCAACGCGGACACGATGCGCACGAAAGATCCCTGGATTCTCATTTGACTCCACCCTTGAACTGAGCGACTGGTACGGCAGCGCTATACGCGACCGAAAGGTTGATTGACTTCTGTGATGCCTTGGGAACCCCGAACACGTACGTTCCCGTGGCGGACGCGCCGGGCTTCAGCTGCCCCGTGAACGGCCGGCTGCCGTCGGTCATCGGAAGACCGACGTCGGCCTTCTTCCCGAAGGTCAGCGTGACGATCGCCGAGTCGATGTTCAGAGACTTCGACGAGCCGTTGTCGATCTCGACGGTGGCCACGACGGCCGGACTCGTCGACTCGCCTGGGCCGATTCCCCGGACCACTTTCGAGGTCACCCGAGTGACCCGCACCGTGATCGAGCCCGAGAGCTTCGCACTGTCCGTCAGGGGGACCTGCACGACCGCCGGCGACTTGACTGCCTTGACCGTGTCCTTGACCGTGCCGTCGGAGGGAGCAGGGACGCTCTGCGTGCGCAGCGGCAGCGCAGGAGTCGGGGTCTGGCTCGGCGTCGCCGACTCGGCCCGCGAGTCGTCCGAGCCGAGCATCAGCGGCAGGACCACAGCACAGACGGCGACGACGGCAAGCGTGATGATCACGGCGGTTCGCTTGGACGACAACTCGGGCTCCAGGTTCATCTCATTGGCCGCGGATCGGCGGCGTCAGAGATGATGAGCGCGGGGCTGTTCGAACATGACGACGTTCTGCCCAAGTAATTTTCTCGGCTTTGCGGGGACCATGACCGCGAACGCAGCGATCGCCGGGCTCCCCCACCGCCGCCGGCTCAGCCGCGGCGACCGAGCATCACGCGCGCGCCGGGAGGACCGCCGCAGGAGGCGACACCACGGTGGCCCCCGGCGGCACGTCGTGCACGACGACAGCCCCGGCTCCTACGCGGGCTCCTTCACCGACCGTGACCTTGCCGATGATCTTGGCCCCGGCCCCGATGTAGACGTCGTCCCCGATCGTCGGAGCACCGTAGCCCTTGGACCCGGCGAGGTCGTTCATCCCGATGGTGACCTGCTGATAGATGGTGACGTTGCGCCCTATCCTCGCGTCGGGTGCGATGAACACCCCCATCGGCTTGTGCGGGAACGTCGGCGGCCCCTCGAACGTCGTCAGCACCGAGACGTACGAGCCATAGGTCTCGAGGTGCAGCTTGTACACGGCGATGTAGACCTTGCGGAGCAGACCGTTGGCGACGAGCATCCGCTCTCGGAACTTCCACCATCCACCATGGGCCTTGACGACCGCTCTCAGCATCATGGCCGCATGCTAACCGAGACGGCAGCGTGCTGGGCGAACGTACGCTGCCCCTCACGATGGACCCGGGACGGTCACGACGGTGCTCGACGCTAGCGCTGGGGCCCCACCCTCCGGTCGCCAGCAGACAGTCCGCCGATGGCGGCGATGTCCGCGGGAATCGGGACGCCGACGTTGGACAGGGAGGTGC
Source organism: Aeromicrobium sp. (assembly GCA_040511655.1). Lineage (GTDB taxonomy): Bacteria > Actinomycetota > Actinomycetes > Propionibacteriales > Nocardioidaceae > Aeromicrobium. Next base: position 5,105 of record JBEVGQ010000005.1, on the reverse strand, counting down.
CGGAGGCCAGCGCACCGCTGGCCACCACATAGCTGGTGCCGGTGACCTCGGCTCCCTGCGCCTCCTGCGCGACGGTGCGCTTGAAGTCCGCCAGCGTCTTGAAGTTGACGGTGCCTTTCGTTCCGCCCGCCCACCGGATCACATACTGCGGAAGGGCCGTCGCCGAGGCACGGTAGTAGAGGTTGCCGTCCAGCTGCGCGTTCATCTCAGCCGCGGTGGCCTGCTTGCGGTCGTCCGTGACGCACACGATGCCGCACCAGTTGCTGCCGTTCGCACCCTGCTTGGCATCTCCCACGACATTGTTCTTGAACTCGACGTTCTTCGTCACCCACGTCACCTGCGGATCGGGTAGCGGCTGACGCTTGTCGTGCCCGGCAGCGTTGACGTCGCTCGCCACCCGAGGACCGTCCGAGATGCGGACGGGCAGCAGCCCGCCGCGAATGCTGTTGTTCCAGAACCTCACGTCGTTCGAGTCCAGGACGAGCAGACCGCTCATCGCGTTGCCCCACATGGCGTTGTTGACGGCCGTCAACTTGGCCGAGAGCTCGAAGACCAGCCCCTCCGCAGCGTTGTTGCCCATGTCGTTGCCCACCAGCTTCACGTCGTACGACGACTCGTCGAACCAGAGCCCCGCCGCGAAGTTGTTCGAGAACACGCTGTCGGAGATCGAGACGTGCCGGCTGCGCGAGAACTTGTAACCGCCGGCGGACGGGGCCGCGTTGAAGTGCTCGAGATTGTTGTCCTCGACGCGGAGCCGCGTGGCGTCCAGGTCATCGGCGTAGTTCGAGCCGATGCCCATCAGCCCATTGCGCGCGCTGGTGACCTTGTTCATCCGGACCTTCGCAGAACCGATGCTGAGGCCGAGGGTCGCATTGTCCGTGACCGCGATGTTCTCCAACGTCGAGCCGTCGGCGTCGAACAGTCGCACCGCACCCAGATCGGGCACCGACGGCGCGAACCGGCGGATCCCGAATCCGCGCAGCGCGCTGTTCGGGCTGAGCAGGGTCAGACCCAGCACCAGATCGCTCGCCCTGACCGCCTTGTCGGTCGGATCGGAGCCGAGGTACATCTTCTTGGCCGCGTAGTCCACGAAGAATGTCCCCGCGGTCACCGCATCGAGGCTGCCGACCTGCTTCTGGGCGCTTCCGTCGATCCAGACCTGGTCGGGGTGGGACGCCATCGGGTAGGCGGGGTCGATCCACTGCCAGCCGGGCGTGGTGCTGTCAGCCGCTCCACGGGCATGCGTGGGGCTGGAGTCGAACTGCACGTTCCAATCGTTCTTCACCCACGTGCTGCCGGACTTGACGAAGCCTGAGACGGGCGAGCTTCCGTCGAGCCAGACGGCTTCCTGGGGGTAGGACTGGATGGAGAGCGTCTTGTTCTTCGGCACCATGACCGACTCGTGATAGGTCCCCTCCCTCAGCACGATCGTCGATCCGGAGGTGGCCAGCGTCACCGCGCGGCTGATCGTCCGAACCGGGCTCGACAGGCTGCCCGCCGCGGAGTCAGATCCGCTGGGAGACACCACGATCGCCTTCGCGGGCACCGGGTACGAGGCCTCGCCGATCGGGAGCGCTCCTGCGTCGCTCGTGTCGATGGGAGTGGTGGGCTCCTCAGGGGCAGGGGTGCTGGGATCGGGGATGTCCGGCGAGGGCGGGCTGCTCGGCCCAGCCGGTGCCGGCTGCACCGCTCCCGTGGGCAACGTCCCCGAGACCCTCAGGTTGTCGAAGGCGATCCTGTTGGAGCCCGAGCGCTTGGAGTGGTAGCCCCACAGTGCCACGGCTCCCGGGTCGTCGATCCTGGCGGCCGAACGGTCCGACACCGACACGGTCGCCTTGCGCCCTCCCCTGCCATCGGCCCATGCGGTGGCCCTGAGGGAGACCACCGAGGTCCCCGTCGCGGTGAGTCGCAGGTTCATCGTGCGGTCTGCCTTGATCGACAGCGCAGAGCGCTTGCGCGCCAACGCCTTGACCCGCTCGGGACGACCCGCCACCCGTTCGATGTAGAGGTCCACCTTGCCGCGCGGCATGATGCGCGCCGACAGACGGTAACCGCGGTCGCCGGAAACCCGGACCATCGGTCCGACGTACGTGCCGTTGCCTCTCTTCGGCAGGGAGCCGACCTCGACCTCGACGTCGACCGAGGTGTCGAGGGCCTTCAGCGACTTCAGCGTTCCCTCGGCAGCGGTGCCCGGCGAGAGCGACATGACGCCGGCCCCACTCCGGACGGAGGTCCGGCCAGCACCGAACGGATGGCTGTACTTGTTGCCGTCGGCGGCGACACCCCAGGACGAGCCGGACGACCTGTTGAAGTCGTCGCTCCACGACACCGGCGTCGTCGCCGAAGCCGCCCCCGGGTTCACGACCAACGTCCCGGCGACCACGATGCTCAGGCCGAAGGCAGCGAACGTCCTCCTCGCGGCACGGGGGGAGCGCGACGATCCGTGGACGCCTGCTGCGTGACGTGGGGATGAGACGCGCATGAGACTCTCGTTCGCTCGGGGACTGTCGTGACAGTCCTCGCCGGGATGGGTCCCCGTAGTCTATGCACATTTAGGGACTTTCGTCCCTGTTGGATCCAGGACTTGCATCCCGGACCCCAAAAAAATCCATGTCTGCCGGCGCGGCGTCGCGCCTATCCGGCAGATTCTGCTACGAGTTGAAGTCCTGCTGCGTCGTGGCGAGATCGGTGGAGACCAGGCGCTCGACGGCGTCGGCGGCCACCTCGATCGTCACCGGGAGGTCCTTGCGCTCGACCGACGAGTACGGCTTCAAGACGTAGTCCTCGACGGTCTGCCGGCCAGGAGGGCGCCCGATGCCGCAGCGCACTCGGTAGAAGTCACCGGTGGCGATGGACTGACGGATGGACCGCAACCCGTTGTGCCCGTTGTCGCCGCCGCCCAGCTTGACGCGCAGACGTCCGAAGTCGAGGTCGAGCTCGTCGTGGACGACGATCAGGTGGTCGGGCTGCACGTCGAAGAACTTGGTCAGCGTCGACACCGGGCCACCGCTCTCGTTCATGTACGTGCGCGCGCGTCCGAGGACGACCCGCTCACCGGCGAGCCGTCCTTCGACGATGTCTGCGCGACCGGACTTGTGCTTCTTCCAGCCGAGGTTCTTGCCGGTTCCGCCCATGCGCAGCGCCAAGACGTCGGCCACCATGTAGCCGATGTTGTGGCGCGTGCTGGCGTACGTCGGGCCCGGATTACCGAGCCCGACGACCAACCAGGTCACTCCGCAGCACTCATTCGGTGGGGGCGGCAGCCTCGTCGTCGGACGACTCGGCAGCGGCCTCTTCGGCGTCGGACGGGTCGTGCTCGATGCCGAGGTCTGCCTCGGCCTCGGCGAGCTCGGCCTCGAGCTGCGCCTCGGTCGGGGCGCCCGTGACGTTGACGATGAGGATGTCGTCGTCGACCGCGAGGGTCGAGCCCTCGGGCAGTGCGATGTCCTTGGCGAGGATCTGGTCGCCGGCCACGAGGCCCTCGACCGAGACCTCGAACGACTCGGGGATGTGCGTGGCCTCGGCCTCGACGGCGATCGACGAGTTCTCGAGGACGACCAGGTTGCCGCTGACGGCGTCGCCGACGGTGTTGATGCGGACGTCGACGACGACCTTCTCGCCCTTGCGGACGATCAGCAGGTCGGCGTGCTCGATGAAGCCCTTCAGGGGGTCGCGCTGGACCTGCTTGGGGATCACCAGGTGCGTGTCGGAGTCGACCTTGATCGTCAGCAGCGCGTTGGCCGAGCCCTTGAGCGCGAGCATGAGCTGGTGGCCCGGCAGCGTCAGGTGGATCGGGTCGGTGCCGTGGCCGTAGAGGACGACGGGGACCTTGTCCTCGCGCCGGATGCGGCGAGCCGCGCCCTTGCCGAACTCGGTGCGTGCTTCGGCGGCGATCTTGATCTCGGCCACGGGAAAACTCCTGTTGGGTACGTCGTGCGGTGCGAACGGTGGGATGTCGTCAGGCGGGGGGCGCTCGACACAGCACTCCTGTGGAGCGCCCTGTCGATCACGGTCTGTCACAGACCCTCGCCGAGGCAACCTGGCGAGTCTATCGCAGGGCAGGAGAAGCGGGAAATCCCGTCGCGGCGGCCTGCCGGGGCGATACCGTGTCGCCCATGGACCCGTCCCCGGTCCGCGATCGGGTTCCTGACCCTGCGGCCTCGCGTTTCGGCGACAGCGTCTTCCGCTCCCAGGTCTTCCTGACCGGTGCCGTCGGCTTCGTCGTCTGCGTCACCGTCGCGCTCTCCGACCGCGAGCTCGCCGACAGTCCCCCGTTCTTCTTCGGCATCACCGCGATCCTGTGGATCACGATCGCCGCCGCCACGATCCCGTGGCTGCGCATCCCGCAGCGCTGGCAGATCCTGGTGCCGCTGCTCGACATCGGCGCCCTGGGCACGCTGCGGATCGCCGTGCCCGAGAGCGGCTTCGGCATCCTCATGGTGTTCCCGGTCATCTGGTTGGCGACCTCGTTCAGACGCTCCGGCGCGGCGGCCGGGGCCGGGCTCGCGTCGGCCATGCTGCTCGCGCGGCCCCTTCTCGAGCAGCTGGACCTCACGACGACGGCGAGCAGGACGACCAGCCCCGTCGCGACGACCAGCCTGTCGGTGAGCCTGGTCTTCGTCGCCGGGGTCGTCTACACGACGTCGCGGCGCGTCGACTCCCAGCGGGTGCTCCTGCGACGACAGACCCAGATGCTCGAGGATGCCCTGGCCCGGGCCCGCATCCAGGAGTCGACGCTGCGCGAGGCCTTCGACGCGGTCGAGTTCGCCGTCATCACCCTCGACCGCGACGGCCGCACCGTCGAGGCGAACCGCGCCACCCACTCTCTGCTGGACCAGCTGGGGCTTCCGCCAAGAACCCCGTGGGACAGGTTCCCGCTGTACCGCGCCGACAAGGTCACGCCCGTCCCGACCGACGAGTTCCCCCACGTGCGCGCCCTCGCCGGCGAGACCGTCGACAGCGCTACGTACTGGATCGGCCACCGCACCGGCACGCGTTTCACGATCGACGTGAAGACCCGCCTCCTGCACGACCAGCAGGGCGAGGTCGACCGCGTCGTCGTGGTCCTGCGCGACGTCTCGGCCGAGGTGCGTGCCATCACGGCG
>JBEVGQ010000004.1:0-4891 GCA_040511655.1 Aeromicrobium sp. | reverse complement strand
CCCGTCCGCAACGGCTCACGCAGCCACACGAGGTGCTCGTGCTCGGCGAGGTCGTCCATGACGCAGTCGAGGCTGCGGTTGGGCGGGATGACGCCGCCCGACAAGACCTGGGTCAGGCCGATGATCTGGAACGCCGCCGCGCCGCCCTTCGCGTGACCCGTGAGGGTCTTCTGCGAGATGACGAACAGCGGATTGCCCTCGCTGCGGCCGATCGCCGCCGCGAGCCGCTCGTGCAGCTCGGACTCGTTGCGCTCGTTGACGCCCGTCGACGTGTCGTGCTTCGACAGCACCGCGACGTCATCGGCCGTCAGACCCACCGACGCCAGACCCCGCGCCAGCGCCGACCGACGTCCGCCCAGACCGGCAGCCAGGGCGCCGATGCCCGGAGCCGGGATCGACGTGTGGACGCCGTCGGCGAACGAGCCCGCGTAGGCCACGACGCCCAGCACCGGCAGGCCCATGCGGGCCGCGACGTCGCCGCGGGCCAGCAGGATCGTGCCGCCGCCCTGCGACTCGACGAAGCCGCCGTAGCGACGGTCGTTGCCGCGGCTGAAGTAGCGGTCCTCGATGCCCTTGGCGCTCATCGCGGCCGAGTCGGCGGTGGCCGACATGTCCGCGAAGCCCACGATGCCCTCGATGCTCAGGTCGTCGAAGCCGCCCGAGACCACGAACTCCGCCTTGCCGAGCCGGATCTTGTCGACCCCCTCCTCGACCGACACCGCGGTCGTGGCGCAGGCCGCGACGGGGTGCACCATCGCACCGTACGAGCCGACGTACGACTGCACCACGTGCGCCGCGATGACGTTCGGCAGCGCCTCCTGCAGGATGTCGTTCGCCTTGCTCTCGCCGAGCAGCGTGTCGATGTAGAGCGACTGCATCGACTGCATGCCACCCATGCCGGTGCCCTGCGTGTTGGCGACCAGGGCGGGGTGCACCCAGCGCATCAGCTCGGACGGCGTGAAGCCGCTCGACAGGAAGGCGTCGACGGTGCAGATGAGGTTCCAGAGCGCGACGCGGTCGATCGACTCGACCATCTCGGCCGGGACGCCCCAGACCGTCGGGTCGAAGCCCGTCGGGATCTGGCCGCCGACCGTGCGGGTCAGCTTCATGCGGCGCGGCACGCGGATCTCGGTCCCGGCCTTGCGCGTCACGGTCCAGTCGCCGTCTGCGGACGCCGTGATGACGGTGCGCTCGGGGTCGGCGTCGCGCAGGGCGCGCGCCTCGGCCTCGTTGCCCACCGAGAACGACAGGTCGTCGTCGAGGTAGACCGACGTCAGCAGCGGCGCGGTGTTGTCGACCATCGCGCCCTCGTCGACGTAGCGGCGGATGCCGACGGCCTCGCGGACCGTCTCCTCGTACCGCTCCACGAGATCGGCCTCGTCGACCTTCTCCTGCGTCGCGGTGTCGAACCAGCCGCCACCCTGCGTGTCCCAGCTGACCAGCCCGGTCGACCAGGCCAGCTCGAGGACGCCGGCCGCCGACAGCTCGTCGCTCACCTCGACCTCGAAGCGGGTACGCGCCGAGCCGTACGGGCCGAGCTCGCCGGCACCCACGATGACCACGAGGTCCTCGGGACGGGTGTCGACGGGGGCCCAGTCGAGCTGCTCGACCCGGTCGAGCTGAGCCGGCGACGGGGCGAGCGCCGTGATGGTGCCGGAGTCGTCCGGCTGGACGACGTCGGGACGCTCGAGGCCGTCGGCCAGCGCCTTCATGTCGATCTTCGTGCCGCCGAGCCCACCGGTCAGGTCGACCGTGAGGGGCTCGCTGAGGGCCGCGACGCGAGCAGCCGGCTCACACGTCGCCAGCAGCGCCGCCGCCATGTCGGACGGCGTCCAGGTGCGGACGCCGGCGGCCTCGACGGCCTCGACCAGCGGGTCGTTGGCGCCCATGAGCCCGGTGCCGCGCACCCAGCCGATGATGGCATGGGCCAGCGTCACGCGCTCGCCCCACGTGCGCTCGGCCGACCAGCGCGACACCAGGGCGTCGAGCGACGCCTTGGCCTCGCCGTAGCCGCCGTCGCCGCCGAACATCCCGCGGTTGGGCGAGCCCGGCAGGACGACGTGCAGCTTCGCGTCGATGTCGTGGTCCTGGCCGCGGGCCGACAGCGCGCCGATGAGGCGCTCGACCGACCACAGCAGGATGCGCATGTCGACCTCGGTGCGGCTGCCCGCGTCGGTGAGGTCGCCGGCGACCCGGCCGGCCGCGAACGGGAACAGCAGGGTCGGCGTCATGGCGGGCTTGAGCACCGTCGTGGCGCCGGCCCGCGTCTGCGTCTGCTCGCCGTTGATCCAGGCGGCGAGCGCGTCGACGTCGGCGAACGACGCCATGTTGGCCGGCACGACCCACAGGGCAGCACCGTGGACGGCGTGCGTCCGGTACAGCTCCTTGAAGAACGCCAGCTTGCGCGCGTCGAGCCCCGAGGTCGTCGCGACGACCGTCGCACCGCCCGCGAGCAGCTGCGCCGTGACGCCGGCCGCGATCGAGCCCTTGCTGGCGCCCGTCACCACCGCGAGGTCGTCGGCCCACTGGCCGGCGGTCGTGGCGAGCGCGTCGGTCGCGATCTGACGGAACCGGGCCGCGAGGTCGGCGTCGTCGACGTGCTCGGCCCACCAGGTGGCCTGTGCGGAGACGACAGCGCCGGCACCCACGAACGTCGTGTCGACGGTCTGCCCGACCGCGAGACGTGCGAGGTCCTCGCGCGCGGACGCCCAGCGGTCGTCGAAGACGACGGCCTTCAGGGGGTCGAACGCGGGCGCGGTGAGCTTGGCCCAGTCGCTGCCCAGCTCGGACTCGACGCGCGCCAGCACCTCGGCGTCCGCGGCGTCGGGCTCGACGACCGTGGGCACCTGGGTGAGGCCGAGCTGGTCGAGCACGAGTCGCGCCGACGAGGCGAGCACGCCGTCGGGGCCGGTGATCTGCGCGGTGAACTCGCCGAGGGCGGCCGCGTCGATCGTGGCCTCTCCCCCGCCGGTCGCGGGCAGTGCGACGCTCACACCGTGGCGGGCAGCGACAGCCTGGACGCTCGCGTCGACCGCGGCATCGACGTCGGCGGCCGACGAGATCGAGGTCAGCGACCCGAACTCGCCGCCGCGAACGCTCGATCCGTCGCGGCTCGACATCGCCAGCTCGGCGAGCACGTGGCTCGACCAGCCCGCGCCGAGCTGCCACACGTCCGTGACGCGCTCGGCGATCGCGGCCTGGCGCTTGCCCGTGGGGCCGAGCACCTTCTTGAGGTGGTCGCCGATGGCCTCGGTCAGCACCGGGCCGAACGGCTTGTAGCCGCGGGCCAGACCCTTGACCTGCGCCGACAGCGAGGGGATGTCGGCATCGGCGGCACCGTCGATGGCGCCGAGACCCAGCTCGCCACCGAGGTCGACGAGCAGCTGGTTGCGGCGCGACGAGGCGCCGTCGCACAGCGACTCGATCGAGTCGGCGGCGCCGATCTGGTCGAGACGCATCTTGGTCCACCAGGCGATCAGCAGCTGCGTGGCGTCGGCGGCGTCGTAGGTGAGGTCGGCCGGGCGGGGGCCCGCGGAGGTCGACGCCGCGGGGGCCGCAGCCGCTGCCGCTGGTGCCGCCGACGTCTCGGTCGACTCGGCCGGCGCTGCGGGCGCCTCGTCCTCGACGACGGCCTGCTCCTCGTCGGTCGAGAAGACCGCCGCGTTGTCGCGCTCGAAGTTGAGCACCTGCACGGGCGGACCGAAGCGTCCCGGCAGCTTGAGGGTCGACGCCGCCAGGTTGGCCACGGTCGGCGACTGGCCGACGCCGATCTCGATGAACCGCTCGACACCCAGTCCGCCGTCGGCGACCGAGGTGAAGAACAGGTCCTGCGTCTCGATCCAGCGCACGGGGCTGGCGAACTGCCACGCGAGCAGCTCGATCAGCACGATCCGGCACAGCTCGCCCGGACGCGTGACCCACGCGTCGTAGTCGGCCAGCACCTCGTCGAGGGGCTCGGACGGGACCAGGTCGGCGATCTCCTGCAGGAAGGCGCGGTCGAGCGTGAACGGCCGCGGCACCAGGTTGGGCACGTAGCGGCCCTCCAGGATCGTCGGGTCGATCGTCGCGGGCAGCAGCTCCTGCAGGCGGTCACGGAAGTCGGGCACGCCGCCGTGCAGCACCGTCGAGTGGAACGGGACGTCGATGCCCGGCACCAGGATGAAGGCGGCCTTGCCGCCGAACTCGGCGCGGCGACGGTTGACCTCGGTCTCGAGCACCTCGAGGCCGGCGACCGTGCCGGCGATCGCGTACTGCGAGTCCTTCAGGTTGTAGTTGACGATCTGCAGGAACTCGCCCGTGCGGTCGGCGATGCCGTCGACGAACGCCGTGACGTCGTCGTCGGTCAGGCCGATCTGCGAGGGGCGGATCGCGGCGAGGCGGTAGTCGCTGCGACCGGCGGCGTCACGCGGCACCAGGCCGTGCATGACGGACCCGCGCTGGAAGACGACCTCGACGACGGCCTCGAGCGGGATGACGCCCGACACCGCGGCGAGCGCGTTGTACTCGCCGACGGAGTGTCCCGCCAGGACCGAGCCCTCCACGAACGAGCCCGACTCGCGCAGCTCGGCCATCTGGGCCGCGCCCAGAACGGCCATCGCGACCTGGGTGAACTGCGTCAGGAACAGCACGCCGTCGGGGTGCTTGTGGGTCACGCCGCGGGTGACGAGCGTCGTGGGGTTGTCGCGCACGACGGTCAGGATCGAGAAGCCGAGAGCCCCGCGGGTGTGGGCGTCGGCGCGGTCCCAGATCTCACGAGCCGCCTTCGACCGCTGGTAGGCGGCCATGCCCATGCCGGGGTGCTGGATGCCCTGGCCCGGGAACGCGTACGCCGTGCGGGGCGCCTCGAGCCGTGCCGTCGCCGACATGACGACGTCACCGCCGGAGCGCACCG
>JBEVGQ010000003.1:0-4675 GCA_040511655.1 Aeromicrobium sp. | reverse complement strand
CAAGGACCTCGTGGTGACCCCCGACGAGATCGACTGCGAGATGATCGGGACGTTGAAGGGCGACTACGCGTCCGACGGCGTCGACCTCGACGACATCGAGCTGTCGTCCGCCGAGCCGGTCGACGGCAGCACGACCGTCACCGTCGATCTCGGCACCGACGAGGCCGACCAGACGTGGCAGGTGCAGCAGATCGACGGCGACTGGAAGGTCCTGTTCGACTCCGAGGCCTGACCCCGACCCGGCCGTGTGTCAGCGCACCGTCGCTGTCTTGTTCTTGGTGCCTGGCGCGGCGCTCGACGAGCCGCCGTAGGTGACTTGGTAGGTCTGTCGTCCCACGGGCTGCCCGGTCACCGTCAGCACGGCACGTCCGTTGACCAGCTTGACGGTGCGGGCGCGTCCGGACGGGTCGGTGACCGAGACCGACCCCGTGAGCCGGATGCCGCGAGCGCCGCTGACGCGGACGGTGAAGACGACCGTGCCCCCGGACGCCGACGCGGCCTTCACCGACAGCGTGGGGGCCGAACGCGCCTTGCGCACGGCAGAGGTCGTGACGGTGCGCGCCGAGTAGCCCGACGCCTTGTACGTGACGGTGGCCGACAGGCGGCGACCGACGTCACCGGTCGAGACCTTGCGCGTGCGCCCCGTGGCTCCGGTGATCGGCTTGCCGTCGCGCAGCCACTGGTAGCGGGCGGACGCGGTGGCGGGGGAGGCAGTGCCGGGATCGATCGTCAGGACCGTGCCGGCGCTGGGCGAGCCGGTGATGCGCGGCGCCTTGGCGACGTCGATGCGGCCCGTGCCGACGGCGGCGGTCGAGGACGAGGTGGCGGTCATCGAGGTGTATCCGGCGCGTCGGGCCGTCACCCGCACCCGGATGGTCGCGCGGCGCTCACGGGCGGTCGGCGTGAAGGTCCTCGCCGTGGCGCCGGGCACCGCGCGCTTGTCGGCGTACCACTGGAAGGTCGTGGTTGCTGCCGGCGACCAGGTGCCGGGTGAGGCGGTCAGGGGCGCGCCGACCCGCGGGGTGCCCTTCACCGACGGCGCGGAACGGCGGACCAGCGTGCCTCCCGCGACGGCGGCCGTGGAGGCCGACGTGGACGTCGCCGGTGTGAAGCCGGCGCGGCTGGCGGTCACCCGGACGGTGAGCGGCTGGCCGACGTCACCGGCCTGCGCGACGTAGGTGGAGGCCGTCGCGCCCGCGATCGAGTTGGCGCCCGAGAACCACTGGTAGCCGAGCGTGACGTCGCTGCGCGACCAGGTGCCGGACGTCGCGCTGAGCCGTTGGCCGATCTTGGCCGAGCCGCTGACCACCGGACGTCGTGCCGCCGTGAGGATTCCCGGTGCGACGACGGCCGGGGCGGAGACCGCCTGCACGGCCGGCGCGCCGGACCGGACGCCGGTGACCTGCACCGTGAGGCTGCGGTTGGCCGTGAACGGGGTGGGCGTGTAGGTCTTGCCCGTGGCGCCGGAGATCGGAGCGCCGTCGAGCAGCCACTGGTACTGGAAGGTAGAGGGTGTCGGGCTCCACGCGCCCGTGGCCGCCGTGACGGCCGCGCCGACGACCGGCGAGCCGACGATCGCGGGCTGCGTGGAGCTGACGGGAGCGGGGGCGCTGAAGTGGATGATGCCGTCGGGCCAGCCGCCGCCGGACGTCGTGATCTTGCGCCAGTCGAACGAGCCGCTCCAGTTGGACTCCGAGACCCAGATCTCGCTGCTCGACACGACCTTCTCGATGTACGCGACGTGGTTGCCGGTCTTCCCCCACCACGCCACGGCGCCGACGGCGGGCGTCGAGTTGGTCACCGAGGCCATCGCGGTGCCCCAGTCACGGGCGTTGCCGACCCCCGGTGCAGGGCGCTTGGTCGACAGCCCGTTGGTGGTGATGAGCCGGTAGGCGACGTAGTTGGTGCAGTTGGTGCCGGTGTACATGCCCCAGTAGCTGGTGCCCTTGGCCGAGGCGTACCCCGCGTGGGAGTACCCCTTGCCGCTGCACCCCGAGTAGGTCGTGCAGAGGACGGTGGAGGCCGCGTGCGCAGGAGCGACCGGCACGAGGAGGGCGGCGAAAAATAGCACGACGAGTGCGATCCGAGACTGCGACACGCCGACACTCTACGTGACAGATGGGGCTTGTGTGACTCGATGGGCTGATATCGGTCGTCGGCAGGTGCACGACGGGCTCAGCGGTGCAGCTCCATCGTGCAGCACTTGACGCTTCCGCCGGACTTGACGAACTCGCTGAGGTCGACCGGGACCGGCGTGTAGCCGCGACCGCGGAGGTCGTCGGCCAGCGCGGTCGCTGCGGCCGGAAGGACGACGTGGTGCCCGTCGCTGACTGCGTTGAGGCCCAGCACCAGGGCGTCGGCCTCGGAGCACACGATGGCGTCCGGGAACAGGTCGCGCAGCGTGCGCTGGCTGTGACGGCTGAAGGCGCCGGGGTAGTAGGCGATGTCGGCCGGGGCGACGCCGTGGCCGTCGTCGAGCACCGCGATCGCGACGTCGAGGTGGTAGAAGCGCGGATCGACGAGCTCGAGCGAGACGACCGGACGGTCGAGGGCGTCGGCGGCCTCGATGTGCGCCTCGAGGGACGTGCGGAATCCCGTTCCTGCCAGGATCATCGACCCCAGCGCCAGGAAGTCGCCCTCGCCCTCGTTGGTGCGGGACGGCTCGGCCACGTGGTAGCCGTGGTCGGCGAGCCACGTCGCATAGGCCCCGCCCTCGGCGGCGCGCTCGGCGAAGCGGAACTTGGCCCCGTAGGCGTGACGGCCGATCACGAGTCCGCCGTTGGCCGCGAACACCATGTCGGGCTGGCCGGGCAGGGGATCGATCAGGTCGACCCGGTGGCCGAGGGTCAGGTAGGTCTGCCGCAGCACCTCCCACTGCAGGCGGGCGCGGGCGGTGTCGACGGGGTTCTCGACGTCCATCCAGGGATTGATGGCGTAGGTGACCTCGAAGTGCGAGGGGGTGCACATCAGGTAGTGCCGAGGACGGGCCAGGCGGACGTCCGCCTCGTGCGGGGCGTCGACGGCGCGGGTGTCGAGAACGGTCAAGGTGAGGCCTCCGGGGGTGAGCTCAGGCAGTGACTCTGCACGATCACCAACCCTAGGCGCGCTGTGGCGAAAGCAACGAATCCGAAACCGTCGCTCGAGGGCAGATTTCTTGCACTGATCTCGATTGAGCGGCGATTTCTTGCAACACTGTCGGAATGGACGATCTCGACCGACAGATCATCGGGTGCCTGCTCGAGGACGGGCGCGCCAGCTACGCGGCGATCGGCGACCGCATCGGGCTGTCGTCGCCGGCAGTGAAGCGACGGATGGACCGCCTGGTGGGTGACGGTGTCATCGCAGGGTTCACGGCGATCCTCGACCCGCACCTCGTCGGCTGGACGACCGAGGCCTACGTCGAGGTGCACTGCAAGGGCACGATCTCGCCCGACCAGCTGCGCGACGCCTTCAGTCGCGTTCCGGAGGTGCACGCGGCGGCCACGGTCTCGGGCGCAGCCGATGCGATCCTGCACATCGTCGCCAAGGACGTGCGTGACCTCGAGCGGGCACTCGAGCGCGTGCGGGTCGAGACCGACAGCGTCGACCGCACCGAGACCGCGATCGTCCTGTCGCGCCTGATCGACCGGTACGGTCCCGGCCAGACCGAGTTCCGCCCGCCGTCGTGACGCCTGGCGCAGCCGGGGGCGATTTGAGTCTGTCGGTCCGGTGGGCGTAGAATCGGGAGTCGGCCTTTTCAGGTTCGCTCACCCATGTCACGACACCCGTTCCGGCGGTGTGCGGATGTGCGTCCCTGGCCGGAGCAACACAGCATCACGGTGACATCACACGCAGTGCAACCAAAGAAGAGGTCATGGCGAAAAAAGAAGGCGTCATCGAGATGGAAGGTGCCGTGGTCGAGGCTCTTCCCAACGCGATGTTCCGTGTGGAGCTGGCCAACGGTCACAAGGTTCTCGCGCACATCAGCGGCAAGATGCGTCAGCACTACATCCGCATCCTCCCCGAGGATCGGGTCGTGGTCGAGCTCTCGCCCTACGACCTCTCCCGCGGTCGCATCGTGTACCGCTACAAGTAGGTCTGCAACAAGCAACACCAGCCAGCATCCACGCATCGATCCCCAAGAGAGAGAATCTCGATGAAGGTCAACCCGAGCGTGAAGAAGATGTGTGACAAGTGCAAGGTGATCCGTCGCCACGGCCGCGTCATGGTGATCTGCGAGAACCCGCGCCACAAGCAGCGCCAGGGCTGAGCAGCGTCACTCACAGCAACACTTCTTCACAGCAGAACAGCACGACGAAACATCTGATCGCTCCCCTCGCAGGGCAGAGCACGTCTCTGGTCAGCGGCGGGTCACCCCCGGAAGCGTAGGCCGGGGCCCGGTTCCAGATCATCTGATCTGGGAGGCAACCGGGACGCATCGGATGACCACACCTCGCACAATGGAAGGAACTGCCTAGATGGCACGCCTCGTAGGAGTCGACCTCCCGCGCGAAAAGCGCATCGAGATCGCACTCACGTACGTATTCGGAATCGGCCGCACCCGCGCCACCGAGACCCTCGCAGCAACCGGCATCAGCCCGGACAAGCGAGTCCACGAGCTCGACGACAACGACCTCGTAGCGCTCCGCGATCACATCGAAGCGAACTACCAGACCGAGGGCGACCTGCGTCGTAC
>JBEVGQ010000002.1:0-3071 GCA_040511655.1 Aeromicrobium sp. | reverse complement strand
ACGCCGCGCAGAGCGTGCGCGACCAGCTGTCGCCCGACACGTGGCAGGCGTTCAGCTCGACCGAGCGTGCCTCGGCCCATCTGTCGACCTACCACTACAGCCACCAGGTCGCCGAGAGCGCCGCGCAGATGCTTACCGGCATCCTGTCGCTGCAGGGCGTCACCGCCAACATGATGCGCGACCCCGGCTGGCGCATGATCTGCACCGGTCGTGCGCTCGAGCGCGCGCTCCAGCTGTGCCACCTGCTCAGCGCGACGACGACGGTCCGGCGCGGGATCGACATCGACCGCGACGTCAACACCGCGGTGTTGTCGGCGAGCGAGAGCGCCGTGACGCACCGCCGCCGGTACCGCGGCTACGTGCGGCTCACCGGCGTCCTCGAGCTGCTGCTCACCGATGCCGACAACCCGCGATCGCTGGCGTCCGGCATCGACGAGATGCGCCGGCACGTGGCCGCGATGCCGGAGTCGACCGGCTCGACCCGCCCCGAGCGACTGCTCGACGACCTGCTCGACGAGCTCGAGCGGGTCGACATCGCGGCGCTGACGGCCATCGAGGGCGAGCGGCGCCCGCACCTCGACCGGTTCCTCACCGGCTACGTCGGTCAGCTCACCCGGTTCGCCGACGCCGTGGGCGAGATGCACTTCGCCGGCAGCCCCGTGCCGCGCTCGTTCGGCTTCGCGACGGTGACCGAGTGAGGTACCGCGTGTCGCACCGCACGACGTACTCGTACGACGATGACGTCAGCGACAGCCTCGGCATCGCCTACCTCGTGCCGCGCGAGCTGTCGTGGCAGCACGTCGCCGAGCGCGCGCTGACCGTCACCCCCGAGCCGCTCGACCACACCGAGGACCTCGACTACTACGGCAACACCGCGACCTACTTCCAGGTCACCGAGCCCCACCAGGTGCTCGACGTCCTGGCCGTCAGCGACGTCGAGGTGCGGTCGCCCGAGCACGACGAGCAGGCACTTCTCACCCCCTGGGAGGACGCTCGCCCGGTCGGGCGCCCCGATGTCGCGGACGCCTGGCAGGCGCAGGACTTCGCGCTCGCATCGTCCCTGGCCGACCAGACGCCCGAGGCCCACGCCTACGCCGCGCAGTCGCTCGAGCCCGGCCGCCCGATCGGTGAGGCCGTCGTCGAGGTCATGCGCCGCATCCACGCCGACTTCGCCTACGACAAGACGGCCACGACGGTCACCACGACCGTCGACGACATCTTCGACCAGCGCGCCGGCGTCTGCCAGGACTTCGCCCACCTGACGCTGGCCTGCCTGCGCTCGCACGGACTGGCCGTCCGCTACGTCAGCGGCTACCTGGCCACGACCCCGCCGCCGGGCAAGGAGCGCATCGTTGGCGCCGACGCCACGCACGCCTGGGCCTCGGTATGGATCCCCGGCGACGGCTGGCTCGCGGTCGACCCGACCAACGACCAGCTCGTCAACGACCGCTACGTGACGGTCGCGTGGGGCCGCGACTACGGCGACGTGCCTCCGGTCAAGGGCGTGATCTTCACCGAGGCGACGTCGTCGACCCTGCGCGTCGAGGTCGACGTGGCGCCCGTCACGGACTGAGCCCGCCGCAGCGGTCGCCGTTTGGCGCAGCCCTGCCAGACTTGTCCGGTGAAGGCCTTCTCCTGCCGCGTGTGCGGCAACTCCCTGTACTTCGAGAACTCGATCTGCGTCTCGTGCAAGACCAATCTCGGCTTCTCGCGCGGCGAGCGGGCGATCGTTCCCGTCGATGCCAAGGGGCAGTACGTCGACGCCGACGGTGACATCTGGCACGTGTGCAAGAACCTCAACCTGTCGGGCTGCACCTGGTTGACCGAGTTCCCAGGCGGGTTCTGCTTCAGCTGCGGCCTCACCCGCACCCGTCCCAGTGACGCCGATGCGGTGGGTCTGCGCGAGTTCAAGGTCGCCGAGGAGGCCAAGCGCCGGCTCGTCGTCGAGCTCGACACGCTGGGCTTCCCGATCGTCACGCGCAGCGAGGACCCCGACAACGGGCTCGCCTTCGACCTGCTGTCGAGCGTGGACGAGGACGTCACGACGGGCCACGACAGCGGCATCATCACGCTCGACCTGGCCGAGAGCGACGATGCCCACCGCGAGAAGGTGCGGGTCAAGCTCGACGAGCCCTACCGGACGATGCTGGGTCACTTCCGGCACGAGATCGGGCACTATATCGAGTGGCAGCTCGTGCGCGGCGACCTGATCGAGAAGGCGCGCGAGCTCTTCGGCAACGAGGAGGAGAGCTACGCCGACGCGATCGAACGCCACTACTCGCAGGGGCCGCCGGCCGGCTGGGAGAACGACTACATCAGCATGTACGCCACGATGCATCCGTTCGAGGACTTCGCCGAGACGTTCGCGCACTACATGCACATCTGCGACACGATCGAGACGGCGTCGGCGTTCGGCCTGGCGACCGTCGCCTCGCCGCAGGAGTTCAGCTCGTTCCACGACCTCGTCGTCGGCGTGTGGATCCCGTTGAGCGTCGCGCTCAACCAGATCAACCGCAGCATGGGCAAGGGCGCGCTCTACCCGTTCGTGATCCCGCCGCCGGTCCTCGCGAAGCTGCAGTTCGTCGCCGACCTCCCCCGAGGCTGATCGCTCGAGCAGACGATTCGGGGGAATGTGGCCCCGAATGAGAGAATGATCGGGTGTCCTCCGTCAACCCGAACCCCCTGCCGCTCGTCTTCGAGCAGAAGCGTGGGCGTGGCAAGCCCCCACGCCATCTCGCCGACCTGAGCGGCGAGGAGCGTACGGCCGCGGCGGAGGCGCTCGGCGAGCCGGCGTTCCGGGTCAAGCAGGTCGCCCACCACTACTACGCGCGGCTCGAGCGCGACCCCGGCAACATGACGGACCTCCCGGCCGCCAGCAAGGATCGCATCGTCGAGGAGCTGCTCCCCACGCTGCTCAACCCGGTCCGCACGATGGAGGCCGACAAGGGGGCGACGGTCAAGTCGCTGTGGCGCCTGTTCGACGGAGCGCTCGTCGAGTCGGTCCTGATGCGGTACACCGACCGCGCCACGATCTGCGTCTCGAGCCAGGCCGGCTGCGGCATGGCGTGCCC
>JBEVGQ010000001.1:0-3349 GCA_040511655.1 Aeromicrobium sp. | reverse complement strand
TCGTGGGGCCGTCGGGCGACTTAATGAACTACATCGCGCGCGTCCTGCCGAGCCTCGGCGACACCCGCGTGACGCGGCGCTCGCTCGGCGAGGTCGTCGCCGGCATCCGGGCCGCGCGGCACGACGAGTCCGTCGCGGCCGCGGCGAAGGGCTCGTCGCGCATGACGGGCTTCCTGACCAAGGCCGCCGCGGCACCAATGCCCGGAGCGCCCACGGAGTTCCGCTACTTCTACAAGGACGACGTCCTGCGGCTCCACCCCGAGCAGCTCGACCGCATCCGGCGTCAGCTGCTCAACGGGGGCAAGCGCAACCGCGCCTACGCGCGGGCGCCGCAGATGCTCGTCGACGCACTCTGGCGCCAGGTGCGGGGCGAGCGCGCTCTCGAGAAGGGCCAGGCGGAGTTCGTCGAGATCGTCACGACCGACGACCGCTTCGTCGACTTCGTCGAGGACTGGTGGCCGCCGGTCGAGCCGATCGAGATCTGGCGCACGCTGCCCGACGTCATCGACCGTCTGTCGCAGGGCACCTTCAGCCGGGTCGAGGTCGAGGCGCTCAAGACCTCGTGGGCCGCGGGCGAGCCCAGCATCCAGGACGTCCCCCTCATCGACGAGCTGCGCTACCTCGTGGGCGAGGTGCCCGAGGTCACCGACGACGATGACGACGACCCGAAGCAGCTCATGAGCTTCGAGCGCCGCGAGCGCGACGAGCGGGTCGACCGGTTCCGATCGACCCAGAGCATCGAGGACGACGGCTTCGCGCACGTGCTCGTCGACGAGGCGCAAGACCTCTCCCCGATGCAGTGGCGCATGCTCGGCCGTCGTGGCCGCCACGCCAGCTGGACGATCGTCGGCGACGAGGCGCAGTCGTCGTGGCCGCACCCGCGCGAGTCGGCAGCTGCCCGCAAGGCCGCGCTCGACGGCAAGCCCGAGCACGCCTTCCGGCTGTCGACCAACTACCGCAACTCCGCCGAGATCTACGAGCTCGCCGCCAAGGTCGCCGCCGTCGGCGTGCCCGATCCCGATCTGGCCGATGCCGTGCGCCGCACCGGCGAGGAGCCCCGCCAGCTGCTGGTCGAGCCGGCCGCTCTGGTCGATGCCGCCCGCGATGCCGCCCGCGACATTCTCGGACGGGTCGAGGGCACCGTGGCGGTCGTGGCGCCGCGGGCGTCCGTCGAGCGCCTGCGCGCCGACCTGACCGATCTCGTCGCCGAGCACGACGACCGGTTGAAGGTGCTCGACGGGCTCGACACCAAGGGGCTGGAGTTCGACGGCGTGGTGGTCGTCGAGCCCGACGGCATCACCGACGAGTCCAGCGCCGGCTGGCGCACGCTCTACGTCGTCCTCACCCGCGCCACTCAGCTGCTCACCACGGTGGGCACGACCGGGCGGTGGAGGCAGCGGATCTCGTGAGACGGCTCGCCAAGGTCCTGGGCGTGCTCGCCGTCGTCCTGGTCGTCGCGGTCCCCACGGCGTGGACGCTCTTCCTGCAGAGCGAGCGCTACCTCGTCATCGGCGCCCACGACGCGACCGTCCGGCCCGCCACCGACGGCCATGCGACGCTCGACTTCGGGGCGCTGCTGCCGCAGGTGCGGGTGCCCGTCGACGTGCCGGGCGGCATCGGGGTCGCGATCGACCTCGGCGACAGCCAGGGTGCGGGCCTCGAGGAGATGCTGGCACGCGACGCCGTCATCGCCAGCCAGCCCGACGGCGAGATCCGTGCGGTGCGGTCCGCCATGATCGGCATGGGGGCGTCCGCGGCGCTCCGTGGTCTCGGTCTCGGCCTGCTCGCCGGCACCGCCACGGTGCTGGTCTGGACGGCGGTGGGGTCACGTCGTCGCGGCGAGCTGCGGGCCCGGCTCGCGCGTCCCACGCGGCGCACCGCAGCGGTGGGCTCGGCCACGGCGCTCGTGCTCGTCGGTGCCGTCGTCCTCGTGGCCGTGCCGGGCGACGACGGGCAACCGTCCAAGCAGTGGGTGTCGCTCACCAGCGAGTTCCCCGAGCTGCCGGTCGACAACGCGGGACTGCGCACCATCGAGCTGGCGCAGGGCTCGGCCACCAGCTCGAGCCGGGCCCTCGTCGAGGGGGCGCTCTACCTCTACCGCGACTCGGTGAGCTTCTACGAGGCGCTCGACGAGAACGCGAAGCAGGCCGAGCTGCGCACACCGCAGGACGGTGAGACCACGGCGCTCGTCGTCACCGACCGTCACGACAACATCGGCATGGACCCGGTCGCGCGCACGATCGCCGACCGCGCCCAGGCCCGCATGCTGATCGACCTCGGCGACGACACGGGCCAGGGCGCGTCGTGGGAGTCGTTCAGCATCAACTCGCTCGCCCGCGAGTTCGACGGCTTCGAGACCGTCGCGGTCGCCGGCAACCACGACACCGACGCCGTGGCCGAGCAGATGGCCGACCAGGGGTTCACGGTGCTCCGGGGCAAGCCCGTCACGGTGGGCGGCGTGCGGTTCCTCGGTGCCAGCGATCCCCGCGGCACCAAGCTCACGGGCTACACCGAGGACGCCAAGACCCGCAACGGCGGCCTGGCCGACCAAGACACGTCCTTGCGCGACGCCGCCTGCAAGGCCGATGCGGCCGGTGAGAGGGTCGGCGTGCTGGCCGTCCACTCGTGGGCGTCGGGCAGCGAGGTCGCGGCCAGCGGGTGCGTCGACCTCGTCCTCACCGGCCACCTGCACTACCAGGTCGGGCCGAAGGCGATCGTCGGTCCGGGGGGCTCCACCACGACGCGACTCACCACGGGCACCACGGGTGGCGCGGTGCTGCCGATCGCGCTCGGCAGCAGCCTGCGCCGCCAGGCGCAGGTGTCGGTCGTGACCTTCGACGCCGAGGGGGTGCCGGTCGGCGTCCAGGTGGTCTCGTTCAACCCGTCCAAGACGATCGAGGTCGGCGAGTACGTGAGCCTGCCGATGCCGGCGGCCGGCGCCGAGCCCGCCAACCCCGACCCCGTCGAGGACCCGAGCGCTCAAGAGACCGAGCAGCCCGAGCAGCTGCCCACCCCTGAGTCGCCCTGACCTGAACTGGGCTGGGGTGAAGCGGGTCAGCTGCAGCGGGCGACGATCAGCTCGGCGTAGGCCGTCGCGCACGCCACGACCTCGGCGATGCTGACGCTCTCGTCGACGGCGTGGGCGTCGGCGATGTCGCCGGGTCCGTACTGGACGGTCGGGATGCCGGCCGCGGCGTACTGGCGCAGGTCGGACCCGTACGGCGCACCCACCAGCTCGGGCAGCGGCTGGCCGGCGGTGACGACCGCGGTCGCGACCTGGTCGCCGAACGGATCGCCCTTCGGCAGACGCCCGGCGGCGAAGTGGCCGCCGGGCCAGGTGACCACGGGC